>NZ_JBINIY010000001.1:0-418084 GCF_043656315.1 Streptococcus hepaticus
CGAAAACAGTTGAACCGTCAGTAACGACTCGTATTGCTGGCGAAGCTGATGGCGTTCCTGCTGGAACATATACTGCTAAAATCAATAAAGCTGGTGAAGATATTGAGCTTGCTGTTTGGAATGACCCATATATCTATAAGGTGAATTCAACAGTTCCGAAAGGTGCCACAACATTTACAATTTCGGATGAATTGATTCCAGAGATGGAAATGGCAGATGCCAGCACGCCTGCTACTCTTCGTACGGTAGTAATTGATCCTAAAGGAGCAGCATATAATCTTCCAGCTGATCAAATTAAGGTTGATACATCGGGAGAGCGCCATACAATTTCTGCCACTTTGACAGCAGAGCAGATTAAACAGTATGCAGATAAACCAATCACATTAACATTTGCAGCTAAATTTAAAGTTAATGCAAGTTTGACTCAATACTTGGATACAACTACTGGGTTGCCAAAAGCTCCTAATACAGCTACAATTCAGGTAAATGATAATCCGAAGGTTAAATCAAATACTGTAACAGTAACTCCTCCGATTAATAAACCAACTATTAACAAGACGGTTGATGACCAGCTACATAAAGATTTAACAGGTCGATACCAAGAGTTCCGATATACTATTCAGACAAGTATCCCTTACAATGCAAAAGATTTTGTAGTAACGGATGCATTGGAACCTGTTCTTCACTTCACATCTAATGTAGAAAATGTCACAGTTAAAATTGGCGATACAGTATATCGTGGAGCTGAATTGGCTGAGATAGTTTCTTTAACAGAAGAAACTATTGAAAATGTTAAACGTCCAGTGTTTAAAGCTACTTTTAGCACGAAACATATTGTTAATAATGAAGGCAAACCTGTTGTTATTGAATTCTTGGCCGAAGTTAATAACGAAGCTGATCTTTCTAAATATCGTTACGTTAAAGACAATCATTCAGATGAATATGGAACGGATTCGAACCATGCTGAAATTCCGAATGAGGCAACTTACGTTATCAATAATAAATTTACAGAAACATCTAACCGTGTAACTGTTACCCCACCACCTCCGACACCGTCAGCGATTGATAAGAAGATTGAAGATCCTAAATCAACTGCTGAACCAAAAGAGTTGGTTGAACATCTTAATATTGAAAACATGGTAGATTATAACTATGTTATCGATATTACAATGCCATCTAACATCTTTGAATACAAGTCATGGAAATTAGAAGATGTTCTTGATCCGCGTATTGAATTGTCAACAACAGAAAAGCCATTCTTAATTGCTGTTCACCCAGATGGACAACCAGCTAGTGAATCAGATGAGTCTTATATCGCTGAACACTACAAAGTGACTGTTGAAGAGGCTCAAAAAGATGGCCAAGCAACGAAGAAGGTTCTTGTAACAGTTCCTGAAGATAAGATGTCAGGTCTTCATGATAAATATCATTTGAAACTCTATATTCCTGCACATATTAAAGCGAATGTTACAGATATGAACATTCCAAATGATGCAACGAAGACGGGAATTCAACCAAACGGAGAACCTCACGTTATTACAACTCCAAAAGTAACAGTGACTCCTCCACAAGGTGAACCTTCTATTGATAAGAAGATTGAAACGCCAGAGACTAAGGAACTTGTGACAGACTTGAACATTGAGACTGTTACTCCGTATAACTACATTGTTACAACAGACTTGCCAGTTGATATTGCTGAATATAAGAAATTTGTTATCAGTGATACCTTGGATGACAAATTGACTGCACTGAATACAACAGATGCTAAACCTACTATTGCAGGCGATGCAGCTGAATTCTTCACAGTAGTAGTTGAAGGAAACAAAGTAACTGCAACGATGAAAGACATTGCGTCAGAGCGTAAGAAATTGACAGGCGATGAGTTGACTGCCTACAATGCGAAAGTTGAAAAAGCTCTTGCAGGTAAGACAGTGAAGTTGACCATTCCTGCTCAAATCAAGGCTGGTGAAACAACTCCAGATATTCCGAATAAGGCGAAAATTGATTACACCAATACAGTTGGAGCTGACGGAACGAAGGAAACTAAGCCAGTAACGGTTACCCCTCCAGGTACAACTCCAACCATTGAGAAGAAAATCGTAGATGGCGACAAGTTGGTAGATGAGTTGAACATCGATACTCAGAAACCATATGAGTACGAAATCAAAGTCACTCTTCCAAGCGACATCGCTAAATACGACAACTTCCAAATCTACGATGATGTAGATAGCCGCTTGACAGTGAAATCTGTAACGGTTCAAGGTGACCACGCAGATAAATTCACCACAACAGGCACAGGTGTGAACGCTGTTCGTGTTGACGCGAAGAAAGATCAAATTAAGAACTTGCCAGCTAACGAAACCATTACGGTTCGTGTGAAAGCTGAAATCAAGGCAGGTGTAACAGAAACTGTACCAAACACAGCTCTCTTGATTACATCTAAACCAGGTAAGGATGGCACACCAGGTGTACCAAACAAACCAGAAGATCCAAACACGCCGAAGACACCACCAGTTAACGTCACTCCTCCAACACCAACTGAACCAACTATCACGAAGAAAATTGTGAAAGGTGAAGAGCGTGTTGATGACCTATTCGTCGCTAACGAAACAGACTACAAGTACGAAATCAAAGTCAAGTTGCCAAGCAACATTAAAGACTACAATGCCTTCTCAATCGATGATATGGTGGATAGCCGTCTCGAAGTGAAAGCTGTTCAAGTAACAAGCGCTCATAAAGCACAGTTTAATGAACCAACTATCACACCAGAAGAAGGTAAAGCTACTGCAGTCAAAGTTTCTGTGAAAGACGGTGAATTCGCAAATCTTGATGCAAGTCAAGAAGTAGTGATCCTTGTAACTGCTCAAATCCGTAAGGGTGTGACAGACACTGTACCAAATACAGCCTACATTATCTCTACTCATCCAAATGCGGACGGAACTCCTGGCAGACCAAACAAACCAGAGGATCCAAATACACCGAAGACACCACCAGTTAACGTTACTCCTCCAACAAAACCAGAGATTTCTAAGAAGATTATTGACGGTGAAAACCGTGTCGATGATAAGAAAGTCAATACATTGACAGACTACGCTTACGAAATCAAGGTGAAATTGCCAAACAACATCAAGGATTACACTCAATTTGATATCTCAGATGATGTGGATAGCCGCTTGACAGTTGGCAAGGTTGAAGTGACAAGCGCAAATGCATCAAGCTTTATAACGACTGAAGCTGGCAATAACAAGATCAAAGTTTCTGTCAAGGACGGCGAATTCGCAAACCTTGAAGCAAATGGCGAAGTTGTTATCAAAGTCACAGCTCAAATTAAAGCAGGTGTCGCTGAAACAGTACCAAATGATGCTTATATCATTTCTACACAACCAAACGCGGACGGAACTCCTGGCAGACCAAACAAACCAGAAGATCCAAATACACCACGTACACCACCGGTTAACGTAACCCCACCAACACCAAACGAACCAACTATCACGAAAAAAATCGTGAAAGGTGACGAACGCTTGGATGAAATGGATGTGAACAACGAAACAGATTACGCTTACGAAATCAAAGTGAAGTTGCCAAACACCATTAAAGATTACACAAGCTTCTCAATTGAAGATATGGTTGATAGCCGTCTTGAAGTGAAAGATGTTCAAGTAACAAGTGCTCATAAAGCACAGTTCAATGCACCAACTATCACTCGTGAAGAAGGTAAGGCTACAGCTGTTAAAGTTTCTGTGAAAGATGGTGAATTCGCAAACCTTGACCAAGCTCAAGAAGTAGTGATTCGCGTGACAGCTCAAATTCGTAAGGGTGTAACGGACACAGTACCAAATGATGCCTATATCATTTCGACTCGTCCAAACGCGGATGGAACTCCTGGTACACCAAACAAACCAGAAGATCCAAACACACCACGTACACCACCGGTTAATGTAACGCCACCACCAACACAACCAACCATTGAGAAGAAAATCGTAGATGGCGACAAGTTGGTAGATGAGTTGAACATCGATACTCAGAAACCATATGAGTACGAAATCAAAGTCACTCTTCCAAGCGACATCGCTAAATACGACAACTTCCAAATCTACGATGATGTAGATAAACGTCTCGAAGTGAAATCTGTAACAGTTCAAGGTGACCACGCAGATAAATTCACCACAACAGGCGCAGGTGTGAACGCTGTTCGTGTTGACGCGAAGAAAGATCAAATTAAGAACTTGCCAGCTAACGAAACCATTACGGTTCGTGTGAAAGCTGAAATCAAGGCAGGTGTAACAGAAACTGTACCAAACACAGCTCTCTTGATTACATCTAAACCAGGTAAGGATGGCACACCAGGTGTACCAAACAAACCAGAAGATCCAAACACGCCGAAGACACCACCAGTTAACGTCACTCCTCCAACACCAACTGAACCAACTATCACGAAGAAAATTGTGAAAGGTGAAGAGCGTGTTGATGACCTATTCGTCGCTAACGAAACAGACTACAAGTACGAAATCAAAGTCAAGTTGCCAAGCAACATTAAAGACTACAATGCCTTCTCAATCGATGATATGGTGGATAGCCGTCTCGAAGTGAAAGCTGTTCAAGTAACAAGCGCTCATAAAGCACAGTTTAATGAACCAACTATCACACCAGAAGAAGGTAAAGCTACTGCAGTCAAAGTTTCTGTGAAAGACGGTGAATTCGCAAATCTTGATGCAAGTCAAGAAGTAGTGATCCTTGTAACTGCTCAAATCCGTAAGGGTGTGACAGACACTGTACCAAATACAGCCTACATTATCTCTACTCATCCAAATGCGGACGGAACTCCTGGCAGACCAAACAAACCAGAGGATCCAAATACACCGAAGACACCACCAGTTAACGTTACTCCTCCAACAAAACCAGAGATTTCTAAGAAGATTATTGACGGTGAAAACCGTGTCGATGATAAGAAAGTCAATACATTGACAGACTACGCTTACGAAATCAAGGTGAAATTGCCAAACAACATCAAGGATTACACTCAATTTGATATCTCAGATGATGTGGATAGCCGCTTGACAGTTGGCAAGGTTGAAGTGACAAGCGCAAATGCATCAAGCTTTATAACGACTGAAGCTGGCAATAACAAGATCAAAGTTTCTGTCAAGGACGGCGAATTCGCAAACCTTGAAGCAAATGGCGAAGTTGTTATCAAAGTCACAGCTCAAATTAAAGCAGGTGTCGCTGAAACAGTACCAAATGATGCTTATATCATTTCTACACAACCAAACGCGGACGGAACTCCTGGCAGACCAAACAAACCAGAAGATCCAAATACACCACGTACACCACCGGTTAACGTAACCCCACCAACACCAAACGAACCAACTATCACGAAAAAAATCGTGAAAGGTGACGAACGCTTGGATGAAATGGATGTGAACAACGAAACAGATTACGCTTACGAAATCAAAGTGAAGTTGCCAAACACCATTAAAGATTACACAAGCTTCTCAATTGAAGATATGGTTGATAGCCGTCTTGAAGTGAAAGATGTTCAAGTAACAAGTGCTCATAAAGCACAGTTCAATGCACCAACTATCACTCGTGAAGAAGGTAAGGCTACAGCTGTTAAAGTTTCTGTGAAAGATGGTGAATTCGCAAACCTTGACCAAGCTCAAGAAGTAGTGATTCGCGTGACAGCTCAAATTCGTAAGGGTGTAACGGACACAGTACCAAATGATGCCTATATCATTTCGACTCGTCCAAACGCGGATGGAACTCCTGGTACACCAAACAAACCAGAAGATCCAAACACACCACGTACACCACCGGTTAATGTAACGCCACCACCAACACAACCAACCATTGAGAAGAAAATCGTAGATGGCGACAAGTTGGTAGATGAGTTGAACATCGATACTCAGAAACCATATGAGTACGAAATCAAAGTCACTCTTCCAAGCGACATCGCTAAATACGACAACTTCCAAATCTACGATGATGTAGATAAACGTCTCGAAGTGAAATCTGTAACAGTTCAAGGTGACCACGCAGATAAATTCACCACAACAGGCGCAGGTGTGAACGCTGTTCGTGTTGACGCGAAGAAAGATCAAATTAAGAACTTGCCAGCTAACGAAACCATTACGGTTCGTGTGAAAGCTGAAATCAAGGCAGGTGTAACAGAAACTGTACCAAACACAGCTCTCTTGATTACATCTAAACCAGGTAAGGATGGCACACCAGGTGTACCAAACAAACCAGAAGATCCAAACACGCCGAAGACACCACCAGTTAACGTCACTCCTCCAACACCAACTGAACCAACTATCACGAAGAAAATTGTAGATGGTGATAATCGTCTCGATGAGATGACAGTTGACAATGCAACTGATTACGATTACGAAATCATCGTTACATTGCCAAGCACGATCAAAGATTACACACAATTTGACATCAAGGATACCGTTGATTCTCGTTTGGCAGTTCAGAAAGTTGAAGTGACAAGTGCAAATGCCTCAAGCTTCACAACGACTGCATCAGGTGAAAACAATGTAGTTGTAAGCGTGAAAGATGGCGAATTTACTAAGCTGAAAGGCGAAGACAAAGTCGTTATCCGTGTAACTGCTCAAATGAAAGCAGGAGTATTGGATACAGTACCAAATGATGCCTTCATCATTTCTACTCATCCAAATGCGGACGGAACTCCTGGCAGACCAAACAAACCAGAAGATCCAAATACGCCGAAGACACCACCAGTTAACGTCACACCTCCAACACCAAATCAACCACCGATTGTGAAGAAAGTAAACAATGCGGACAGTGCAACGCTGAAAGCTCGTACAGAAATCTTTACATATAGTATCGAAACAACGGTACCAACAGGCGCGTTTGCCTTTGAAGTAACCGATACTTTGAAAGAGGTATTGTCATTCGAGGGTGTTGTAAAAGCAACTGTTGATGGTCAAATGGTTCCATCAGCACAAATTACAACAAATGGTCAAGACTTGCGAGTTACTTTGACAAAAGAACAAGTTAAAGCTTACGCAGGTAAGGCTATGCAAGTTGTCTTTGCTGCTAAGGTGAAAGATGGCGCAGACTTGACACCATATATGGTAGATGGTCAAACAAGCATTCCAAATACAGCAAATTACCTCATTAACAATAATCCTGCTACTAAGAAGGATTCAAATACAGTTCCTGTAGTTCCACCAACACCAAATGAGCCTGGTATTGATAAGAAAATCAATCGTACAGAAACTCACTTGGATATTCCAACTAACCAATCGTACATGTACAATGTCAATGCGGACATTCCGGCAGACATCTCTACATATCGCGAATTTATTGTAACGGATAACTTGGTAGATGCATTGGCAATCAACGGCGATGTTGTTGCTTATGTAGATGGCTACACAACGGATGCTGTGAAGGTAACAGTTGAAGGAAATCGTGTTATCGCAACTGTTGTAGACTTTGCAAAACTTGCAGGCTACAAACAAATCCAACTTTACATCCCTGCTTACATTAAGTCAGATGCTGATTTGACTGCTTATATGACAAATAATGTTGCAAGCATTCCAAATACAGCTAACCTTGACTTTACAGATAGTAATGGTGTGAAGAAACATAAAGACACTGTTCCAGTAACAGTAACTCCTCCAACACCAAACACACCAAATCCACCGACACCACAAGAGCCAACTCCAGATGCTCCTGTGAAGACGGTTAGCGGTGTAGATGGTAAGGAACAAGCATTGAGCAAGCTCTTGGCTAAATCTACAGATGCCTTCCGATTCGATATTAAATCGGTTGTTCCAGCTGACCAAGCTGATGATAAACGCATCAACTTGACAAGCTTGACAGTAACAGATACCTTGGATGCACTCTTCACTGTGAAGAAAGAACAAGTAGCTGTGAAAGTATCAGGTACACCAGCAGCAACAGCTAACTATATTGACGAAGACGTAGAAAAAGCTCAAGCAGCTCTCGATGCTGAAACTGCTAAGCTTGAAGAAATTAAAACTTCTTCAAATGCCGCAGCCGCAAAAGACAATGTAACAGAAGCGCAAGCAACCGTTACTGAATTGGAAGCAGCATTGGCACAAGCACAAGCTAAATTAGCAGAGTTGAAAGCTCCTGCTACAACAGATACAACAACTTCATCAATAGATGCTACAACGACATCAGGCACAGCTCCAGCAACAGATAATACTGCTGCCATTGCTGAGCAAGAAAAAGTTGTTGCAGAACTTGATAAGAAGGTTACTGCAGCTAAAGCAGCATTGACAACAGCACAAGAAGCCTTGGCAACTGCTAAGACAGATGCTGAAGTCAAAGTGGAAGTTGCAAACCAAGAAAAAGTTGTTGTAGAAAAACAAAAAGCACTTGATCAAGTGAAAGAAAAACAAGCTAAGCTCCAAGCTAAACTTGCTGAACTTGAAAAAGTAAATGACAAAGGCGAATTGACAGCTGAAGCTATCGTAGCTTTGGGCGGTACAATTAAGGTTGAAGGACAACTTGTAACGGTTGACTTCTCAGACGAATTCACAATGGAAGCCCTTAAAGGACGTACAGTAAGTGTTATCATTTACTCATCTATCAAGGATGTAAAAGCTTTGACAGATGTACACTTCACTAAGGGAATTGAAAATACTGCAACAGTACAATTCAATCATAATCCAAACACTGATTTGACGAAGAAGACAAATACAGTAACAGTTATCCCACCTAAGCCAGAAAAACCAACGCCACCTCCAACGACTCCTGATGAGCCGAAAGGTGACTTGCCAACACCTCCTACACCACAAGGACCAACGCCAACACCTAAGAAGGTATTGCCACGTACTGGTTCAACTAAATCAGACATTTGGGCACTTGTAGGTATGGGACTTGCGGGCATTCTCGCTTACGCCTATGGCAAAAAAAGAAAAGATAGCTAATATCTCTTTCTAAAGAAACAGAGGAATCATCTTCCTCTGTTTTTTGTATTTTGGAGAAAAATATTGCCAAAAGTAGCTGGTAAACAGGCAGTTTATTGGCTTTTTTTGAAATTTTGATTACAAATATGTTATAATAGTGTTAATTTTGAAAGATGGAGTGGACGATGAGAAAAAGCTATCGTGTCAAGCGAAAACGCGATTTTAACGATATTTTTACACAAGGAAAAAACGTTGCCAATCGCAGATTTGTCGTCTACCGATTGCCGAAAGAACAAGGTCATTTTCGTGTTGGATTATCGGTGAGCAAGAAGCTGGGGAATGCGGTAGTACGCAATAGTATCAAGCGGAAAATTCGCCACGTTTTGATGGAGTTTTCTCCTCATTTGACCCAGGATGATTTTGTGGTGATTGCCCGTAAAGGGGTAGAGGATTTGCCTTATCAGGAAGTAAGAAAAAATCTGCTTCATGTTTTAAAATTAGCAACTATTTACCAGGAAGGTGTATCTCTTGAAAAAGAAAGTTAAATGGGCAGGCTTGTTAAGTTTGTCACTTCTCGTATTGACTGCCTGTGGAACGAGTGCTGTTACGAGCGAATCCACGGGGGCATGGAACCAACTTGTTTATTGGTTTGGTCAATTTATTCAGCACTTATCAATTGGTGGACATATCGGAATTGGGATTATCCTCTTTACGTTGATTATTCGGACAATCTTATTGCCGCTTTTCCAGATTCAAATGAAGTCATCGCGGCAAATGCAGGAGTTGCAGCCTAAACTCAAAGAGCTTCAAGCCCAGTATCCAGGTACGGATATGGAGAGCCGTCAAGCCTTGAGTGAAGCAACTTCTAAGCTCTATAAGGAGAATGGGGTTAGCATGACAGCATCCATGTGGCCAATTCTCGTTCAGATGCCGATTTTGATTGCCCTTTTTCAAGCCCTCAGTCGCGTGCCAGAACTGAAAGTTGGTCAATTCCTTTGGCTGAATTTAGGGGCGACAGACCCATACTTCGTTTTGCCTGTATTAGCAGCAGTTTTCACTCTTCTTAGTATGTGGCTGACCAATAAGGCTGCACCTGAAAAAAATGGTGCTATGACAGCCATGATGATTATCTTTCCAGTGATGATTTTCTGGTTTGCCTTGACAGCTGCCAGTGGGGTATCGCTGTATTGGGTTGTTTCAAATGCCTACCAAGTTTTCCAGACCCTTTTATTGAACAATCCTTTCAAAATCATTGCAGAACGTCAAGCTAAGATTGATGCAGAGAAAGAGCGTGAAGCAAAAATCCGCCGTGCTCAAAAGAAAGCTCGTAAGAAAAAATAGTCTGAAATAGGAGATAAGAGTATGAAATTTACAGGAACTACTGTGGAAGAAGCCATTCAAAATGGTTTGAATGAATTAAATATTCCGCGTAAAAAGGCACACATTACAGTTTTAGCACGTGAAAAACGTGGTTTCTTTGGCTTTGGTAAGAAGCCAGCCCAAGTAGATATCAATGTCATCAATGAAACAACCGTTGCGAAAGCAAATCAAAAAGCTGTTCGTGGCGTTCCAAGTGAAATCAATGAGCTCAATGAACCAGTAAAGAGCGTTTCCGAAGCGACCATTGATCTTGGTAAAGTTGTAGCAGCCGTAAAAGAATTTGAAAAATCTGGTCAAGTATTAGATGATGACATCAAGGCTGAAATCCTTAAAAATGATAAGGATGCCAAGACTATCTTGGAAGAAACAGGTCGTATTGAAATCATCAAGGATGAGCATGTAACAGAAGGGGTACCTGTGTCAAACAGTTTTGAAGACTTGAATATCAAAGTGGAACAAAGCTATGATATTGATCAAGTGGTGACAGAAGTGTCTGACTATGTTCAAGAAATCTTAGATGATATGGATGTGGATGCTCAGCTTGAAGCCACACATAATCGTCGTACTATCAATATCCAAGTGGATACTAATGAACCAGGCCGTGTCATCGGCTACCATGGTAAGGTTTTGAAAGCTCTGCAACTTTTGGCGCAAAACTTCCTCTACAATCGCTATGAGCGTAATTTCTACATTACTATCAATGTCAATGATTATGTAGAACACCGTGCAGAAGTTCTTCAAGGCTACGCACAAAAATTGGCTGAGCGTGTTTTGGAAGACCAAGAAGCTTACCACACAGACCCAATGTCTAGCAGTGAACGAAAAATCATTCACCGAATCATTTCTAAAATGGACGGCTTGACAAGTTACTCAGAAGGCAATGAACCAAACCGTTATGTGGTAGTAGATATTGAGGGAAGCCGTGATTAATATTTCAGCTTTGTCGACCTATTTGGCTGCTCAGGGAGTCAAATATATCATGCCTAAAAAGGCAGGCAATCTGAAAGAAACCATGAAAGATTTAAAACGAGAAGGGCAGGAAGCTCGTCTCGTTTTTTCTCAGATTGCCAAAGATTTTCAAGTGGTTTATCCGAATTTCACCTTAGAACGAGTTAGCAACTGGGTCAATCAAGCGCAAATTGCGCGCCCTCATTTCTGGGTTTATTTGCGGCAGGAGGAAGCTGTATCAGATCCCATGTTTGCCTTTCGCTTGTATGAAAATGCTACAGAATTTGGTATCTCCGTTGAAGTGAGTATCATTGAGCGCAAGAGGGATGAGGAGAGTCTGGCTAAGCAGGCGCGGATTTTAGAGGTTGCTCCTATTATGGGAACCTATTACCAGTATGTAGAAAACGATGCAAGTATCAAATTACCTGCTACCGAGGAGAATCGTCAACTACTAAAAAAACGCCTTGAAAATGGAGACTTGCGTAAAGTGCTTATCAAGACAGATATCCCTTTATGCGAAGGATTGGATACCCAAGAGTTGATTAATCAACTCCATAATGGTGTGGACCTGCTAAGACCTTATTATGAAGCAACCAGAATAAACTAGCTGTTGCTAGAGTATTTTGTTAAAATTTTCTATTTTTGAGTAAAAAAATCAGTTGAAAATTTACATGAAAAGATAGATGTGCTTGACAATGACTGGAAAAAACTGTAGAATAGTATGGTATGTTTAGTAACTGATCATAACTAGCCGGCTAAACGAATACGAAAATCTATCAGGAGGTATTCATCGTGAAACGTACTTTTCAACCAAGTAAAATCCGTCGCGCGCGTAAACACGGTTTCCGTAACCGTATGTCTACTAAAAATGGACGTCGCGTATTAGCAGCTCGTCGCCGTAAAGGGCGCAAAGTGCTTGCTGTAGCATAAGATGAAGAAATGAAAACCAGCAGAAACTCGAGTCTGTTGGTTTTTTTGTGCTAGAAATTTAGAGTATCGGTCTAGAGCAGTTATGAAAAATGTGATACAATGAGCATGTAAATATCAAGAAATGAGTGAGGATAAGAGATGGTAGGGATTGAAGATGTTGCAAAGTTAGCCAATGTTTCACCGACTACGGTATCACGTGCTATGAATGATCATCCGTATGTATCTGAGAAGACTAAGCAGCGAATTCAGGCAGCTATGGATGAACTGGGTTACTTTCCAAATAGTGGCGCACGCCAGCTACGTGGTAAAGGGACCAAGTTGATTGGTGTGATTGTATCCTATATTACAAACCCCTTCTTTTCCTATTTAGTGGATAGTATTGAAAAAAATGCTTCCGAAAACGGCTATAATATTGTAGTTTTGCAAACTCTTCAAGATGTTCAACGAGAAGAAGTTTTTATTGGGATGTTGAAGCGGAAACAGTTGGATGGCTTAATTCTACTTCCTTAGAAACTCATACGGAAGAAGTAGTAAATCTTGTAAAAAAAAGGTGAGATTGTGTTGTGCAATCGTAGCTTGGTGGATAGTTAGCTACCAATCATCAAAATTGATGAAGAGAAAGTTACAAAAGATACTTCTAACAACTACGGTATGGCGCAAGCGCAAGCAGTTATCTTCTTTGTGATTATTGCAGCGGTATCATTGATACAGGTTTGGTTTACGAAACGTGAGGAGATTGAGGCGCAATGAGAAAATCAAATACTTACTTCCGCTATGTTATCGTAACGGTTATGGCCTTGGTGACCCTCTTTCCGATTGTATTTTTGCTCTTAAATTTCTTTAGGTCACAAACGGAAATCGTTAAACAACCGATGGCTTTGCCAGAGCACTTTTCTTTCAAATATCTTCAGTCAGCGATTGAGCGGATTGACCTGGGAAGCTCTTTCTTGTTAACTTTGCTCATTACAAGTTTATCAGTGGCATTGATTATCCGTATCTCATCGGGGGCGGCTTGGATGATGGTTCGTTTCAAATCAAAGATTTCAACAGTTCTCTTGCTTTTATTCACAGCATCAATGTTGATTCCTTTCCAGGCCATCATGTATCCTTTAATTAGCATGTTTGATAATATGGGTTTGAAAAATGTTCCTGGCTTGGTGATTATGTATGGTGGGTTTGGGCTCAGTATGTCACTTTTCCTCTATCATGGATTTATCAAGAGTATTCCAGTTTCTCTCGAAGAAGCTGCAATTATTGATGGTGCAAGCCCTGTGCAGGTTTATTTTAAGGTCATCATGCCACTTTTGAAACCCACAACGATGACAGTTATCATTTTGAATGGCATGTGGATTTGGAATGACTATCTCTTGCCATTCTTGGTGATTGGGAACAGTGAGATCAAGACATTGACGCTCTCGGTCTATTTTGCTAAATTGGAGTCAGGCCAATATGGTAATTCCTGGGATTTGATTTTCCCAGCAGTATTAATCACGATGCTATTACAAGGCTTTGACAGCCCTTTATCGTCACCCTGTGTACGGAGAAGCCATTCGCTTCAGCCAGTTTGAACCAGCCTATATGAACCTGGAAAATGTCATTGTCTATGAGCGTATATGCGAAGAGCGTGTACAGGTTATCGTAAATTTCCAAGATCAGGCTGCACAAGTGGTTTTACCACATGCACCAAAAGAACTAATAACAAGAAAGTGGAGCTGCAGGAAAACCTCCTAGACTTGCAACCCTATCAAGCTCTAGTCATCGCTTTATAGTAAAGAGGAGTTAGGCTCAAGTCTAGCTCCTAAATTTATGTTAGTTAGAATAACAAAACGCAGTGGTTGATTGGTATCTTTATTCACTTTTCAAGTTCCAAAGATAACCTAATCAACTGTGCGGGGGTGGGAAGACGAACTCTCTATAAGTTGTTATGAGTTCTTTCCCACTCCCTAAAAATCCCCTAAACTGTGCTATAATAGTGGTATGTTAGAAATTTTTGATACCCATACCCACCTTAATGTGGAAATTTTTTTAGGAAAAGAAGAAGAAGAGATTGACTTGGCGCGTGAACTTGGTGTGACTAAGATGAACGTGGTCGGTTTTGACCAAGAGACCATTGCCCAATCGCTTGCGCTGGCAGAACGTTTTGACCAGGTTTATAGTACCATCGGCTGGCACCCGACAGAGGCTGGCTCTTATAACCAAGACATCGAAGACATGATTGTCCAGAACCTGTCAAATCCAAAAGTCATCGCTCTCGGTGAAATCGGGCTGGATTACCACTGGATGGAAGACCCAAAAGAAGTTCAATTTGAAGTTTTCAAACGTCAAATTCAGCTCTCAAAGGATCACGACCTACCTTTCGTTGTTCACACCCGTGATGCCCTTGAAGATACCTACCAAGTCATCAAAGAAGCAGGTGTGGGACCACGAGGCGGTATCATGCATTCCTTCTCTGGAGGTCTGGCCGAGGCACAGAAATTCGTTGACTTGGGGATGATGATTTCTTTCTCTGGTGTCGTAACTTTCAAAAAAGCACTGGACATTCAGGAAGCAGCGCAGTATTTGCCCCTAGACAAAATCCTAGTCGAAACGGACGCCCCCTACCTTGCGCCCGTACCAAAACGTGGCCGCGAGAATAAAACCGCCTACACCCGCTATGTGGTGGAGAAAATTGCAGAGCTGCGAGGCATGACCGTGGAGGAAGTGGCCGACGCGACTTACCAGAATGCTATGAGGATTTTTAACCTTGACTGAGAAAATTAAAATTCAAGAAGTGGTAGTCGTCGAAGGTAAGGACGACACCGCAAACCTACGCCGTTTCTACGATGTGGATACCTACGAAACCCGAGGGTCTGCCATTTCTGATGATGACCTAGAACGTATTGAAAAGCTCAATGATCTCCGCGGTGTTATTGTCTTCACGGATCCTGACTACAACGGCGAGCGCATCCGCAAAATGATTATGCAGGCAGTTCCCACCGCAAAACACGCCTTCCTCAACCGAGGCGAAGCAGTCCCAAAATCAAAAACCAAGGGGCGTTCACTTGGTATCGAACACGCTAGCTTTGAAGATCTGCAAAAAGCCTTGTCATCTGTCATGGGAAATTACGATGATCAGAATAATTTTGACATTAGCCGAGCAGACCTTATCCGTTTTGGCTTGCTTATGGGAGCCGATAGCCGCAAACGCCGTGAGTATCTGGGAGAAGCGCTCCGCATTGGTTACTGTAATGGCAAGCAACTCCTAAAACGCTTGGAACTGTTTGGTGTGACCTTGGCTGACTTGGAAGATGTGATGGGGAGATATTAGGAGATAATTATTTTGGGAAGTAAAAATAGAAAACATCAATTAAAACAAGAATCAAAAGTAGAGAATCAAAAATTAGTCTCTCTAGTAACTCAATCTAATAATAGTTCCTCTATAGAAGAACTATCTAGAATATCTGAAGATGCTCAAAAGTTATGTGAAAATAAGAAATCTATAGATAACGCTATTCAGTATGCGAAGATACTATTAAACTTATCAGCTAAACAAACTGAGGAAGGCTCAAGTCAATCGACAGCAGAAAAAGTAAAGGCACTTTACGATAAGTTTAATGACTCAGCCGACATAGCAGAATCATATGCGATTGCATTAAGAAATTTATCAAATCAGCAAACAGATGAATCAAGTCGACAAGCCACAGTAGATAAGCTTAGTGCTATCTATGATAAATTTAAAGACTTCGACACCGTATCGGAATTTATAGCTCAACGATATGCAGCTTCCTTGGTAAATTTGTCAGCTAAACAAGCTAATGAAGAAGCTAGACGCTCAACATCAGAAAAAGTAAAGGCACTTTACGATAAGTTTAATGACTCAGCCGACATAGCAGAATCATATGCGATTGCATTAAGAAATTTATCAATTCAACAACTAGATGAACCAAGTCGACAAAGTACGGTAGATAAGCTCGGCGCTATTTATGATAAGTTCAAGGATTTTGACACCGTATCGGAATCCATAACTCAACAATACGCAGCTTCCTTGGTGAGTTTGTCAGTTAAACAAGCTAATGAAGAAGCTAGACGCTCAACATCAGAAAAAGTAAAGGCACTTTACGATAAGTTTAATGACTCAGCCGATATGGGGGAATCGTATGCGATTGCATTAAGAAATTTATCAATTCAGCAAACAGATAAATCAAGTCTCCAAGCCACAGTAGATACGCTTAGTGCCATTTATGATAAATTTAAAGACTCTGACAAAGTATCTGACTCCATAGCCGAACAATATGCGGTATCCTTGGTAAATTTGTCTGTTAAACAGTCAACACAATCTGCTGAAAAATCGATTGATATTATTTTTGGTATATTAGAAAACAATCCAGTTGCTTCTATTCTTGAAAATGGCATTAAAGCGTTAACTAATTTGGGATTAAAGGAGTATCCTGATAATGATAATAAAGATGTATCTATTGCAGTAGCCAAAGCCTTAGATAGCCACTTTTATTCAAAATATGTCCCAAAGAAAAATAAGATTAAACTTATTACGGATGCTGTGAAATATAATCTGGTAGGAAGAACTAAATATGAGCTTCAGAAAGACTGGATTAACAAATATAGTAATGATAAAGATAAGTTAGAAAAAATATTAGATATTTATCTACAAGTTCAAATGGTTAAATATTTACTAGCAATGAAGAAATTTCCAGAAAATCTTAAGGTTGGTCACTATACTTCTGGTAAAGTGTTGCAAATTTTGTTGAAGCAAAATAATGAGTTATACGACGAAAAGAAGTATATAATTAAAGGAAAAACTCGTCTAAGTAATGCTAACTATATGAATGACCCAGAGGAAGGGAAAGTTTTAGACAAGGTTTTAGCTTCTAAGATATTAGATGGGATAAAATCAAATGATTTGGAACCTAGTTCATGGTTTTTGATGAGCTTTACAACTGAAACAGACGATTTGGCTATGTGGTCTCAGTATGGAAATGATGCAGAAGGTGTTTGTTTGGTTTTAGATAATGCTACTTTTACCTTGGCAAAAGATTTAGCAAGCATTGAATGGAAACAATCAATTACTGCAGAAAATATTGATATTAGTCAAAGTAAAAAGAGCTTGAGTGAAGAATCTTCTGTAGAAGAAAATGACTTAGTTAGCAAAAAAGGTGATTATTTATACCGAATTTGTTATATTGACTGTCTTTCTGAGGGAAGAGTTAGTCTTTCTAAGACAGAATTATTTGAAAACAAAGAATTAGAACAATTGAAAAAATATATCGATGAATTGAAGGGAATGTTGGAAGAATGTGAACAGTATCATGACCACAATTTTAAAAATGATATTAATATGTGTCTTGAAGAAATTCGGTACCTGTTCAAATCCTCAGATTATAAGTATGAATCAGAATTACGTATATTAAAATATGCTAGTTTAGAACCAAATAATGCTAGTATTAGGATAGACAACACCCAAGAGATTGCTCGGTTATACCTTGAACGTGATGATGTTCTGAAGTTAGAGGGAATAGTATTTGGTCCTAAGTTTAAAAATCCTGAGTATGTAACACCCTTAATCAAACTTCTGGACAAAAATATTAAGTATAAAAAATCAGAAAAGAAATTTAGATAAGATTTTCCTAGAAAGAAAACACACATGAGAATAGCAGATTACAGCGTAACCAAGGCGGTGCTTGAGCGCCATGGGTTTACTTTTAAGAAATCATTTGGTCAGAACTTTTTGACCGACACGAATATTTTGCAGAAGATTGTGGATACGGCAGAGATTGACAAGACTGTCAATGTCATCGAGATTGGTCCTGGTATTGGGGCTTTGACAGAATTTTTGGCGGAGAATGCTGCTGAAGTCATGGCTTTTGAAATTGATGACCGTCTTATTCCAATCCTTGCTGATACGCTTCGTGACTTTGACAATGTCAAGGTTATCAACGAAGATATCCTCAAAACGGACTTGCAGGCGCGTATCAAGGAATTTGCCAATCCAGACCTGCCGATCAAGGTGGTGGCCAACCTTCCTTACTACATCACAACGCCGATTTTGATGCACTTGATTGAGAGCAAGATTCCTTTCCAAGAGTTTGTCGTCATGATGCAAAAAGAAGTGGCGGACCGCATTTCAGCTGAGCCTAACACAAAGGCTTACGGTAGCTTGTCAATCGCAGTGCAATATTACATGACTGCCAAAGTTGCTTTCATCGTGCCACGCACTGTCTTTGTGCCAGCGCCCAATGTGGATTCAGCCATTCTAAAAATGACTCGTCGTGACCAACCTTTGGTTGAAGTTCAAGATGAAGATTTTCTCTTTGATGTGGCAAAGGCTAGCTTTGTGCACCGTCGCAAGACCTTGTGGAACAACTTGACAAATCGTTTCGGCAAGTCCGAGGAGGTCAAGGCGCAGTTGGAAGCAGCTTTGGAGAAGGCAGGATTGACACCGACTGTTCGTGGTGAGGCGCTTTCCATTGAAGATTTTGGAAAATTAGCGGATGCTCTCAAGGAAGTTGGGGTGTAATGTGGTTGACAAGCGCCAGCGTTTTGATAATAGCGCAGATTTCTTTGCCTGTCCCATTTGTCGGCAAGCTTTGGAAAAAGACGGAAATAGTCTCAAGTGCGCTAGCAATCACACCTACGACCTATCCAAGTTTGGCTATGTCAATCTTCTAGGCGGGAAAAAAGTGAATGATCATTACAGTAAGGAATCCTTTGAAAATCGTAAGTTGATTTTGGAGAATGGTTTTTATGACCATATTCTGACGGCGATTGTGGAAATTGTGTCTGACTATCCGCAGGTCAAGACCCTTCTTGATATTGGCTGTGGTGAGGGTTATTATTCGCGCCAGCTTTTGCAAAAGACGGACAAGGAAATCCTAGCTTTTGATATTTCTAAGGATTCGGTGCAGATTGCGGCTAAGAGCGACCAGACGTACCGTGGGAAATGGTTTGTGTCAGACTTGGCGAATTTACCCATTCAATTGAGGAAAATGGATGTTATCCTAGATATTTTTTCGCCAGCAAATTATGGAGAATTTAAGCGCGTGCTGGCTGAGGACGGTCTTTTGATTAAAGTCATTCCGACAGCTGAGCACGTTCAAGAATTGCGAGCCAAAGTTCGTGAGCATTTGCAGGAAAAGGAATATTCTAATCAGAAAATTGTAGCCCATTTCCAAGAATCGTTTGAGATTGTGACTCAGAAAGAAATCGTGAAAACGACGGCCTGTTCGGCAGAAGAACGCCAGGCCTTCATTGATATGACACCGCTCTTATTCAATGTGGACACCAGCCAGATTGACTGGTTAGATGTGGTTCGTATTTCAGTTGGAGCTATGATTTTGGTCGGAAAAGTAAAATAAAGACGAGCGCAGGGCTCGTCTTTTAGTATATTGCAATCAAGGAAAGGACGGGATTTGAACCCGCGTGTGAACGAAGTCCACTTGCCGGATTTCGAGTCCGGTGCCGTACCAAGCTGGGCCACCTTTCCAACATGGCAGAAGTAATAATAAGACAACCAATCAAAGATTGCACTTGTATCCATCGCACCAATCTAAGGCTGTCAAAAGAAAAAGGTCTGTGAATTGAATCAAGGCGACGTAGTCAAAGTTTAGACTGAAGTCTGCTGAGGCAAGGCAAATGATTTGAAATCAGTTTAGGATTAGTGACAAGACAGCAAAGCGATGATAGAACTTGTGTTCATCAAGCAAAGCTAACGCGGTCACTAGTCCTAAAGGATGCGGAGGAAGGGATTTGAACCCTCACACCCGTACGGGCACATGCGCCTGAAGCATGCGTGTCTGCCGTTCCACCACCTCCGCGGAACTCTTTCATTATACGCTAAAATTCTGCATTTGACTAGTAGCTCAGCACAAATTTAAGCAAAATTTTGATATAATAGGGCTATTAAAGTGGTCAAGTGACCAAGGGAGTAAAATGCAAGGAAGAATTATCAAAGCGCTAGCGGGTTTTTACTATGTGGAGTCAGATGGTGTTGTCTACCAGACTCGGGCGCGTGGAAATTTTAGAAAAAAGGGGCAGAAGCCTTATGTTGGGGACTTTGTCGAGTTCTCTGCTGAGGAAAATTCTGAAGGCTATATTCTCAGTATTGAGGAGCGAAAAAATAGTCTGGTGCGTCCGCCTGTTGTCAATATTGACCAAGCGGTGGTCATCATGTCAGCCAAGGAACCGGATTTCAATCCAAATTTGTTGGATCGGTTTTTAGTGTTGCTAGAACAGAAAACCATTCGTCCTCTAGTTTATATTACCAAGTTAGATTTGTTGGAAGACCGATCTGAACTGGATAAGTTCAAGGCGATTTATGAAAAAATCAGTTATCCATTTTTGTATAGTCTGGATGAACTCCTGCCTCACCTGAACAATCAAGTGACGGTCTTTATGGGGCAGACAGGTGTCGGTAAGTCGACCTTACTCAATAAGATTGCACCCGATTTGGCACTGGAGACGGGTGAGATTTCAGATAGCTTGGGACGTGGTCGCCACACGACGCGGGCGGTTAGCTTTTACAATGTCAATGGCGGGAAAATTGCGGATACCCCAGGATTCTCATCTTTAGACTATGAAGTGGCTGAGGCGGAAATTTTAACGGATTGTTTCCCAGAAATCGCTGAAACCAGTCAGTCTTGTAAATTCCGTACCTGCACTCATACCCACGAGCCTTCTTGTGCTGTCAAGCCTGCTGTGGAAGCTGGTGAGATTGCCCAGAGCCGCTATGAGAATTACCTGCAATTTCTCAGTGAAATTCAAAATACACGAGAAACCTATAAAAAAGTTAGTAAAAAACCATAGAAAGTTGGTCCTTCATGTCACATTACAAAATTGCCCCATCAATCTTAGCCGCAGATTATGCAAATTTTGAAACAGAGCTCAAACGCTTGGAAGAAACAGGTGTGGAGTATGTTCATATTGATGTTATGGACGGTCATTTTGTGCCAAATATCAGCTTTGGTGCAGATGTGGTCGCTGCGATGCGTCCGCACAGCAAGCTGGTTTTTGACTGTCACCTCATGGTGTCCAATCCTGAAAATCATATCGAAACCTTTGCGCGTGCAGGTGCAGACATCATGACCATTCATGCGGAAGCAACTGTGCACATTCATGGTGCCCTGCAAAAGATTAAGGCAGCAGGTATGAAGGCAGGTGTGGTCATTAATCCAGGGACACCTTTAGCAAGTATCGAGCATGTTCTCAATTTAGCAGACCAAGTCTTGCTTATGACGGTTAATCCTGGTTTTGGCGGTCAAGCCTACATTCCAGAAATGGCAGACAAGATTGCAGCCTTGGCTAAGATGCGCCAAGAGAAGGGGTTGGACTTTGACATTGAAGTAGATGGCGGTATTGACGACAAGACCATTCGTTCTGCTAAGGATGCGGGTGCCAACGTCTTTGTAGCAGGTTCTTACCTCTTTAAGAGCGACTTGCAGACAGGTGTGAACGCCCTGAGAGCGGTGCTCAATGATTAAGGTTGCCTTGATTGCGGGTGGAGATTTAGATGTGCTTGCAGGCGACTTTGACATCTTTGTCGGTGTAGATGCAGGCTCTCTTTTTCTCTTGGAAAATGGTCTACCACTGGACTTAGCCGTTGGTGACTTTGACTCGGTCTCTGCACGTGATTTGGAGCGAATAAAAGCTAGCGCGATAAAATGCATTCAGGCACCTGCCGAGAAAGATGACACAGACTTAGAATTGGCTCTGAAAATGGTCTTCAGCCTTTATCCAGATGCCCAAGCTACGGTTTTCGGCGCTTTCGGTGGTCGTTTAGACCATATGATGTCCAATCTTTTTCTAGCTAGTGAGCTTAGTTTATCACCCTGTATGCGCCAAATTGAGCTAGTAGATTCTCTCAACCGAGTGTGTTTTTACCCAGCTGGTCGTCACCAGATTGAGCCTGTTCAGGGGATGACCTATATCTCCTTTATGCCGTCAGATGGTAGTCTGCTGACTATTGAAGGGGCAAAATATCCGCTCAATGCTAGAAATTATTTTTTCAAAAAATGTTACAGCAGTAACGAATTTATAGATGAGGACCTTTTTATCGAATTGGATTCGGGTTATGTGGTCGTGATCTACAGTAAGGACAGGAGTTAGTATGGAAATCATCATTGTCTTCTTGCTGATCTTGATTTTAGTCGGACTGGTTTTCCTCTTTCTTCGGTTCAATTTGCTACCGCGTCAGCTAGAAGAGGCATCTGAAGAAACAGCAGATCATCTGTCAGATCAGTTGAGTTTTCAGCTAGAGCGCCAGCAATTGTTACAAGAGCAAGCCATTCATAGGGAAATGACTGACCTGCGTCGCGAGCTCTTTCAGCACTTGATTGACCTGCGTCAGGACATGCAACAAAGTTTACAGCAGACTAGTGAGGTGACTGAGCGCCGTCTCTTAACCATGCAGGATTCCAATGAAAAACGTCTGGAAGAGATGCGTCAGACAGTGGAAGAAAAGCTGGAAAAAACCTTACAAACCCGCTTGCAGGATTCTTTTGAGACAGTTTCCAAGCAGTTGGAGTCGGTCAATCGTGGTCTAGGAGAAATGCAAAATGTGGCGCGTGATGTGACGACACTCAACAAGGTCCTGTCTAATACCAAGACGCGAGGCATTATGGGTGAGCTGCAGCTGGGGCAGATTATCGAAGATATCTTGACACCTAGTCAGTATGAGCGTGAGTTTGCGACAGTTGCGGGCTCGAACGAACGTGTCGAGTATGCGGTCAAGTTGCCAGGGCAGTCTCAGGATGAAACAGTCTACCTGCCGATTGACTCCAAGTTTCCCTTGGCGGACTACTATCGCCTTGAGGATGCCTATGAGTCCGGTAGCAAGGAAGAGATCGACCTCCATCGGAAAAATCTCTTGGCCAGTGTCAAGCGCTTTGCCAAGGACATCAAGACCAAGTACCTCAATCCGCCTGAGACCACTAATTTTGGGATTCTCTTTTTGCCAACAGAGGGACTGTATTCAGAAGTAGTGCGTAATCCTGAATTTTTTGATGATTTGCGTAGAAGTGAGCAGATTGTGGTGGCTGGACCATCGACCTTGTCGGCTCTTCTCAATTCCCTATCGGTTGGCTTTAAGACACTCAATATTCAACGGTCAGCAGATGATATCAGTAAGGTCTTGGGCAATGTCAAGACCGAGTTTGGTAAGTTTGGCGGCATCTTGATCAAGGCGCAAAAACACCTCAACAATGCTAGCAGTAACTTGGATGAACTTTTAACTCGCCGCACCAATGCGATTGAGCGCGCGCTCCGAAATATCGAGCTCTACGAGGACGAGACTACTCGTTCCCTCCTCCATATTCCAGAAATAAGTGAGAATGAAAATGAAAATTAATCAAATGAAAAAGGATGAATTCTTTGAAGGATTCTACCTGATCAAGTCAGCAGAATTGCGACAAACAAGGGCAGGGAAAGATTTTTTAGCCTTAACCTTTCAAGATGAAACAGGAGAAATTTCTGGAAATATCTGGGATGCTCAGCCGGGGAAAATCAAGGATTTTGTAGCGGGTGTGGTCGTGCATATGCAGGGACGTCGTGAGGTTTACAATAACATGCCTCAGGTCAACCAGATTATTCTTCGCTTGCCTATGAATGGTGAACCCAGTGATCCAGCAGATTTTAAAGAAAAACCACCGGTAGATGTTAAGGATACGCGTGAGTATTTAAGTCAAGCCGTTTTCCGCATTGAAAATGCTGTTTGGCAACGAATTGTGCGGGCGCTTTATAGCAAGTACGATAAGGAATTTTATTCCTATCCAGCAGCTAAGACTAATCACCACGCCTTCTACTCAGGTCTGTCCTTCCATACGGCGACCATGGTCCGCTTGGCAGACAAGATTGGGGATATTTATCCGCAGCTCAATAAAAGTCTGCTGTTTGCGGGAATTATGTTGCATGATTTGGCTAAGGTCATTGAGCTGACAGGCCCAGACAATACGGGCTATACGGTTCGAGGCAATCTGATTGGGCATATTTCTCTGATTGACGAGGAAATTACCAAGGTATTGATGGAGTTGAAAATTGATGATACCAAGGAAGAAGTAACGGTGTTGCGCCATGTTATCCTCAGTCATCATGGATTGTTAGAATACGGTAGCCCTGTCCGTCCACAAATTATGGAGGCTGAAATCATTCACATGATTGACAATATTGATGCGGAAATGATGATGATGATGACAGCTTTGGACAAGGTTGGACCAGGTGAGATGACCAATAGAATCTTTGCCATGGACAATCGTTCCTTCTATAAACCGAATATTGACTAAAAAATAACGAAAAAGGAAAAACTTTTCATATAAAAAGTTCGCCTTTTTTGTTTTTGTGGTATAATAATTAGAAAAAATAAAAAAAGGATGTTTGTATGAAATTAAGAAGAAGTGAGCGTATGGTTGTCATCTCTAACTATTTGATTAACCACCCTTACCAGTTGACCAGTTTGAATCTTTTTGCTGACAAGTATGAGTCTGCTAAGTCTTCCATTTCAGAAGACATTGCCATCATTAAGAAAGCTTTTGAAGAAAGTTCTATCGGGAATATTGAAACGATTACCGGAGCTAGTGGTGGCGTGGTTTTCACACCTTCTATGTCCAAGGAAGAAGCCTTAGAGATTGCTGAGGATTTGCGTAGTCGAATGGCAGAAAGCAGCCGTATCTTGCCTGGTGGCTATATTTATTCTTCGGACTTTTTGTCAACACCTATTACCCTGAAAAATATCGGTCGTATCATTGCTGAAAGTTTCAAGGATGAGCAGATTGATGCTGTTATGACGGTTGCGACCAAGGGCGTTCCTTTGGCAAATGCTGTTGCCAATGTTTTGAATGTACCATTTGTCATTGTCCGTCGTGACTTGAAAATCACAGAAGGTTCAACCGTTTCTGTCAATTATGTGTCAGGGTCAAGCGACCGTATTGAAAAAATGTTTCTTTCAAAACGCAGTCTCCCAGCAGGTAGCCGTGTGCTCATCGTTGATGACTTCTTGAAAAATGGGGGAACCATCAACGGGATGATCAGCCTCCTCAAGGAATTTGATAGCAGCCTGGCAGGTGTAGCCGTCTTTGCAGAAAACCAAAATGGCGATCGCGGAGTTGCCAATTACAAATCCCTTCTAGCTGTAACAGATATTAATGTCAAAGAAAATAAAGTCAGCGTAGAACTAGGTAATATTTTTGATGATATGAAATAAGAAAAACAGACGAGCTACAGGGCTTGTCTGTTTTTTATATCATCTATTTTTGCAAATAGGTCTTTAATACATTTTTACGTCAACTTTATTATCGTCGGCGTAGAGAATCTTTTCTTGTCCGTCTGGACTAATTTCAATGATCGTATAAATCCTTTGTCCGTCTTCAATTTATGATAACTTTTTTCTAGCACACCTGCATTGAGAATCTGACAGGTAGAAACATCGGAATCTGACTCTAATTCCATAAAATACTCTGTATAGGAATCCTTGTGTTTTCCGCCATGGTGATAAGTCGAGTGAGTTGTGTATAAAGTTTTGGGACGGACTTGGTAGTTGTGATCAGGATTTGGGCTAGCCAGTTCCCAACTACTAGCCAGTTTTTCCCACTCAGATGGAAGAAATAAAAATGGAAGCAGGAAGATAATGAGGAAAATAAGACATAGCCAAATGGTTAATAAAAAATTTTTGAATTGTTCCCAAACGGTTTTTTTGACCCGTTTTTGAGAAGTTTTCTTTGTCTTGGACTTCATTTTCTTCGTAGTTTTCCGAGGTATTAAGAACTGTCGAATGAGTGAGTAGAGCGATAATGCAGATTGAAAGGACGATACTCCCATACAGATAGGCGGAGATATCTCCAATACCGTATAAGATTTGCTGGTCAGTATATTGGTGTTCCGTAAACATTCCAGCAAAAAAACTAGCTAGGCTAGATTTTGCGGACGGTCAGCTAATTGTCGTTAGCATAAAATGCCAAATAATCGAAACTATAAAGAGGCTTAGGATAAACCAGTAATGTGAGTTTGTAGTTGGCTTAAAAATTTTTTTCATGAAGTGTTGGTGGGCAGATTTTTTCAAAACTAGCTGACTTGGCGGTCACAGAAATCTTTTCCAGAGTAAATGGGTGTATCAGTGTCAGTTTCTCTGCGTGAAGCATGAGACGCTCTGCCTTCTGTGGGTTGTAAAGCGGGTCACCCATGATAGGATGGCCATGATGTGATAGGTGGACGCGAATCTGATGCGTCCGCCCTGTTTCTAACTTGCAATGCACAAGGCTGTTGCACCCTATTTGCTGGACGAGGCTGACATGGGTTGTAGCTGTCTGGCCATTTCGTGGGTCCACAACCCGTTTTCTACGATCATGGCGGTGGCGACCAATCTTATCAGTGTAAGTTAGGTGTTCTTTCTCCAATTTTCCTTGACAGAGTGCAAGGTATTGGCGGGAGATTTTTTTGTCTTCCAAGAGTCGATTGAGGACAGGAAGAACAAATGGATTTTTAGCAAAGAGAACGGCACCACTAGTTTCCATATCCAGGCGATGGACGACATAACAGGTCTGTCCGACATAGGCAGACACATGGTTGAGCAGGGCGATTTCTCTAGGCTCATTTCCGTGGGTTTTTATACCCTCGGGCTTATTGACAATGATCAGATGCCGGTCTTCATAGAGACAGTCTACCAGCTCTGCCTTACCCAGAGGAATAGTTTTTTCAGGATAATCTTCCTCATCGAAAGTCAATTCGAGAAGGTCGCCGACTTGGACGGGGCTCTGCCAGTTAATTTCTTGTCCGTTGACGTGGACGTGTTTTTTTGTCCGTAGAAAATGCCGGATTTTACGAGGGATGAGAAAGTAGTCTTCCAACAATTCCTTGACGGTCATTTGTGGAAAACTTTGCGGAATGGGAATGGTGTATTTCATTTTAAAGACTCGTTGAGTGTTTTGGTTGAACTTTTTCAGCAGGATTGATGAAATTCATAGCATTGTTAACAGCAGTTGGAGCTTCTCCCAAGCCAGTTGCAATCAAGTCAACTTTTCCCTCATAGAAACAGCAATCTCCGATAGCATAGATACCGGCTACAGAAGTTTCTTGTTTGCTGTTGACGATAATGCGGTTGCGCTGCAAGTCCAGTCCCCATTCTTTGAGGGTTCCTACAGAAGATTTGAAGCCGTAGTTGACAAAGAGTTGATCAAATGGCAAAGTAAGTGTCTCGTCACTTTTGACCTTGCTAAACTCAATGTGAGTAGCCTTTGTGCCGTCGCCGATGAGGGCTTTTGGTGTATAAGGTGTGTAAATGTCAACCTTAGACTGCTTCAGAGCTTCTACGCTGTGCTCCAAGGCGCGGAAATTATCACGGCGGTGAACGATGCTGGTCTTGTTGGCGATTGGTTCAAAAGCTAATGACCAGTCAACAGCAGAGTCTCCTCCACCTAGCACGACCAATTCTTGTCCCGCATATTGTTGCAGGTTGGAAACGTGATAACGAACATTTTCATATTGGTCGGCGTTATCAATTTCCAGTGGACGTGGCTTGAAGGCACCGCCTCCCATAGCGACAATGGCAGTCTTAGTCTGGTGGCTTCCCTTGGTCGTTTCAAGAGTGATAATGTCGCCAGTCTGGATAGCTGTTACCGTTTCATTGAGACAAATCATCGTGTCAACATCTTGGAGTTGCTCAAGAAGGCGGTCTGTCAATTCTTGTCCCGTAATCTTGCTGTAGGCAGGAATATCCAAAATAATCTTTTCAGGATAGAGAATGGCAGGTTGTCCCCCAAGCTGTGGCAAGGAGTCTATGATTTTAACCCTAGCGTGGCGCAGATGGGCATAAAAAGCAGCAAAAAGTCCAACAGGACCTCCTCCGATAATGGTGATATCAAAAATTTCAGACATAAAATTCCCCTTCAAAACAGAATATCTCCATTTTATCATAAAAGTCCATCATTGACGTGGGAAAATCCGCTGGAACGCTTCTTACCAGTAAATATTTCTATCAAAAGCTGGATTGTAGTATAATATTGGGAATAGATAGAGAGGACTTGTTATGAGAGAAGAGTTTGATACCTTTGAGAATGATTTTCCCCGAGAAGAGATGTCGCGCAGCCGTCGAAGTCGGCACGGAGAACGACCTGAAACACAGAAGAAAAAATCAAAAATTCCAGAACCCATTCGCCGTTTTTGGCGCCGTTATCAGCTGACTAAGATTTTGTTGATTATCATTGGTGCAACCATCTTGACAGTAGGAGGTTACCTGTTTTACTTGGCTAAGTCAGCTAACGTAGAAGATTTACAGGCTGCTCTGAAGGCGACGACCGTGATTTATGATAAAGACGGCAATGAGGCGGGGACCTTATCTGGTCAAAAGGGTACCTATGTCGAGTTAGATGCCATTTCTGACAATTTAGAAAATGCAGTTATTGCCACCGAAGACCGAACTTTCTATAAAAATTCAGGAATCAACTATAAGCGGACTATTTTGGCTGTCTTGACCCTGGGTCGTTCAGGTGGTGGTTCAACCATTACCCAGCAGCTGGCAAAAAATGCCTTTTTGACGCAGGAACAAACGGTTAGTCGTAAGGCCAAGGAGTATTTTCTAGCGCTTGAAATCAATAAAAAATACAGTAAAAAAGAAATTCTAACCATGTATCTCAACAATGCCTATTTTGGCAATGGTGTGTGGGGTGTGGAAGATGCTAGTAAAAAATATTTCGGCATCAGCGCGGCAGATTTGTCTATCGAGCAATCGGCTCTGATTGCAGGAATGCTCAAGGGGCCTGAGATTTACAATCCCTATTATTCGCTTGAAAATGCAACCAACCGTCGTAATACGGTTCTCGGTGTCATGAAAGATGCTGGCTACATTGACGAAGCAACGCAAGAGGCAGAGCAGGCTGTGGACTTGTCTAGTGAGCTCAATGATGCCTATACAGGCAAGCAGGACAACTATAACTATCCTTCTTACTTTGATGCTGTTGTAGCAGAAGCCGTCGATAGGTATGGTCTGAACGAGGGTGACATCATCAACAACGGCTATCGTATCTACACGGAAATGGACCAAAATTCTCAAGCCAGTGTGCAGTTGATTTACAACGATGAGAGCATGTTCCCAGCTTCAGCCTACGATGGAGAAATCGCAGAGTCAGCTAGTGTCGCCCTAGACCCGACAACTGGTGGGGTGCGTGCCCTGGTTGGTCGTGTCAATAGTTCTGAAAATGCGACCTTCCGCAGTTTCAACTTTGCGACCCAATCGTCCAGAAGTCCGGGTTCGACCATTAAGCCTTTGGTAGCTTACACACCTGCTCTTACTGCTGGCTGGGCTATTGACAAGGAATTGGATAATCACACGGAAACCTATGGGAATTATACCCTACATAACTATGACTATAGTACATCTGAAACCATTCCCATGTACCAGGCCTTGGCCATGTCTTACAATCTTCCGGCAGCTTCTATTGTCCATCAATTGGGAGTAGATACGGCCTTTGAATATGGTAGTAAGTTTGGCTTGCAGATGGATAAAGTCGACCGTGTACTAGGAGTATCTATCGGTAGTGGTGTGTCTACCAATCCACTTCAAATGGCGCAGGCTTATGCAACATTTGCCAATGGTGGTGTGATGAAAGATGCTCACTTGATTACGAAAATTGAGTCAGCTAGCGGTCAGGTGTTAGCAGAACACAAGTCTAGCAGTAAGCGCGTGATTGACAAGTCTGTAGCAGACAAGATGACTTCCATGATGTTGGGGACTTACACCAATGGTACGGGAGTCAATGCAGATGTCTACGGCTATAATCTAGCTGGTAAAACAGGAACTACTGAGACTAGCTTTAATGCGGATTTGATCAATGACCAGTGGATTATCGCCTACACACCGGATTTGGTTATGACCCAATGGGTAGGTTTTGAAAAAACAGATGAGAATCACTATATCGACGGTAGCAATTCTTGGATGGCACCAGTCGTTTTCCAGACAGTTGCGGGAGCCTTGTTACCAAATACAGCTGGTACCAGCTTTACTGTTGAAAATGCCTACGTTGCCAATGGTATTGTCGCCAATCCGTCACAAAATAGTCATACCAATAAGGTGGACATTGAGGCAAATCTGAAGGATATCTCAGACAAGGCGCAAAGTCTTCTGGAGCAAACCAAGAAAGGCTTAGAAGACGCCAACTTACCTGGACGCGCTAAAACCCTGTGGGATACAGTGACTGCATGGTTTAACTAGTTGTCAAATAAATAAAAAAATGGTAGAATAGCAAGGATGGAGGGCTCTATGGCACTAAAAAAAGCAAGCCTAGCGTGTACCATTTGCGGTTCTAGAAACTACTCAATTAAGCTTTCTAGCACTCCAAAACCAACACGATTAGAAGTAAATAAATATTGTAAACATTGCGGTCAATACACGATCCACAAAGAAACTAGATAGGAGAATGACGTGAAATTTTTGAAAGATACCATTCAAATTTTAAAAGACACGACTTGGCCAACGAAAAAGCAAGGCTGGACAGACTTTGTTTCTGTTTTGCAGTACTCTGCCTTCTTTGTAACCATTATCTATCTTTTTGACTTAGTCTTGTCAAAAGGTCTGATTGCCATGCTGAATCTTTTCTAGTAAATACTTGCATGGGCATTCTTGCCGTGATATAATGAAGTCAGCGAAAGCCTTCGGGCTTTTTTTTATGAAAAATTTCCTAAAAACGAAAGGAAGCATGATGTTAGATTCATTTGATAAAGGCTGGTTTGTGTTGCAAACCTACTCTGGTTACGAAAATAAAGTAAAGGAAAATCTTCTTCAACGTGCCCATACCTATGACATGTTGGACAATATTTTGCGCGTGGAAATTCCAACTCAAACGGTTCAAGTTGAGAAAAATGGTGAGAAAAAAGAAGTGGAAGAAAACCGCTTCCCAGGTTATGTTTTGGTGGAAATGGTTATGACTGACGAAGCGTGGTTCGTTGTCCGTAACACGCCAAACGTTACAGGTTTCGTAGGTTCACATGGTAACCGTTCAAAACCAACACCACTTTTGGAAGAGGAAATCCGTCAAATCTTAGTATCAATGGGTCAAACTGTCCAAGAATTTGATATTAAAGTACAAGTTGGCGATACAGTTCGTATCATCGACGGTGCCTTCTCAGGTTACGAAGGTAAGATTTCTGAGATTGATAACAACAAGGTGAAAATGATTATCTCTATGTTCGGGAACGATACCGTAGCAGAAGTGAGCCTCAGCCAAATCGCAGAATTATAAGAAAAAACCAGTCCTTTGGGGCTGGTTTTTTGTACGTAATGATAAAAGAGTAGGGGAGATCAGGTGGATTGTATTAATTTTTCCAAAATTTTTTCCAAAGCCAGATAATGTCATAATCGTTCATGATAGAGGCAAGGTTGTTGTGGGTGTAGGACTGAGCTAAAGATACTAGTCCCCTTTCCAAATAATCTTTTCGCCAATCTGTAACATGACGCTTGTACTGATACCTTTTTATGAGCAGGCAAATAGGCAACCAACCTCCCAAAATGAGAAAAATAAAAAAAGTCAAAATGATAACTCACTGCCCAAATAGAAGGCAATGAATACAATAGAATAACCCAAATTCTTAAAAGTGTAGGGTATTTAATTTTTGCATTAAGAATCAATTTTTCTCTTTCTCAGTCATATCTGATACCTATTATGTAAAAAATCACATAAAAAAAGCCCCTGACGGGACTAATCTTAAGGCGGTAGACGGATTTGAACCGACGATCAAGCTTTTGCAGAGCCGTGCCTTACCACTTGGCTATACCGCCATAACAGAAACTATTCTACCCTAAAATGGACAATTGGTCAAGTGAAAAATTTTGACCTGTATTTTATCGTTTTATTGGCTATGTATTAAGCTAAAGACATTTATTTTTTGCTACAATAATGCCAAAGACAATGGGGAGAATGAGAGTGGGTTCGGAAAAAAGGGTTAGTAGTGAAAAACTCTTCATCATGTGTTCAAACCTTGCACAGAAAGGACATTGCAATGGCAGCAATTATTGAGATCCATCGATTGTATAAATATTATAGCTAGCATATGGGTGTAAAGGACGTATCTCTGACTGTTGAACAGGGAGAAATTTTTGGTTTTCTAGGATCTAATGGAGCTGGGAAATCTACCACTATTCGCTGTTTGCTGGGACTCATTCATAAGACAAAGGGGGATATTGAACTCTTTGGCGGTCGCTACGCCAGTATGACAGAGTGTCCAGCGCACATTGGCTATATGCCTTCTGAGACTATGTTTTATCCTAAAATGAAGGTTAAGGATGTCATCGCTTTCGCGGCTAAATCACGAAAAAAGATTGTTCCAAGGAAGCGGAGCGCTTGTGTAAGATTTTAGAAGTTCCTGTCGATAAGAAAATTGAGGCTTTGTCGCTGGGAAATCGGAAGAAGGTCAGCATCGTTTGCGCTCTGCAACACAAGCCAGAACTCTTGATCTTTGATGAGCCGACTTCTGGATTAGCCCCTCTCATACAAGAGCGTTTCTTTGGTCTAATCAGGGAAGCCTGTGCAGCAGGAGCTACTTGCTTTTTGTCCTCCCATGTCCTGTCTGAAATCAAGAATTACTGTGACCGGGTGGCGATCATCAAAGACGGCAAGATTTTGACGGTGGATAGTGTGGAAAATTTGCCCCATACCCAAACGAAACAAGTAACCATTTGGAAAGACGGACAGCAGGAAGTATTTTCTCACACGGGCTCTAGTCAGGAATTGTTAGCAAAATTAGGTAATTTGACACCAGATGATTTTCTAGTGGAGGAGCCGTCTCTGGAAGATCTCTTTATGCATTACTACGAGGAGGTGCCCCATGATTCTACTAAAGCATGAGTTGAAACAAGGGTTTAAGACTCTTCTCATCTGGTCCTTGAGTGTTGCTTTTATCTGTGCTGGTTGCATCTGGCTTTATAAGAGTGTTGCAAATCAGATTTCTGAGACGGCTAAATTATATGCAAATATGGGGGACGTCGCTAAAGCTTTTGGTATGGATAAGGTAAGTCTTACTACACTGGGAGGTTATTTTGCAACAGAAATAGTCATGATGTTTGGTTTGGGAACCGGCATGTATGCTGCCATGCTAGGTGCAAATTCTCTCTCTAAAGAGGAGGAAGGACACACTAGTGAATTTCTTTATACCTTGCCCTATGACCGCTCACAAATCCTCATTTGGAAATATGTGGCCATAGTTATGAGTTTGTTGAGTTTCAATGTGATAGCGATGGGACTAGAGGCATTTGCTGTCTGGCAAGTCAATCTCGCCTTTTCTTGGGAGTATTTTCTACTTTATCATGGTCTAGCTTTTCTCATGCAGATAGAGATTGCCACACTTTGCTTCTTACTTTCTGCCCTTAGTCATAAGAAACAATTAGCGCAGCCCTAGGACTGACTTTCCTCTTTTATGTCATGGATATGATGAGTCGGATTGTACCAGATATTGATTTTTTAAAAGATTTGACACCTTTTGGTTTTGCTAATGGCGCAGCCGTCTGGAGTGCTAGTGATTTGAATGCGGTTGGTCTTATTATTGCCTGCTGTTTGACGATTGTTGCGCTATCTGTCAGTTTCATCTTATATCATAGAAAAGATTTAAATGGTTAATCCAGCAAGAGCACGGATAAGCGACTTTTCAAAATATTTCACTTGATAAATGGCGCGAAATCTGTTATACTTATGAAGTTGTCTATGCAACAAAATACTCATTCCAAATCCATTGTGGGGCTGTTGCCCTTTTGGTTGCTCTGCAAGCTGACGTTTGGGAGAGGAGAAAAAACAAAAAGGAGAAATACTCATGGCAGTAATTTCAATGAAACAACTTCTTGAGGCTGGTGTTCACTTCGGTCACCAAACTCGTCGCTGGAACCCTAAGATGGCTAAATACATCTTCACTGAGCGTAACGGCATCCACGTTATCGACTTACAACAAACTGTAAAATTGGCTGACCAAGCTTACGAATTCGTTCGTGATGCAGCAGCTAACGACGCAGTTATCTTGTTCGTAGGTACTAAGAAACAAGCAGCAGAAGCTGTTAAAGACGAAGCTCTTCGTGCTGGTCAATATTTCATCAACCACCGTTGGTTGGGTGGAACTCTTACAAACTGGGGTACAATCCAAAAACGTATCGCTCGTTTGAAAGAAATTAACCGCATGGAAGAAGAAGGAACTTTTGAAGTTCTTCCTAAGAAAGAAGTTGCACTTCTTAACAAACAACGTGCTCGTCTTGAAAAATTCTTGGGTGGTATCGCTGATATGCCACGTATTCCAGACGTAATGTTCGTTGTTGACCCACATAAAGAACAAATCGCTGTTAAAGAAGCTAAAAAATTGGGTATCCCAGTTGTAGCGATGGTTGACACAAACACTGATCCAGATGATATCGATGTTATCATCCCAGCTAACGATGACGCTATCCGCGCTGTTAAATTGATTACAGCTAAAATGGCTGACGCTATCATTGAAGGTAACCAAGGTGAAGACAGCGTTGCAGCAGTAGAAGCTGAATTGGCTGCTGAACCAGCATCAACTGAATCAATCGAAGAATTGGTTGAAGTTGTTGAAGGTAAATAAGAATCAACGAGGACAGTAGTCCAAGTGCCATTCAAATTAACTTTGTAAATACACACTAAAACGGGGCAGATGCAGACCGCTCTGTCTCGTTTTTATATTTAAACTAAATCAACTAATAGGAGAATAGACATGGCAGAAATCACAGCTAAACTTGTTAAAGAATTGCGTGAAAAATCAGGTGCTGGCGTTATGGACGCTAAAAAAGCATTGGTAGAAACTGACGGTGATATCGAAAAAGCGATTGAATTGCTTCGCGAAAAAGGTATGGCTAAGGCAGCTAAAAAAGCTGACCGTGTTGCCGCTGAAGGTTTGACTGGTGTTTACGTTAACGGTAACGTTGCAGCAGTTATCGAAGTGAATGCTGAAACTGACTTCGTTGCGAAAAACGACCAATTCGTTACTTTGGTAAACGAAACAGCTAAAGTTATCGCAGAAGGCAAACCAGCTAACAATGAAGAAGCACTTGCTTTGGTAATGCCTTCAGGTGAAACTTTGGAACAAGCATTTGTATCAGCAACTGCTACAATCGGAGAAAAAATCTCATTCCGTCGTTTTGCTTTGGTTGAAAAAACTGACGAGCAACACTTCGGTGCTTACCAACACAACGGTGGCCGTATCGGTGTTATCACTGTTATCGAAGGTGGCGACGATGCTCTTGCTAAACAAGTTTCAATGCACGTTGCAGCCATGAAACCACAAGTTCTTTCATACACTGAATTGGACCCACAATTCGTTAAAGATGAATTGGCTCAATTGAACCACGTTATTGACCAAGATAACGAAAGCCGTGCAATGGTTGGTAAACCAGCTCTTCCACACTTGCAATATGGTTCAAAAGCTCAATTGACTGAAGAAGTTGTTGCTGCTGCAGAAGAAGCTATCAAGGCTGAATTGGCTGCTGAAGGCAAACCAGAAAAAATCTGGGACAAAATCCTTCCAGGTAAAATGGACCGCTTCATGCTTGACAACACGAAAGTTGACCAAGCTTACACACTTCTTGCTCAAGTTTACATCATGGACGACAGCAAAACAGTTGAAGCTTACCTTGAATCAGTAAACGCTAAAGCCGTAACATTTGCTCGTTTCGAAGTTGGTGACGGTATCGAAAAAGCTTCAAACGACTTTGAAGCGGAAGTTGCAGCTACAATGGCAGCAGCTCTTGGTAAATAATAAGATTTACAACAGATGATGGAGGCTGGCGCAGGTCGTCAGCCTTTTCTGTTGTTTTATTATGTTGAGGAATTATGAAAAAACAAAATTATTTGAGTGCAGCTCTGCTCTCTATCTCTTTCTTTTTAATGTCCCACTTGGCTATTGCGCCCGCTATTCCAAAGTTATATGACTTTTATCATGCAGCAAATCCGAAACTGACCTTGACTTCTGTTGAAACCTTGGTAACCATTCCTGCCATGACCATTACAATCGTTGTTATCTTAAGTAATGTGATTGTGACCAAGCTAGGGAAAAAACGGACTGTTGAGCTTGGATTGGTCTTGATTTTGTTGTCAGGTTTGCTTTCTTTTGCTAGCCAACAATTTCAACTTGTTTTACTAAGCCGTCTTTTACTTGGAGTGGGAATCGGTCTTTACAATTCTCTTTCTATCAGCTTGATTAGTGATTATTTTGATGGCGAAAAGCGTGCGGGGATGATTGGATTGCGGACTGCTGTGTTGAACATCGGTAAAACAGTGACGACTTTCTTGGTTGGTTTTGCTATGTTGTTAGGAGTTCGTTATATCTTCCTTGTCTATCTTTTGGCTCTGCCAGTTCTCCTTGTTTTCCACAAACTTGTGGATGAAATTCCAAATTCAGAAGAAACTGTAGAAAAATCTCTTGTTTTTGACAAAGGTGTTGTCCTTTGGATGTTGATAACTTTCTTGATTGGGATTGCCTATATTGGTGCAACTGTTAAAATTCCGAGTCTGATGGTGACTCGTTATGGTTATAGTGGCTTGGCTTCTAGTCAAATGTTAACCTTATTGGCTTTTTCAGGGATTGTTTTGGGAATTTTCTTTGGGAAATTAGCCAAAATCTTGCAAGAAAATACCTTACCAACAATGTTGGGGATGATAGGATTGGGAAATCTCATGTTTGCTTTGGGTAATCATCAAGTGCTCTTTTATATTGGAGCAATTTTGATTGGAGCTAGTTTTGTTGGTGGCATGTCTTCAGTTTTCAATGCTATTGCCAAGCAGTATCAGCTCAAACAGATTAACTTCGTAACCAGTATGGCCATTACAGCCGGAAATATTGGGGTTATTTTGACGCCACTTATTTTAACGAAACTGTTAGCTGCTCTTTCCTTAGATGTTTTTGTCTTGCCATTCTACCTGACTGCGGGAATGATGGTTCTGGCTTTGGTTGTTTATCGTTTTGCGAAAAAATAAAGAAATCCGAGAGTTTTCTCGGATTTTTAATATGAGATGAATTCACGGATTTGGTCGGCTGTCATACTGGAATCGCAATGAACGCGGACACCGTCTGTTGCTGCGTAGAGAAGACCAGGGACGGTAACAACCTGGTATTGATTGCGGAGCTCAGCTATTTCCAGTGGAGAATAATCAGGATGTTGGCTATGAAGAAAGTAAACTTCTTGCTTTTCTTCTTTGAAAAATTCTAACAAGGTTTGGCAGAATCGTCTACAGAATGAACAGGATTCGCGGCCTATAAAAAGCAGTCCTCCCTCTTTTTTGAGGAGTAATTCTTGTGCTTCTGAGGGGGTAACAGCAGTAAAGTGTTGAACGGCTTCTAAAAATTCTTGTGGACTAAACATGATTTCTCCTTCTCCTTTTTCTTAGTATAGTAAAATCGTTAAGAAGTTTCAAGTAAGAGGGAATGAAAGTGGTCTTTGCTTTCCAAATGGCTTCATTTTCGATATAATAAAAGAATAGTCAAAGTTAGTCAGTGTGGAAAGGAATGAGTTGGTCGTGAAAAATACATCGGATTATATTGAAGAACACATCAAGGCCATTTTGGAGACAGCTAGTGTGGCAGAGCTCAAGCGGAGCGAATTGGCCAGTCGATTTGAGGTAGTGCCTAGCCAGATTAATTATGTCATTAAAACACGGTTTACAGCCAGCCGTGGCTACATTGTGGAGAGTAAGCGTGGTGGCGGAGGCTACATTCGCATTGGACGAGTAACGTTTTCAGACAAGCATGACTTGATTCGTGATTTGCAGAAAAATATGGGCATTAGTCTGTCTTGGCCAGTCTTTCAAGATTTGATGCAGCTCTTGTTTGATGAGGACTTGATTACAGAAAGAGAGGGCAATTTGTTTTTAGCTACAGCTAGAAATGAAGTGCTAGGTGAAGAGGCTTCCTTTATTCGCGCTCGGATGATGCGTGAGATTTTGAGTAAGATTGACAGGAAAGAGGATTAGAATGAAGTATTCGATTGGAGTGGAGCGTGCTTTAGAGGATGCTCAGATTATTGCTCACCGTTATGGTAGTGAGTTTATTGAAACCTGGCATTTTTTGTTGGCTTTTGTGGTCAATCAAGATACGATTGCTGGGACTGTTTTGGCAGAGTATCCAGTGGATGCGTCTGACTATGAAGAGGTGGTTTATCTAGTAACTGATCGTCTCTATCAGGAGCAAGTTTCGCTAACAAATCTGTTACCACAGTCTAAAAAGGCTAAAGAAACTATGGAATTAGCTGAAAAAATTGCAGAAGTTGTTAAGGCGAGTCAGTTGGGGACGGAGCATTTGTTCCTTGCCATGCTCTTAGATAAGCGTTCGACAGCGGTATTGATTTTAGACAGAGTTGGTTTTCATTTGGAGGATTCAGATGATAAGATTCGCTTGGTTGATTTGCGAAAAAATTTGGAAATCAAGGCTGGTTTTAGCAAGGAAGATTTGAAGGCTATTCGTCTTATTCTTCGAGGGACCCCAAGCCCTCAAACAGCAGCAACAGGGATGATGGGCATGCCACAGTCACAAAGTGGTGGTTTGGAAGACTATAGTCGTGATTTGACAGCATTAGCCAAAGAAGGCAAAATGGAACCTGTTATTGGTCGGGATCAAGAAATTTCCCGTATGATCCAAATTTTATCACGAAAGACTAAGAACAATCCTGTCTTAGTTGGGGAAGCAGGTGTCGGAAAAACAGCCTTGGCACTGGGCTTGGCGCAACGTGTTGCAAATGGTGAAGTGCCTGCTAGTCTAGCTGGTATGCGCGTCTTCGAATTAGAGCTCATGTCAGTTGTGGCAGGGACTCGTTTCCGCGGAGACTTTGAAGAACGGATGAACAATATCATTAATGATATTGAAGAAGATGGTAAGGTTATTCTTTTTATTGATGAGCTTCACACTATTATGGGGTCAGGTTCAGGGATTGACTCAACCCTAGATGCAGCCAATATCTTGAAACCAGCCCTTTCTCGTGGGACACTCCATATGGTAGGGGCGACAACGCAGGATGAGTACCAAAAGCATATTGAAAAGGATGCAGCTCTTTCTCGTCGTTTTGCCAAGATAACGGTTGAGGAGCCAAGTGTAGAGGATAGTATTGCTATTTTACGTGGTCTGAAACAATCTTACGAGGTTCATCATCAGGTAGAAATTACAGATGAGGCCATTGTGACGGCTGCAAAATTTGCTAAACGCTATTTGACAGGAAAAAATTTGCCAGACTCAGCTATTGATTTGCTGGATGAAGCTAGCGCTACAGTTCAAAATAGTCGGACTGCAGTGGTTCAAGATTCGCATATCTCTGCTGCTGATCAGGCCCTCTTAGCTGGGAAATATAAGACGGTTGCCAGTCTTTTAGTCAAGGAAATGGATGCTGCAGCGCAAGCCACCAGCTATGAGCTCAAAGTGACCGAAGACCGTGTTCTGGAAACACTTAGTCGCTTGTCAGGGATTCCTGTGACGAAGTTAAGCAAGACTGATGCTAAGAAATACCTCAATCTAGAAAATGAATTGCACAAGCGCGTGATTGGTCAAGACCAAGCGATTTCCGCCATTAGCCGTGCTATTCGTCGAAATCAATCAGGTATTCGTACAGGGAAACGTCCCATCGGTTCCTTCATGTTCTTGGGACCAACTGGCGTCGGTAAGACAGAGTTAGCCAAGGCGCTGGCAGAAGTGCTCTTTGATGATGAATCAGCTCTTATTCGTTTTGACATGTCTGAGTATATGGAAAAATTTGCGGCTTCTCGCTTAAATGGAGCGCCTCCTGGTTATGTTGGTTATGAAGAAGGTGGCGAATTAACTGAAAAAGTTCGCAATAAGCCTTACTCTGTTCTTCTTTTTGATGAGGTGGAAAAAGCTCATCCTGATATTTTCAATGTCCTCTTGCAGGTCTTGGATGATGGTGTTTTGACGGACAATAAGGGATGCAAAGTTGATTTTTCAAATACTATTATTATCATGACGTCTAATCTAGGTGCAACAGCCTTGCGAGATGATAAAACAGTTGGTTTTGGTGCAGCAGACTTGTCTCATAATCAGGCTCATGTGGAAAAACGGATTTTTGAAGAGTTGAAAAAAGCTTATCGCCCAGAATTTATCAACCGTATTGATGAAAAGGTTGTTTTCCACAGCTTGTCAGACAAGGATATGGAAGAAGTAGTTAAGGTCATGGTTAAACCGCTTTACGCTGTGATTGCTGAAAAAGGTATTGACTTGAAGTTCCAACCATCTGCTTTGAAACTCTTGGCCAAAGAAGGCTACGACCCAGAGATGGGAGCTCGCCCATTGCGCCGACTTATCCAGACCAAGGTAGAAGACCAGCTGGCAGAAATGCTCTTGCGTGAAGAAGTTAAGGCAGGTCAGACTTTGAAAATCGGTGTGAAAGCTGGTCATCTTAAGTTTGACATTGTGGAGAACTAGTATGTTAGAAATTGTCAAAATCGGTGTCGAGCAGGTTGAGGAGTTGCAGGATATTTGCCGAGAAACCTACTACGATACCTTTGGTGCCGTCAATCGTGAAGAGGATATTCAAGAATACATGTCGCAAGCTTACGCGATTGATGTGTTACAAAGTGAGTTAAAGGATGCGGAGTCAGCTGTTTATTTTCTCAAGGATGCGGAGGGAATTGCTGGCTATCTCAAGCTAAATATTGGTTCTGCCCAGACGGAGCAAGTGGCGGCTAACAGTATGGAAATTCAGCGGATTTATGTTCGTTCCAGCAGAAAACACCGTGGCTACGGAACTCAGCTCATGAATTTTTCCTTAGAGAAAGCACGTGAGAAAAGTTGCTCTGCTATTTGGTTGGGTGTTTGGGAGCACAATCATGCTGCTCTTGCCTTTTATGACCGTCATGGTTTCCGCCGCGTTGGAGAGCACTATTTTCAAATGGGAGATACCATTGACACGGATTATATTTACTTGAAAGATTTATAGAGAAGGTTTGGACGAAAGTCCAGCCTTTTCATATCAATTAATTGGCAAAGAAAGGGTATTTCTGTACAATAGGGGGAGTAATACTCTTCGAAACTCAAAATTTCTATCTATTACTAGTTTGCTGTACTTAGATGCTAGCAGCAGTTTGTTTGTCTTGGTAATTTTTAGGTTTTATTGAGTATAAGATTAAAAAGGATTATTATGAAAAAACAAGTTGCCGTAATTTTTGGGACCTTTGCTCCCATGCACAAGGGTCATATTGACCTGATTCAGCGAGCTAAGCGTGAGTGCAGTCGTGCCATTGTCATTGTTTCTGGTTATGAAAATGACCGTGGACATAAGATTGGTTTAGGTTTACAGAAACGGTTTCGTTATATTCGCGAGACCTTTAATGATGAGTCTTTAGTAACTGTTCTGAAGCTGGATGAGACGGGAATGCCTCCCTATCCAGAAGGTTGGACTCCTTGGCTTAATGCCTTGATAGAATTGGCGGATATAGAAGAGGATGAAGAGCTCTATTTTTATGTTTCGGAGAAAAATTATGCGGATGAGCTAGAGAGTCGAGGTCTCAAGGCTCACTTTACAGAGCGTAATTTTGGTATTTCTGCGACCTTGATTCGAGAAAATCCAATCAAATATTGGAATGCGATTGCCAAGCCTTTTCGTGGTCATTTCTCAAAGAATATCCTAATTGTTGGTTCTGCTTCAAATGGAAAAACGACACTGGCACGTGATTTGGGGCGCTATTATTCCAGTCCAGTTTCGCTAGAGTACTCCCGTTACTATCAGCAACATTACAATGTACGCGATGATGAGTTAACAGGTAGGGATTATAATTACCTGCTGACGGGGCAATACCGTCAGACTTCAGATTTGATTGATTCAGATAGCAATCGTGGATTGGTCATCGCAGATACCAATTCGACAGTGACTCAGGCTTATTATGATTACTATATCGGAAAGACTTCAACTTCTTTCCACTCGCTTTGCGCTGATACGGCTAAGAGTGAGAAATGGGCTTTGATTCTCTTTATTTTGCCAACGGGTTCTTATGTGGATGATGGTTTCCGTGATATGACTATGGCAGACGAATCCATTCGCCAAGCCTTTACAGAGTTACTCAAGGATTTGGTGATGCGCAATCATCCCGACACGCCGATTCATTTTTTAGATGGCTCTTACGCTGGCAATTACCAACGTGCGATTGAGTTAATTGATACAATTTATAAAGAAGAGTAGAAGGCAGGTCTATCCTGCTTTTTTCTCATTTTTAGGGTATAATAAAAGAAAACGTTTACGAGAGGTTAAAATGACAAAAGCACCTTATATAATGTCTATTGACCAGGGAACAACCAGTTCTCGGGCTATTATTTTTAATCACGATGGCCAGCAAGTGGCTAGTAGCCAAAAAGAATTTCCACAGATTTTTCCACAAGCAGGCTGGGTAGAGCATGATGCCAATCAAATTTGGCATTCTGTTCAGTCGGTTATTGCGGATGCCTTTATTGAAAGTGGGATTAAGCCAGACCAGATTGCGGGGATTGGGATTACCAACCAGCGAGAAACAACTGTTGTTTGGGATAAGAAGACAGGACAGCCTATCTACAATGCTATTGTGTGGCAGTCCCGTCAGACAGCGGATTTGGCAGAGAAACTCAAGGCTTCTGGCTATGTGGAGATGATTCATGAAAAGACAGGGCTCATGATCGATGCCTATTTTTCTGCCACCAAGGTTCGCTGGATTTTGGACCATGTAGAGGGGGCGCAAGAGCGGGCTGAAAAGGGAGAATTGCTTTTTGGAACCATTGATACATGGCTGGTTTGGAAGATGACAGGTGGTCAGGTTCATGTGACTGATTATTCCAATGCTTCGCGGACTATGCTCTACAATATCAAGGAACTTAAGTGGGATGAGGAAATTCTGGATCTGCTCAATATCCCTGCTGTTATTTTGCCAGAGGTCAAGTCGAATTCAGAGATTTACGGGACAACAGCTGCCTACCATTTCTATGGTGGTCAGGTTCCTATTGCAGGTATGGCGGGTGACCAACAAGCTGCCCTCTTTGGACAATTGGCCTTTGAGCCAGGAATGATAAAAAATACTTATGGTACGGGTTCCTTTATCATTATGAATACAGGTCAGGAAATGCAACTGTCCGAAAATAATCTGGTGACAACCATTGCCTATGGTTTAAATGGTCAGGTCAATTATGCTCTGGAAGGTTCCATTTTCATAGCTGGTAGCGCGGTGCAGTGGCTACGAGATGGTTTACGGATGATTGATTCGTCACAGGATTCTGAAGAACTAGCACGGGCATCGCAGAGTGATGATGAGGTTTATGTAGTACCGGCTTTCACGGGATTGGGTGCTCCATATTGGAATTCAGAAGCACGCGGAGCTGTATTTGGATTGACACGGGGGTCTAGTAAGGAAGATTTTGTCAAAGCGACTCTGCAGTCCATTGCCTACCAAGTTCGAGATGTTATTGATACCATGAAACTTGATTCAGGAATTGCCATTCCTCGTCTCAAGGTAGATGGTGGTGCGGCTATGAACAGTTATCTCATGCAGTTCCAAGCGGACATTTTGGGAATTGAAATTGCTCGCGCTCAAAATCTGGAAACAACGGCGTTAGGTGCGGCGCTTTTAGCCGGTTTGGCAGTTGGTTTCTGGAAGGATATGGCTGAATTGCAGTCCCTCAATCAAACAGGACAAATTTTCCATCCAAGCATGGAACAAGAACGGAAAGAAAAACTCTACAAGGGCTGGAAGCGGGCTGTCAAAGCTACGCAGGCCTTCGCAGAGGAATAAATGGATCGAACAAAAAAGAGGCTGAAATTCAGTCTCTTTTCTTGTCTATTTTGCGTGGGTGCGTGCTTGGTCAAAGAGGTCTTGGACTTCTTGAATAGATTCAGCACGGGCAACAGCCCCACGAATTTTAGCAGCGCCAGCTGTTCCGCGAAGATAGTGCGGTGCCAGTCCACGGAATTCACGGACGGCAATGCCTTCGCCTTTGAGAGCAGTCAGACGAGTCAAATGCTCAAAGGCAATGTTAAGCTTGTCATCGAAGGAAAGGTCAGGCAGGATTTCACCTGTTTCCAAGTAGTGGTTAATTTGATTGAAAATATAAGGATTGCCCATAGCAGTCCGCCCAATCATGACCGCGTCAGCACCGACTTCTTCGATACGTTGGCGAGCATCTTGGATATTGCGGATGTCGCCGTTTGCGATGAAGGGGATCTTGGTGATGGCAGTTGCTACCTTGGTCAAGGTCTCCAAGTCCACCGTTCCAGTGTACATTTGCTCACGAGTTCGTCCGTGCATGGCAAGGGCAGAAACACCAGCAGACTCAGCTGCCAAGGCATTTTCTACGGCTAGTTCAGGACTGTTCCAACCGGTCCGCATTTTAACAGTTAGCGGAATGTCCAAGACTGAGGTCACTTCTTTGATGATATGGTAAATTTTTTCAGGGTCTTTGAGCCATTTGGCACCCGCTTCATTTTTGACCACCTTGTTGACTGGGCAGCCCATGTTGATGTCAACGATATTGGTCTTGGTATTGTTTTGGATAAAGTTAGCTGCGCGTTTGAGGCCTTCGGCATCACCGCCGAAAAGCTGGATTGAAACTGGCGCTTCATTATCATCAATGTGAAGCATGTGAAGGGTCTTCTCGTTGTTATAGAGGAGACCTTTTTCAGAAATCATTTCCATGACCACCAGGCCAGCGCCCATTTCCTTAGCAATGGTCCGAAAGGCAGAGTTAGTCACGCCGGCCATTGGGGCCAGTACGGTACGATTGGGGATTTCCACATTTCCGATCATAAAAGGTGTATTAAGATTTGTCACGAATGAGTTCCTCCAAGTCGTCTTCTGTAAAGTGATAGTGGTTGCCACAGAATTGGCAGGTAATGTCAGCGCCCTTGTCTTCTTCTTTCATTTCGCTTAAGTCAGAGACAGGTAGGCTAGATAAGGCATCCATAAAGCGGTCTTTTGAGCAATCGCAGACGAAGTTGAGTTCTTCTTCTGATAAGAGCTTGTAGTCGTCCTCGTTGTAAATAGCTTCTAAGAGGGCTTGACTGTGGTTGTCAGAAGCCAAGAGGCTAGAGATGGCAGGCATTTCTTGAATGCGTTTCTCAAAGCGAGCAATTTCTGCATCTGTAGCACCTGGTAAGACCTGCAACATGAAACCGCCAGCAACCTTGACCTTGTCTTCACCATCTAAGAGAACATTGAGACCGATAGCAGATGGAGTTTGCTGACTTTCTGTCATATAGTAAGCAAAGTCTTCGCCGATTTCACCGGAAATCAAGGGGGTCATAGAGTGGTAAGGGCGCCCAGTACCGTAATCAGTAATGACCAAAAATTGCCCTGCGCCGATAAGAGGTCCCACGATGACTTCACCTGTTGAAGTCCGTTTGTAGTCAGCATCAGGATTTTGGATATAGCCCTTGACCTGTCCCTTAGAATTGGCAACAGCGATAATTGCGCCAAGACCGCCTTCGCCCAGAATTTTTAAGGTGATCTTTGTATCTCCTTTTTCATTTGCGGCCAAAATCTGGCTGGCAATCAGCGTTCGTCCCAAGGCAACAGTAGAAGATGCCATTGTATTATGTTTTTCTTGGGCAGTCCGTACAGTCTCTGTGCTGTCTAGCACAAAGGCACGAAAATGCCCATTGTTTGAAATAGTTTTAATCAGTTTATCCATAAGGAATATTATAGCACAAAAAGCTAGCGGGAGTTAAGAGAAAAAGCTTACCGAATGGTAAGCTAGGGGTTAGAGTGGATTAATGGAAATATTTTCAAAGAGCATTTCAAGGTGAGAAGGGGCGATGACTCCCACACCGCTTTCCATAGCATTCGCTGTCCCGCTGGCAATGGCGTATTTCAAAAATTCTTCATCAGAAAGATGATGTTTAAATGCATAGATAGCACCAGCTACTGTAGAATCACCGGAACCTGTTGGATTAACTAATTCAATTCGAGGTGCGCTGACATCGTATAGCTTGTTGTTGAATTGAGCGACAGCTCCTTGTTCACCACAAGATACTAAAGTATAGCGGATTGGAGAAGGAAAATTCCTCAGATATTCAATGATTTCTTGCTTCGTAGTAAATGTTGTACCAACGAGTTCTGAAAATTCGTCCATGTTTGGTTTGATGAAATCAGGTTTATCAGCAGCATGATTGACCACTAAATCCAAAGTTTGTCTTGAAAAATCACCTAAAATAATAGTATCTGGAGCAGTATTTTTTCTTAAAAAAGTGAGTAAATCATTATAGAAGTAGGGGTCATCTGAGTGAACAGACCCATTCAAAGAGATGATGCGAATATTTTTTTTGATGATGGTATCGAGTATTGTCTGGAATATCAATTCTTTTTGTTCTGTGGAAACTTTTGGTCCAGCTTCAACAATTTCAGTATGAATATTATCATCGTGCATAATCGTAATAGCGTGTCTTGTTTCGCCTTCTACGGTAATGAATTGCTGAGAAAATTTTTCTTTTTTTAACAATGTTTTGAAGTATTCACCATTTGTACCAGCCACGACAGTGATGGTTTCGGCAATTTCTCCAAGATAGGACAAGGCGCGTGCGCAATTGATTCCTTTTCCAGCAGGCATGATAGTAGAATTGTTGAAACGGTTATGAGCACCGAGTTGGAATGTTTTTTCGAAATATAACAAATCGATAGACGGATTGAGTGTTAGAATGAGTACCATATCTTACCTCTTTCTTTTTAATGAATAATTTTTGCATATTGTTCATAATGTTTTTTTACAGATTCGTCTAGTTTGTCATCGGATATAACAGCTGTTAATTGATTGAGCTTGCCAAAGATGTAAGAATCGCTAACACCGAATTTAGAGTGATCTACCAATAAGTAGGTCTCTTTTGAATGTTCCATTACAATAGTTTGAAGTCGTGCGCAGAATGGAGAAAAGGTTGTCATATTGTTTTCAAAGATACCATTGGTAGCTAAGAAGGCATAGTCGATTAAAAAATCTTGCACTAAGTTCTCAGCATGTTTGCCATGGAATTCCCCTGTTTTAGAAACGTATTCTCCACCTGTTAGCAGAACATTTTCAAAATTATTTTCAACGAGCCAATTAAAAGTGAACAAACTATTAGTAATAATATGTTTGTGATCGTTTTTTAATTGTTTTGCTAGGTAAAGAATGCTGGTTCCGGCTCCCAAATAGATAACACTATTTGGTTGAATAAGGTCTGAAGCGACTTTTGCCATATACTCTTTTTCTTCTACATTGAGAGCCATTTTTTCGTTAGTAGCCTTGATAGCAAGTACACGTCGAACCCCTCCGTGCTCTTTGATGACCTTATCTTCATTTGCAAGTTCGTTGATATCTCTTCGGATAGTCATTGTGGAAACTTGCAGTTTATCTGCGAGGGTTTGATAGGAAACAATTTCAGTTTGATTAACGATTTCTAAGATTTCTTTTTTTCGGCTGGATTTCACTTTATATCCATCCTTTCTATAAAGATAAAGTGGTAGTTTGTAACTATAATAGCACAAATTACCAAACCTGTCTTAGATAACAAAAAGAAACAAAAAGAAACAAAAAGAAATCATATTTTTATTTTGAAAGCGTTGACAAACTATAAAAAAACATTTATAATCACATTATAACAAAAAATAACAAAAAGTTAACAAAAAATAACAACTATTTTTAAAGGAGTTGTAATATGTATAAAATGATGTTGCAATCGGATTTGATTCGGTTAGATTGTAGCGCCTCTGATTATCAAGAGTTGTTTCATCTTGTTACCGAGGAATTGGTGGAGAAGGATTATGTCACAGATGGCTATCTTACGGCGTTATTGGAACGTGAACGTCGATTTCCGACAGGGTTGAAAACAAGATTTTTAAATATTGCTTTGCCCCACACAGATCCCGAAGTGATTCGTATCCCCTTTATATTTGTAGTGCGCAATGATCGGCCGATTACAATGTTGCAGATGGGAGATAATTCAGAAACACCTTGTCAAAATTTTCTATTTTTAGGTATTAAGGATCCAAAAGGTCAAGTGGGATTGTTGGCGAGGTTAATGGAAATTTTTTCAGAAGAGGAATTTGTTTCACAATTTGCTCAAGAAGAATGTGAGACAGCTATGTTCGAATTGTTAAATCAAAATTTATAATAAGACTTTTTAAAAGGAGGCCAAACAAATGGCAAAAAAACTTATTGTAGCTTGTGGTAGTGGTGTTGCAACTAGTACTACAATTGCAGAAAAAATCAAAACACGTTTTGAAGATGATGGAATTCAGTATCCTGTTGAGGCGGTAGATTACAAGTCTATCCTAAATGAATTACCACAAGCAAGCATTTATGTATATATTGCAATGCCTGAGCAAGAAGTTTTGGATGAAGCTGATCGTTTAGGTGTGGATGTATTCCCAGGTGTCCCATTTTTAACCGGTATGGGTGTAGACAGTGTCTATGAACAGATTGTAGAAGCAACAAATAAATAAAGTTTTAGGATATTTTCTAACAATAAAAGGAGAAAAGATTATGGAAATCTTTCAAAATGTTATTCAGTGGGTCTTGGATTTGGGTTCTGCGATTTTTGTTCCGCTGATTATTTTTGTTCTAGGTTTGTTAGTAGGGATGAACTTGAAAAAAGCATTTATCTCTGCCATTACATTAGGTGTTGCCTTTACTGGTATGTCCATGATTATCGGTTTTATGTCCAATGCGGTATCACCTGCCTCAGAAGCACTTGCTCTAAACACAGGAATTTCTCTCCCAGCACTTGACCTAGGTTGGACAGGAGCGGCAAGTATAGTTTGGTCATGGGCATATGCCTTTACTTTCTTTGCGGTACAAATCGTTATTAACGTGGTAATGTTGAGTTTGAATTGGACAAAGACGTTAAATGTGGATATGTGGAATGTATGGGGGAAAGCATTAACAGGTTACCTTGTCTATTATGTAAGTGGTAAGCTTTGGGCTGGTTTCCTTGTGGCGGCTTTGCAAGTTATCCTTGAATTAAAATTAGGGGATATGTTCCAAAAACATATTGAAGATTTAACAGGAATTCCAATGGTTACAGTGACACACTGTATGAATCTTTCAGCAGTATTTATGTTGCCAGTCAATAAAGTGATGGATAAAATTCCATTTCTTAATAAAAAAGCCGATACAAACGCTTTACGTAAAAAATTAGGTATCTTCTCAGAAAATTCTGTTATGGGCTTCATTATCGGTGTCTTACTTGGTTTTGCGGGTGCTTATTCTGTGTCTGCTTCACTGAATTTGGGTATTCAAGTAGCTACTGCGATGGGTCTCTTCCCTATGGTAAGTAAATTGTTCATGCAAGCTCTTTCTCCGTTAGCGGATTCTATGAGCGAATTTATGAAAAAACGCTTTAATGATCGTGAAGTATACATTGGGATGGACTGGCCACTTTTGGCAGGTCGTTCAGAAGTTTGGGTAACATTGATTTTGATGGTACCATTCTTCATTGGTTACTCACTCATCCTACCTGGAAATACAGTGTTGCCAATTGCAGGTGTATTGAACTATTCAATTGCTGTAGGTGGTTTGTTACTTACAGGCGGAAACTTGGCACGTATGATGATCCTTGGTTTGATTTATCTTCCACTCTATCTTTATAGCGCAACTTATTTTGCGCCAATTTTGACAGGACTTGCAAACTCTACTGGAGCTGTGGATGTTGAAAAAGGTAAATTGATTACATGGTCAACCATTGAAGCGCCAGAAATGCGTATTCTATTTGCAGAATTATTCAATGGTAATGTCTTGGCAATTGGAGGGACGGTAATCTTTGTGTTGCTCTTTGTATGGTTGTATAAGACCATGATGACACAAGAAGTTCCGTCAAAACGTTATGAAAATTGATAAAACTTTTTGGATGTTACTTTTATTTGTAGCAATACTTCTATTCCTATTAGGCTTGAATAGTGGAGTCTATCTTTACAATGTACTAGCGATTATTGTCAGCTTTATTGTGTATCGTTACGGGTATAAAGAATTATTTCAAGAATATGATGAACAGCAAAAAGCGAAGCGTGAAACGGCAGAAAAGATTTATTCTGCTTTGAGAGAAGGCAAAAAAGGAGAAAAGTAGATGACTAGTGGAAAAATTATGTTTGAACAAGAACGACGAGCGATGGCAGAAGCTATTGAACTAACTTTTTATCGAAAAAATACCAATACAGCTGGTGGAAATTTCTCTTTTAAAACAACGGATGCTTCAGGAAAAGAGTATATTATCATGACTCCTTCTATGATGTCTGAGGCATATCATGGGAAGGTGAGCGCAGCCCAAGTGTTGGTCATTGATTTTGAGACTAAGGAAGTTGTTGCAGGTGAAGGAAAACCAACTCGTGAGATCAACATGCACTTTGCTTGTTATGAAACAAACCCAGATATCAAGTGTGTTTTTCATGCGCATGCTCCAAATGCTATGTTTTGGGCAACGAGTCATTTAGATATGCCAAATTTATCTGAAGCAACACAAAAGGTAGAATATATTAAGGTGCTAGATTTTGCTCCCAATACAACTCCAGAGCTAGCTGAAATTGTACGACAAGAGTTATTATCTGCTGGCAATAAATTACCAAAAGAGTATCTATTAGATAGCCATGGTATTCTTGTTTTGACACCTGGTGCTGATGGTGAAGAAGCTTTGAATAAAGCTCTACAGATTATTGATACTGTAGAATGGAATGCAGAGATAGCCTATAAACAAACGATCTTTCAAAAATTAGGTCTTTTGGATGGTTATTATTCAAAAGGGCGTAAAATTGGAGATTTGGATGATTTGTTACAAGGTCGTCCAATATGGAACCAAGAGAAAAAAGATGAAGGTCTAGAATAAAAGTAACTGGTGGGAGGATAGGGACAACTATCCTCCTGATTGTTTATAATATGAAAGGAAATGAGATGGTAAAATTTGAAGATTCTCGCATTGTTGCAGAAATATGTGAATTAACATATGATATGTGGCAAAAAGGATGGGATGAATACAATGGTGGCAATGTCAGTTGCATTTTGAGCGATAAGGATTTGGAAGGGTTGGACACAGGACAAGTGTTAAAACAGGTGCCGGTAGCAGATATACCGTCAGTTATGATTGGGAAATATATTATTATCACAGCTTCTGGCAGTCATTTCAGAAATTTAAAAGATCATATTGAAAGAGATTTAGGAGTTGTTCGTATCACAGAGAGTGGTTATGATGTGATTTGGGGATTTGATGAAGAACGTCGCCCAACGAGTGAATTTTATATGCATTTATTAGCGCACGAAGGGCGTCTAGCTCAAGATCCACATCATCGAGTTGTAGTACACAATCATGCGCCGAATGCAGTTGCTTATTCGCTGGTTTCTGAACATAGTGATAAAGAATATACCCTACCTTTGTGGAGGGTGCTGACTGAGAGTATTGTCGTATTCCCAGACGGTGTAGGGATTTTACCGTGGGAGCTACCTGGGACCTTGGAGATCGCCAAAAATTCTGTTGAGAAACTTGTTAATTGTCGTATTGTTGTGTGGGCGTTTCATGGAATCTTAGCAACTGGGAAGGACTTTCAAGATTGTTTTGGTTTGATTGAAACAGTGGATAAGGCTGCTAAGATGTACCTTGATACGATGGCGATTAAACGTTATGAAGGGCTATCTGATGCAGATTTGCTAGCAGTTTGTCGTGCTTTAAGGGTATCTCCACGTGCAGGTTTTTTGGAAGGTTAAAAAGAGAACTTGAGGCAAAAGTCTCAAGTTCTCTAACTTTTGGGGCTATATTAGTTTAATATAGGAATATATAAGTGTACTCCTTCATTAAACTTTTTTTAGTGGTCTTTACAGTTCGAAGCTTTTTAATATGTAATCCTTCTAGATATTACATTGTGATGATGAGAGTGGCCTACATTTCCTCAAACAACTTATCCAAAATCTTCCGTGTCACAATTTGCCCTGGTCCTTCATGGCAGTAGGTGTGCATGTACATGGAAGGGTTGAAGTTGAGTTCGATACAGGTGCAGTTTGGATGTTCCTTGGTGGAAATGAGCTGGCGGTCTGGGATGATGAGGTCTACGCCACATACCCAGGCTCCAATGGCACTTGCCATATCAGCCGCCAATTGCTTATAGCTATCATCCATGAGCTCGGTCATATCAATGGAGTCCCCACCAGTGGAGATATTCGAATTGCCCCGAAGGTCGGCTTTAACACCCGCGGGAAGGATGGTGTCCGGTGTGTAGCCCTGCTGTTGGAGCATGAGTAGTTCAATGTCGCCGAGATTGATGATTTCCAATGGTGAACGATGATCGCGGCCGCGGAGAGGATTTTGATTTTTTTCATCTACCAATTGGCGAATCGTTTGCTTGCCATCGCCTACGACATTGGCTGCGGCGCGCAGGAGCACTGCTTCACATTTTCCATCCAAGACGAAGAAGCGGTACTCGGTGCCTGCGATAAATTCTTCCACCAAGACATTGGAGTCTTCAGCAAAGGCGATATCCAAGGCTTTTTCATAGTCGGCTAGACTGGTAGGTTCTTGGAAAATAGAAATTCCCAGTCCAAAATTAGTGGATTTTGGCTTGACAACAATAGCCTTGTCTGCAACAAAATTGTAGTAGCGAAGCGCCTGGTCTTTGCTTGAAAATTCATTCCCAGCAGGAACAGGAAAACCAGCCTGATCTAAAATTTTCTTAGTAACCGTCTTGTTAGCCATGGCCAAGGGCACCACATAATTATCTTTGGAAGTCATATTGCCGTTTTTGACTAGCTCCACATGATTACCGTGCCAGAGTTTGAGAAACTGGTCGTTTTCATCTAAAATCTCAAAATTCACTCCTTTTTGAATCACATCAATGAGCAGCATTTGGGTGGATAATTCCATGTTTTCATAGCCCTTGAGTGCATAAGGCGCCGTCCAGGCGAATTGGTGGAAATCAGCACCCTGACTGCGACCAAATTTTTCTAAAGAAAGCTGATTAATCTGATTACAGAGCTGACCACCTAAGGTCAATCGAGGATCTGCAACAGCCGCCTTGGCTGTCTCCAGTAACTCTTGATAATAGCTATCCAAGTTGAAGTGTTCCACAATCGCAGTCATAGCACCTAAAATATCTTGAAGAGGTGCCTGTTCAGGTAATTTGTCCAAAGGATGAGCCAGTGCAATGTCATTGTTGAGTTGGCTAGCCCATCTTAATTTTTCATCTACATGGTCTAATTCGGGCATCCAAAGAAGGCTGAGAATAAAGAGATGAACCGTATCTAGCGTTTCTTGGCTGATAGCTAGGTGATCAAAAGGATTGAGGTCGAAGGAGCGGAATTCCAGGTAGCTGATGCCTTTTTCCAGATAATCACGGACGAATTTGCTGCCACGCAAGCGGATAGCGGAGTAGAACTCTTTTTCGGCAGATAATTTTCCAGTGTTGACATAGCCCTCAATATCGGAAATGTAATTTTCCAGACTAGCGAAGGAGACTTGGATATCCTCATGGTTAACGTATCCATAGGAGCTATTGCGCAAAGAGCGAACAGGTTTATCCAAGTCGGTAGCTAAAAATCCTTTTTCTGCAATAGGGGTTGTTCCATAGAGGTAGGTTAAGAACCAACGATAGTAGAGAAAATTCTGTGCTAATTTCAGATAAAGGTCGTTTTTGAAGGTTTTCTCATCTGTGTAGTCACTGAGGGCAAAGAGCTGCGCTGTTAGGTCCTTACCCAACTCCATATTGTAATGAATCCCACTCATGGATTGGAGAAGTTTACCGTAACGTTCGGCTAGATCAAGTCGATACTGGTATTCGACAGGACTTTCCAGAGCGGCAATTTCAATCTCATCTTCTGTGATGTGAGGTGGCATAGACAGGGGCCAGAGGTATTCGTCGTCTTCAAGTGAACGCTGGGTCACATCAGTAATGGCACCTAAAAACCGACGAGCTTCCTGAGTTGAATGGGCAATGGGTGTAATTAATTCCAACTGAGGCTCGCTATAATCTGTTTGAATGTAAGGATGGAAATTCCGTGAACCAAAAGCTGATGGGTGAGCTGTTTGAGCAACTCGGTGCTGGCTATTGATGCGGAGGGATTCTCTTTCCAGTCCAAAGGTAGCTTGTAAAATCGGTAAGTTTGCGGGTGATTTTTGTAAAAGTTGTGAAAGTTTCATGCTTTATTAACCTAACTAAATTCGTTAATTTCATTGTAAACTCTTTGCTTTTGAATGACAAATTTCCGCTACGTTTTGAGAAAAAAGGCTTGAGTCAGTTTGTTCTGTGTGAGATTAGCAAGTGTATAGATTGCTTTAAAAAATAAGCGAGAAAATCCTGTCTTGTTCAGAAATGGCTAAATATTTTCAAAAAACAAATCAAAAGACTGGCTTGTTCACTCTTTTAATGGTCCTATCTTGAAAAATGTTCGTTTTTTTTATAAAATAGATTGTAATGTAAAACTTGCAGGTGCAATTCCTGCCCTAGTTTATCAGGAAAGGATTGGACAGAGTCTCTGTCCAGTATGAAGAATATGACATCAGTAGTAGTTGTAGGTACCCAATGGGGTGATGAAGGTAAAGGTAAAATCACTGACTTCTTGTCAGCTGATGCTGAAGTAATTGCGCGTTACCAAGGTGGTGACAATGCGGGTCACACAATCGTTATCGACGGTAAAAAATTCAAATTGCACTTGATTCCTTCAGGTATTTTCTTCAAAGAAAAAATCTCTGTTATTGGTAACGGTGTGGTTGTTAACCCTAAATCATTAGTTAAAGAATTGGCTTACCTTCATGAAGAAGGCGTGACAACAGATAATCTTCGTATTTCTGACCGTGCCCACGTGATCTTGCCATACCACATCAAATTGGACCAATTGCAAGAAGATGCTAAAGGTGACAACAAAATCGGTACAACTATCAAAGGGATTGGTCCAGCTTACATGGATAAGGCTGCGCGTGTTGGTATCCGTATCGCTGACCTTCTTGACAAAGACATCTTTGCTGAACGTTTGAAAACAAACTTGGCAGAGAAAAACCGTCTCTTCGAAAAAATGTACGATTCAACTCCAATTGAATTTGATGAAATCTTCGAAGAATACTACGAATACGGTCAACAAATTAAACAATATGTGACTGATACATCAGTTATCTTGAACGATGCTCTTGATAATGGCAAACGTGTTCTTTTCGAAGGGGCACAAGGTGTCATGCTTGATATCGACCAAGGAACTTACCCATTCGTAACATCATCTAACCCAGTTGCTGGTGGTGTGACTATCGGTTCAGGTGTCGGACCAAGCAAAATCAATAAGGTTGTTGGGGTATGTAAAGCCTACACTAGCCGTGTTGGTGATGGTCCTTTCCCAACAGAACTCTTTGATGCAACTGGCGACCGAATCCGTGAAATCGGTAAAGAATACGGAACAACAACAGGTCGTCCACGGCGTGTAGGTTGGTTTGACTCAGTTGTGATGCGCCACAGCCGTCGTGTATCAGGGATTACTAACTTGTCACTCAACTCAATTGACGTTTTGTCAGGTCTTGACACTGTTAAAATCTGTGTGGCTTACGACCTTGATGGTGAGCGTATTGACCACTATCCAGCAAGTCTTGAACAATTGAAGCGTTGTAAACCAGTCTACGAAGAACTTCCAGGTTGGTCAGAAGATATCACAGGTTGCCGTAGCCTAGAAGAATTACCAGAAAATGCTCGTAACTATGTTCGCCGTGTTGGTGAATTGGTTGGTGTTCGTATCTCTACTTTCTCAGTAGGTCCAGGTCGCGAACAAACTAACATTCTTGAGTCAGTTTGGGCAAATATCTAATATCCCTAGCTAGGAGAAACGAAGATGTATGATTTCATAGGAATTGGACTGACCTTGACTTGTGTTGGACTCATCATATTTTCTATTTGGGATAAAAAACGTAAGAAATAAGCTAAAAGCCGCGATTTTTCGTGGCTTTTCTACTAGTAAGGAAGAACAATGACACATCGAATTTATCAAATGACTTTCCCATCAGTCTACAAGGCGCTTGTTGCAAAGGTGGAGCGCAAGGGTGGCTCAGAAGCTGATGTTGACGCTGTGACGAGTTGGTTGACAGGTTATTCTTTGGACCAAATTGCAGGGCTGAAACAGTCGGAAACCACCTACGGAGAGTTTATTCAGCAGGGACCAGCCTACACGCCTTATCGTAGTAATATCACTGGAAAAATTTGTGGGGTTCAGATTGAAACTTTGGAAGACCCGATTATGCAGGAGCTGCGCCGTTTGGACAAACTTGTTGATTGGCTTGCAAAAGGGAAGACAGTTGAGCAAGTGATCGGGAAATATGAACAATAAAATGAGGATAGGGTGATTCCTGCTCTCATTTTTTACTTGAATTTCTAGATAAATAGGACTAGAATGATAGCTATAATAAGGAGGGGTTGAGATGAAATACGCAAGCAAAGAAGCTTTTGATAAAGCAAATGTATTTGGTTTTGGGGAAAGTAACGACGCTTTTGCGCAATTCTTCATCGGTTAGTCTTATTTGAATGGGCTTGGTGCGACTGAGGACGGAGCGCTAGCTATTCACAATATCACTTTTGAATCTGGTTGTCGCAACAACTGGCACATCCATACAGCTGACAAGGGTGGCGGTCAAGTCCTCATTTGTACCGCTGGTGAAGGTTGGTACCCAGAAGAAGGCAAGGATGCACTTGAGCTCAAAGAAGGCTCAGTCATTGTCATCCAAGCTAACGTTAAGCGCTGGCACGGTGCCAAGGCTGACTCATGGTTTAGCCACGTCGCCTTCGGTGTCCCTGGTAAAAATACCGATAATGTCTGGCTTGAAGAAGTCTCAGATGAGGATTACCAAGCTCTTAAAGACTAGGAAAAATGGGCTATCGCTAGCTTCTTACAAGAATTGGCGTGGAAGCTATTTACTATTGACAAGTGATGATTTGCTAGCGTTAGCTATTTAATATAGAGGAGGACTTACTCATGACCATTAAACAAACCTCAGGACCGTGACCAACTAGGAGAATTTGCTCCTGATTTTGCCCACTTCAATGATGATATTTTGTTCGGTGAAAACTGGAACAACCAAGATCTGGACCTTAAAACACGTTGCCTTTTGACCGTGACAACCTTGGTTGCTTTAGGTATCACAGACTTTTCTCTCATTTATCACCTTCAAAATGCTAAAAATAATGGGGTAACGAAAGCTGGAATCTCAGCAACCATTACCCATATTGCTTTCTATGCAGGTTGGTCAAAAGCCTGGGCTGCATTCAATCTTGCCAAAGATGTTTGGACAGACTAGTTTTTGGGAAATATCTCACAAAACCTTCTAATAGAGATAACAGCGGCAACATGCTATAATAAAAATAGGTATTGCCGACAAACATGGAAGTAAAGGAATGTTATGAGAAAATATCTCTTTACCCAGTTTGACACATCAAACAGCATCGTTGTCCGTGCTAGTCAGAAAGTCAAAATTGCCAATGTTCTTGCACGTGTGTCTATTCCTGGTGAAAAGCACGAGACCTTGCGGGACCTTTATGGTACGTCGTTTAGAAGAAGAGGAAAAAACGATTGCTATTGGCGTGTGTCTTTACTACAATAATTTTGCCCTCCGTATCGACAATATGCATGGTGATCGGATTGCCCGTGTAGAGATTATTCGCAGTTTACAATAAAGCAGTTCCCTGACAGATTTGTCGGGGAATTCTTTCTTAGTTCGAGAGATGCTTTTGCAATTTTTCTTCAATCTGTTATAATGAAACTATTAAATATTTCGAGGTGTAGGAATGAATCAATTTCTTTTTCCAATGATTATGCTAGCTATGGTTGCTTGGATGTTTTACAGCCAACGGAAGCAACAAAAGAAACAGCAGGAAAAAATGAATGCCATCCAAAAGGGTGACGAAGTGGTAACCATTGGTGGTCTGTACGGTATTGTTGACGAAATTGACGATAAAAAGGTTGTCTTGGACGTTGATGGTGTTTATTTAACCTTTGCTCGTTTTGCTATTCGTGAGCGCGTGACAGAAGCAAAAGTAGCAACAACAAGTCCAGTCGAGACAACTACTGAAACGATTGAAACAGCAGTTGAATCAAATGAAGAGTAAGATTTACTCTTTATTTTTGGGGATATATCACTAATTTAAGATTTCTTTAAGGTTTGTCCAGTATACTAACCATATTCTTTTTCATATATCTCCTGAAAGACAGCTGCAAGGCTGTTTTTCTTTTGCTTATATAGAAATGTGCTCGGTTTAGCAAACTTTAAGTTGATTTACTTATACTTATCTCAATCCTAAAAATTCTTTTCATAACTTTCCTAGAAATCACCTGCCTGTCGGGTGATTTTATTTGTTTTAGAAGTTTTTTTTAGAAAATGGTACAATAGTAAGGATAAGATCTGAGAAAGAAGGTTTTCTTGTGGCAGTTGGAAGAGCAAGTGGCAAGATTATTTTAATGGGAGAACATGCGGTTGTTTATGGGCAACCGGCTATTGCTATGCCTTTTTCTGCGGTAGAAATCATTGCTCAAGTGACTGCTGGAGGACAAGCTTTATCGGTAGCGTGTGATTTTTACGAGGGCTTGGTCCATCAAATGCCCAAGGTTTGGGAGAGTCTCAAGCATGCTATTCGATTTTCTCTCTATCGGATTGGGGCGCCGACGGATCCGGCTATTCATATTGACATTCGTTCCACTATTCCTGCGGAGCGGGGGATGGGGTCCAGTGCAGCGGTAGCAGTTGCAGTTGCGCGAGCCTTATTTGCTTTTTATGAAAAAGAGTTAACCGATGAGGAACTTTGGGATATTGTCCAGTCATCAGAAAAAATTGCCCATGGTAATCCGTCAGGAATCGATGCTCTTACTACTAGCGGAAAATCGCCGATTTACTTTGTTAAGGGACAGACCATTGAGCCTATTTCTTTGGCGGTCAATGCCTATTTGGTGGTAGCTGATACAGGGATAACAGGGAATACACATGAGGCGATTGCAGATGTTGCGAGCTTAGTAGTTGAAAATCTTGAGACTAAAAACTGGATTGAGGAGCTGGGAAGATTGACCCAATACACACGGAAAGTTCTAGGAACGGGGCAAGTTGATGAACTGGGAAATCTCATGAACCAAGCTCAGATCTATCTGCAAAAACTAGGTGTGTCGAATGAGGCCCTGAATCAGTTTGTCCAGTTGGCGAGAGAAAATGGCGCTCTCGGAGCAAAATTAACAGGTGGTGGTCGTGGTGGTTGCATGATTGCCTTGTCCGATAGTCAAGAAAATGCGGAGAAGATTGCAGCCAGCTTGGAACAAGCTGGTGCGCGCCAAACCTGGATACAATTTTTAGGAGAATGATATGACGAAAGCGATTGGACGGGCGCGTGCCCATACCAATATTGCCCTTATTAAGTACTGGGGGAAGAGGGACAAGGAACTCTTTTTGCCCATGAATTCTAGTCTGTCTTTGACGCTAGACGCTTTTTATACGGATACCAAGGTTGTTTTTGACGATGAATTAACAGCGGATTCTTTTTATTTGAACGGAACATTGCAATCTGAAAAAGAAATTTCAAAAATTTCTCGTTTTTTGGATTTGTTTCGCGAATATATAGGTGAGAGCAAATTTGCTCGGGTAGAAAGTTTGAATTTTGTACCGACAGCAGCCGGTTTGGCCAGCTCAGCCTCTGCTTTTGCAGCTCTTGCTTTAGCGACAGCGACAGCCCTTGGCTTGGAAATGAGTCCTGAAGAATTGTCCACCTTTGCCCGTCGTGGCTCAGGTTCTAGCACTCGTAGTCTATTTGGAGGTTTTGTTGAGTGGGATAAGGGCACTTGTTCAGAAGATTCGATGGCTCATCCAGTGGATGATGCTAGTTGGGATATTGGGATGATTATCCTTGCTGTCAATACAGGTCAGAAGAAAATTGCCAGTCGGGTTGGTATGGACCATACAGTGGAAACATCACCATTTTATCAGGCTTGGGTGGAAACAGCAGGAATAGACTTGGAAGCAATCAAAAAAGCCATTGCTGCGCGTGATTTTGAAACAGTTGGTCAGATTACAGAGCATAATGGGATGAAAATGCATGCGACAACCCTGTCTGCCAATCCACCATTTACCTACTTTTCAGCCCAAAGTCTGGAAGCTCAAGAAGCAGTTCGAACTATTCGAGAAGAGACGGGTATTCCAGCCTATATGACCATGGATGCCGGTCCAAATGTGAAGGTGCTTTGCCGTCAATCAGATATGGAAGCTCTAGTGGTGGAATTACAAAAATATCTGCCAGCAGAAAAAATTATTCCTAGTTTGCCAGGGAAGGCAGCCTATGTCTTGACAGAGGAAGATTGGCAAGCTTCTGTGCAAAAATTTGCAGGAGCCTCTCGATGAAAATAGCGGTAAAGGCACCAGGGAAGCTCTATTTAGCTGGTGAATATGCGGTAGTTGAAGCGGGATATCCTGCTCTCATCATGGCAGTTGACCAGTACATTCACGTCACTATTCAAAAAGCAAGTAGGGGTACGATTTTTTCTAGTCAGGATCCTCACTTAGAAGTCCCTTGGATGCGGATGGGCGATCGAATTGTCTGCCAGACAGACCACCCTTATGATTTGGTGGAGTCAGCCATGCAGATTGCTGAAGACTATGTGTCAGCCTTGGGATTGTCGTTGGAGACCGTCTATCAGATATCGATCACTTCTGATTTGGACAATGAAGCAACGGGTCAAAAGTATGGATTAGGCTCATCCGGAGCGATAACAGTTGTAGTGGTGAAGGCTGTGTTGGCTTATTTTAACCAGTTTGCGAATCCGGATTTGATCTACAAACTGGCAGTTCTTGCCCAAATGCGGTTGCAGATGAAGGGGTCTTTTGGGGACATCGCAGCCTCCAGTTTTGGTGGTGTTATCGCTTATCATTCAGTGGATAAGGGTTGGCTTTCAGGGAAAATAGCAGAGCTGTCTCTGCTGGATTTACTTGAAACACCTTGGCAAGGACTGGCTATTGAATCTCTAACCATCCCCCAATCCTTAACCTTGCAAGTAGGCTGGACGGGGGCAGCAGCCTCAACAGACGACTTGGTCAGCTATGTCCAAGACAAGCTTGGTCAAGAAGAACGTGATCTGGCCCACCGTCAATTTTTGTCAGATAGTCGTCAATGTGTTAAAAAGTTGATTCAGGCTTGCAGAGAAGATGATACAAATCAGTTCAAACAAGGGATTTCAGACAACCGCCAATTGCTCAGACAATTTTCAAAAGATATGGGAATGAAGATTGAGACAGAGAGGTTGGAAAAGCTTTGCCAAATCGCTGAAGAAAATGGCCTTGCTGCTAAATCATCCGGAGCTGGTGGAGGAGATTGCGGGATTTGTTTCATAGAAAATGACCAACAAAGAGAAGTAATTACAACTGCATGGGCACGGGAACAAATTCAAGTGTTGCCCCTATCAATCGCCGAAAGGCAATAAGGAGAAAAAATGTTTATTTACGACTATTACGCAAATAGAAAAGACCAACATTTGGATTTGGCTCGTCACCAATACAATGCAGAGACTGCCCGGGATTTTGAAGAAGCACGCTTTGTCCACCAGTCTTTGCCTGAGATGAGCGTAGAAGATGTGGATATTTCCACTACCGTTGCAGGGATTGAATTCCCTACCCCTTACTATATCAATGCCATGACAGGCGGAACTGAAAAGACAGGGGAAATCAACCAAACAATTGGGATTTTGTCTTGCTTGACGAAGACGCCGGTAGCATCAGGTTCAGTTAGCGCAGCTATCAAGGATCCAGAAGTGGCTAAGACTTTTTCTGTGTTGCGTTTTGAAAATCCGAAAGGAATTATTTTTGCTAACCTTGGCGCACATCATGATGTGGAAAATGCCAAGCGAGCTGTAGATTTACTAGAAGCCAATGCTTTGCAGATTCACCTCAACGCACCGCAAGAAATTGTCATGCCCGAAGGAGACCGAGACTTTTCTATGTGGCTCAGCAATATCGAGAATATTGTGCGAGAAATTGAAGTCCCTGTCATTGTTAAGGAAGTTGGTTTTGGGATGAGCCGTGAAACAGTTGAGCAGTTGACTTCTATTGGAGTTCAAACCGTTGATGTGTCTGGTACTGGTGGGACAGACTTTGTCAAAATTGAAAGTGCCCGTCGCATTCTTGATTCCTATGATTTCTTGGAAGGTTGGGGGAATTCAACAGTGGTTTCCTTGGTAGAAGTGATGAATATGCCTCAAGAACTTCGCCCGCAGGTATTGGCGTCTGGTGGGGTCAAAAACCCTCTGGATATTATTAAGGCCCTTTCGCTTGGAGCGGATGCAGTCGGCTTATCAAATCGATTCTTGCAAATTTTTACATCAAATCGTGGTCTGGAGCCAGCCCTTAGTGAGCTCAATGATTTTAAGACCTATACTCGTGAAATCATGACCTTATTGGGTGCTCGGAATGTGGTTGAGCTTCGTCAGAAAGATATCATTCTTGGTGCCAATGTGCAGCGTTGGTGTGAAGCTAGAGGGATTGATTGGAAACAATATGCAAATCGCTCTGCAAAATTCAAAAATGTTCGTCAATAATATAGAAAGGGAAGATTATTTCCCTTTTTCTTTATTTTTAATATCCTAACCCCTATATTTATGATAAAATGATAAAAATCAAAGGAGCATACAGATGAAAGCAATTGTAACCGTTGTTGGAGAAGACAGTAAAGGAATTGTTGCAGGAGTAGCCGGTAAGCTAGCTGAACTGGATTTGAATATCGACGATATTTCACAGACTGTTTTGGATGAATACTTTACCATGACGGCTGTGGTATCAAGCAGTGAGAAAAAGGACTTTAGTTTCTTGCGTTCAAAATTAGAAGCCTTTGGTGTGACGCTTAATGTAAAAATTAATATCCAGTCTGTTGCCATTTTTGACGCTATGTACAATATCTAGGAGGTCGGTATGGATATTAGACAAGTTACTGAAACGATCGCGATGATTGAGGAGCAAAATTTCGATATTCGTACGATTACCATGGGGATTTCGCTTCTGGACTGTATCGATCCGGATATTGATCGTGCTGCTGAAAAGGTTTATGAGAAAGTAGTTTCTAAGGCTAAGAATTTGGTAGCGATTGGAGATGAGATTGCGGCTGAGTTAGGTATTCCAATTGTTAATAAGCGTGTGTCTGTGACGCCGATTGCCTTGATTGGTGCAGCAACGGATGCGACTGATTATGTGCCCTTGGCGAAGGCTCTGGATAAGGCTGCGCACGAAATTGGTGTGGACTTTATTGGTGGCTTTTCTGCTTTGGTTCAAAAGGGCTACCAAAAGGGTGATGAAATCCTCATTAACTCTATTCCTCAGGCTTTAGCTCAAACAGCTAAGGTGTGCTCATCAGTGAATATCGGTTCAACCAAGTCAGGCATTAACATGACCGCAGTTCGTGATATGGGACGAATTATCAAGGAAACTGCGGAAGTATCGGATATGGGGGCTGCTAAATTAGTGGTCTTTGCTAATGCCGTTGAGGATAATCCTTTTATGGCGGGAGCCTTCCATGGTGTTGGTGAAGCGGATGTGGTGATCAATGTCGGCGTTTCTGGTCCTGGTGTGGTCAAGCGTGCTCTAGAAAAAGTACGTGGTGAAAGTTTTGATGTAGTAGCTGAGACAGTTAAGAAAACAGCCTTCAAGATTACTCGTATTGGTCAGTTGGTTGGTCAAATGGCTTCAGAGCGTTTAGGGATTAAATTCGGTATTGTAGACTTATCTTTGGCTCCGACGCCTGCTGTTGGAGACTCTGTTGCCCGTGTGCTAGAAGAGATGGGCCTTGAAATGGTCGGTACCCATGGTACGACAGCAGCGCTAGCCTTGTTGAACGATGCTGTGAAAAAAGGTGGTGTCATGGCCTGCAATCAGGTTGGTGGTTTGTCTGGAGCCTTCATTCCTGTGTCTGAGGATGAGGGGATGATTGCAGCGGTGCAAAGTGGTTCGCTTAATCTCGAAAAACTAGAAGCCATGACGGCGATTTGTTCAGTTGGTCTGGATATGATTGCTATTCCAGCAGATACGCCGTATGAGACCATTGCTGCAATGATTGCGGATGAGGCAGCTATCGGAGTTATCAATCAAAAGACGACTGCGGTTCGGATTATTCCTAAGGGGAAAGAGGGAGATATGATTGAGTTCGGTGGCTTGCTTGGCACAGCTCCAGTCATGTCTGTTAACAAGAATTCCTCGGCTGACTTCATTGCTCGCGGTGGTCAAATCCCAGCACCGATTCATAGCTTTAAAAATTAGATGTTAGGAGACTGGCTTTGCCGGTCTTTTTCTGCTGTGCTGGGTGGATTTTGATATAATAGAAGAAAATGAATTTTGGGGGATAGGATGAAAAATAAGTTTTATCAAGTTTTTTGTCTCGCGGTACTTTTGCTTTTAACGGTGTCGGCCATGCTTGTTGTCGTGACAGATAAAAGGTCCAGTCGACAGATAACGACTACGATAAAAACAAGTCGTTCGTCCTCAGCGGAGAAAAAACGGAATGTACCAAATGTATCTTCTACAGATTGGGAATTGATTTTAGTGAATCGAGATCATATTCATGCTGAAATGAATCCTCAGTTGACAGAAGTAGCAGGTATATCCGTAGATAGTCGGATTGCTGAAAATGTTCAGAGTTTTTTAGCAGCAGCGCAAGCGATTGACCCAAATGAACACCTTATTTCAGGCTACCGTAGCTTTGCCTATCAAGAAGAAATTTACGCTTCTTATATCCAGCAAGAAATGGCAGCTGACCCTAGCCTCAGTCAAGTAGCGGCTGAAGCCAAGGTGCAGACCTATTCGCAACCAGCTGGAGCCAGTGAGCATATGACGGGCCTAGCCATTGACATGAGTACGGTTGATACGCTTAATGAAAGTGATCCAGCGGTGGTTGCTAAAGTGCAAGCAATAGCCTCGGAATATGGTTTTGTTCTTCGTTTTCAAGGGGAGAAAACCAGTTCGACAGGTATTGGCTACGAAGATTGGCATTATCGTTATGTAGGAGTGACGTCGGCTAAATACATGACAGAACACAATTTGAGTTTAGAAGAATATTTGGAACTCCTTCAACAAAATAGTAAATAAACAAACCAATATAAAGACGTCTTTGTCTGAGTATGCTATAATAGTTTCTCAGAATGGAGGAAATTATGAAAATCAAGTATTGGATTTTGACCCTATTGGCAGGACTTGCCCTTGTTGGGGGTGTTTACTTTTTGGTGAAAGATTCTGGTCTGTCTACAACAAGCACGACAACCTCTTCTTCAAACAAGAATGACGGTGTCCAAAAAGAAGTGACAGATGAGATTCGTACGAATATCAAGACCATGTCTTTTGCGGATAAAGAGGATAAAAAAGTAGATTTTTCAAGTTTGCAATCATCTGATAAACCAACTTTTGTCATGTTTTGGGCAAGTTGGTGTCCAGATTGCCAAGCACAATTGCCAATCATTGATAAGATGTATAAGAAATACAAGGATGATGTCAATTTTGTTATGGTCAATGTGGTAGATGGTAGCCGTGAAAAATTGGGAGCTGGTCAGAAATATTTTTCGGACAAAGGTTATGATTTTGCTTATTATTATGACAATCATCTAGTTGCAGCAGATTCTGTTAGCGTCGAATACATCCCAACTATGTATATTTTGGATAAAGAAGGCAATATCCAATTTGCCTATGAAGTCAACCAATCACAAAAACAATTGGAATCAAACTTCAAATCTGTTATCTAAGGTCAATCGTCTCGATAAGAGGCGATTTTTTGTCAATTGAAATGGTTTTTCGTGCTATAATGGTATAAGGATATATCGGAGGAACATTATGACAGAGACAAAATTGTACATTTCCCGTCATGGGAAGACTATGTTTAATACGATTGGTCGTATTCAAGGTTGGGCAGATACTCCTTTGACCAAGGTAGGTGAAGAAGGTATTCGTGAATTGGGCTTGGGCTTGAAAGATGCTGGTTTGAAATTTAAGCTGGCGGTGTCCAGTGACTTGGGACGGACGGTTCAGACCATCACGATTGCCCAGCGTGAGCTAGGCATTTTGGGACAGATTCCTTATTATCAAGACAAACGCATTCGTGAGTGGTGTTTTGGCAGCTTTGAAGGCATGTATGATGTCGAACTTTTCAGTGGTGTCTTGCCACGGATCAATGGCATCGTTGAAGCGAACAAGATGGACTTTGAGCAAATCTGTAATGGTGTCTATGAAGCGGACACGGCTAACTGGGCGGAAACTTGGGGCCAGCTAAGTGGTCGTATCTTGGACGGATTTACCTCCATTGCGGAAAATTTGGAAAAACAGGGTGGAGGAAATGCCTTGGTGGTCAGCCACGGTATGACCATTGCGACCTTGGTAGATCTTTTAGAACCAGAACGTCCAACTAATCTTTCTTTGGACAATGGCTCTATCACAGTGCTCAACTATAAAGATGGAAAACTTCACATTGAAGCAGTTGGGGATATGTCTTATCGTCACCGTGGTGCAGAAATCATTGCAGCGGATAAATAAGTTAGGGGAATGCGAAAGCATTCTTTTCTTTTTTAAAAATCTTGACAAATGTATCGTAGTGAGATATGTTGTATATAGAGGTTCGATACATCGAGGTGATATAGTAAGGAGTTGCAATGAATGAAAAATTAAAACGAGTCTATGTTCCTATGACAGAAACGGCTTTCTATATTTTGTTTGCCTTGCAGGAGGAAAATCATGGCTATGATATCACTCAGAAGACCAAGCAACTGACGTCAGGACAAGTAGTGATTAGCCCAGGGACCATGTACGGAACCCTGTCTAAAATGGAAAAAGATGGATTGATTCGCTTTGTCCGTGAAGAAAATAAGCGAAAAATTTACCGGATAACAGACTTGGGTAGAGAGTTCTTGAATTTCGAGTTGGCGCGGATTGAACGCTTGTACAAAAATAGCAGGGGAGAAAATGATGGAAACTAAGAAAGAAATCAAAATCTTTACATTTGTGGACTATGATCGGGAAGAGGATTATCTTCGTCTCATGCACGAGGCAGGTTGGAAGTTGACGGAAGTAAAGCTGTGGAACTATTACTTTGAAAAAAGTAGAGCCAGAGGATGTGGTTTACAAGTTGGATTATCGTCGAGAACAGCCGGCAAAAGAGACCTATGTGTAACTGTTTGCGGACTATGGTTGGAAATATCTGCAAGATATCAATGGCTTTTCTTATTTTCGTAAGTCGGTAGCTGATTTTGAAGAAGGTGAAGAACAAGAGCTTTTTAGCGATACTGAGTCTAAATTAGATATGGTCGAGCGTGTGGCAGCGTCTATTCTTGGCTTGCAAGTCATTCTTCTTTTCTTAAATTTTAATAATTTGATGCTGAATGGTAATTTGGCTCATCTAGGTCTAAAATGGCCGATTATGGTAATTGTTATTTTCACGCTGATGGTCTTGGTTTATATACTGGTAGGCTATTTCCGTCTCTTAAGAAATTATAAAAACTAGGTCCTCGGACTGATTTTTAGCACTCTTGTGCCAAGAGTGCTAATTTTTTGGCTTTTTGTCTTGACAATGCATTTTTTAGGAGTATAATGAAATCATAGACTTAGCACTCGGTAACAGAGAGTGCTAATGATTGCTAAATCTGGAAAGGAAGTGGTGGTGTGCTAACCCAGCGTCAAAATGATATTTTGAATTTGATTGTGGACTTGTTCACACGCTACCATGATCCAGTTGGGTCCAAGACCCTGCAGGAAGTGATTGCTTCATCTAGCGCGACCATTCGAAATGATATGGCCAAGTTAGAGAAGTTGGGCTTGTTAGAAAAGGCTCATACGTCATCGGGACGTCTCCCCAGTCGTGCAGGTTTTCAATACTTTGTCACCCATTCTCTCAATCGTGAATTGATTGATGAAGAGGATATCTATCAAGTGATGAAGGCTTTTGATTTTGAAGCCTTTCGCTTGGAGGATATCTTGGAACGGGCTAGCCAGCTTTTGGCTGACTTGACAGGTTTTACCTCTGTCTTACTGGATGTGGAGCCCAGACACCAGCGTCTGACTTCTTTTGATATCGTACAGCTTAGTAGCCACGATGCTTTGGCAGTTTTGACTCTGGATGGATCGAAGCCGGTGACAGCTCAGTTTGCCATTCCTAAAAATTTTCTTAGCCGTGATTTGTTGATTTTCAAGCAACTGGTTGATGAACGATTTTGCGGGCAAACGGTTCTGGATATCCATTATCGTCTGCGGACAGAAATTCCTCAAGTGGTGCAGAAATATTTCACAACGACAGACAATGTGCTGGATCTTATGGATTATATCTTTGCAAATCTCTTTGAGGAAACCGTCTTCATCGCAGGAAAGGTTGCTTCGCTTAATTATGGCGGGCTTGCGACTTATCAATTTTTGGATAATGAACAAGCGGTGGCGCTCAGTTTGCGAAATGGTCTGACAGAAGATGAACCGACAAAGATTTGGGTTGGCGACCATGCGGAAGCAGCCTTGCAGGACTTGACAGTTATCCAGCACCAATTTCCAATCCCTTATAGAGGGATGGCTCAGTTGAGTTTGATTGGTCCAGTTGATATGGATTACCGTAGACAGATGAGTCTCATCAACATCATCAGTCGCGTACTCTTTCTGAAGTTGGGAGACTATTATCGTTATCTCAATAGCAATCATTATGAAGTACATTAAAGGAGGCCCTTGTGTCAGAAGATATTAAAAAAGAAGAAGTGACTGAGGAAGTGGAAGCAGCTGAAGAAGTTGTCGAAACAACTGAAGAAACTCCTGAAAAATCAGAATTGGAAGTAGCTTTGGAAAAAGCAGAGGATTTTGAAAATAAATACCTCCGAGCTCATGCAGAAATGCAAAATATCCAACGCCGCGCAAATGAAGAACGTCAGCAATTGCAGCGCTACCGTTCACAAGATTTGGCCAAAAAAATCTTGCCAAGTTTGGACAACTTAGAGCGTGCTCTTGCAGTTGAAGCCTTGACAGACGATGTCAAAAAAGGCTTAGAAATGGTACAGGAAAGCTTGATTCAAGCCCTAAAAGAGGAGGGAATCGAAGAAGTCTCAACAGAAGGTAACTTCGACCATAACTTCCACATGGCGATTCAGACAGTACCTGCGGATGACGACCACCCAGCAGATACCATCGCACAAGTCTTCCAAAAGGGCTACAAACTCCACGAACGCGTCCTCAGACCAGCTATGGTGGTGGTGTATAACTGATTTTATGCTTTTCTGAAAAAGTATAAAAAATTAATCTGTCCGTAATGACAGAAAACTAATTGAAAATAGTAATAAAAATAGATAAGGTACCTTTGGTGCCCTACGGACGAATGAAATGAGTCCTAACCAATATTTTCTACTGTGGTGAAAACCCCGTTACATGTTGTAACACAAAAAAGATAAAGAGCGTAAGCTTTCATAAAATAGAAAAGCTTATGCAACCCCCAGATTGCTGCCGTGGTGAATTTGCGGAACTTTTGAGACTTTGGCTCAAAAGTTAGCTCTAAAAATTCGCTAGATAAAGCTCTTGGGAAGGCGTTGGTATCTAAAAGATAACAACAAGCCTTGCCTAGAGATTGACGAAGCGAAGTTAAGAGCGACGCCACCACTTAAAGCAATGTGGAAAAAAGAAATTAAAATAGAGGTAAAAAACATGTCTAAAATTATCGGTATTGACTTAGGTACAACAAACTCAGCAGTTGCAGTTCTTGAAGGAACTGAATCAAAAATCATTGCAAACCCAGAAGGAAACCGTACAACTCCGTCTGTTGTGTCTTTCAAAAATGGTGAAATCATCGTTGGTGATGCGGCAAAACGCCAAGCAGTAACCAACCCAGATACCATCATCTCTATCAAATCAAAAATGGGAACTTCTGAAAAAGTTTCAGCAAACGGTAAAGAATACACACCGCAAGAAATCTCAGCTATGATTCTTCAATATTTGAAAGGCTACGCTGAAGAGTACCTTGGTGAAAAAGTAACTAAAGCTGTTATCACTGTTCCTGCATATTTTAACGATGCCCAACGTCAAGCAACCAAGGACGCTGGTAAAATCGCTGGTCTTGAAGTAGAACGTATCGTCAACGAACCAACTGCAGCAGCTCTTGCTTATGGTTTGGACAAGACTGACAAAGATGAGAAAATCTTGGTGTTCGACCTTGGTGGCGGTACTTTCGACGTATCTATCCTTGAGCTCGGTGACGGTGTCTTTGACGTACTTGCAACAGCAGGTGACAACAAGCTCGGTGGTGACGACTTTGACCAAAAGATCATCGACCACATGGTAGCTGAATTCAAGAAAGAAAACGGAATCGACTTGTCAGCTGACAAGATGGCCCTTCAACGTTTGAAGGATGCGGCTGAAAAAGCGAAGAAAGACCTTTCAGGTGTGACTTCAACTCAAATCAGCTTGCCGTTCATCACTGCTGGTGCAGCAGGTCCGCTTCACTTGGAAATGACATTGACACGTGCCAAATTCGACGAATTGACTTACGACCTTGTAGAACGTACAAAAGTTCCTGTTCGTCAAGCCCTTTCAGATGCAGGACTCAGCTTGTCAGAAATCGATGAAGTTATCCTTGTCGGCGGTTCAACTCGTATCCCAGCCGTTGTGGAAGCTGTAAAAGCTGAAACTGGTAAAGAGCCAAACAAATCTGTTAACCCTGACGAAGTGGTTGCCATGGGTGCAGCAATCCAAGGTGGTGTCATCACTGGTGATGTTAAAGACGTTGTCCTTCTTGATGTAACCCCATTGTCACTTGGTATCGAAACAATGGGTGGTGTATTCACAAAACTCATCGACCGCAACACGACTATCCCAACTTCTAAATCACAAGTTTTCTCAACTGCTGCAGACAATCAGCCAGCTGTTGACATCCACGTGCTTCAAGGTGAGCGTCCAATGGCAGCGGACAACAAGACTCTTGGTCGCTTCCAATTGACTGACATCCCTGCAGCACCTCGTGGTATTCCACAAATCGAAGTAACATTCGACATCGACAAGAACGGTATCGTTTCTGTAAAAGCCAAAGATCTTGGTACGCAAAAAGAACAAACAATCGTTATCCAGTCTAACTCAGGTTTGACAGATGAAGAAATCGACCGCATGATGAAAGATGCAGAAGCAAACGCGGAAGCAGATAAGAAACGTAAGGAAGAAGTGGACCTTCGTAACGATGTGGACCAAGCAATCTTTGCGACTGAGAAAACTCTCAAAGAAACTGAAGGTAAAGGCTTCGACGCAGAACGCGACCAAGCTCAAGCAGCTCTTGACGAGTTGAAAGCAGCCCAAGAAGCTGGTAACTTGGACGATATGAAAGCAAAACTTGAAAACCTCAACGAAAAAGCACAAGCTTTGGCAGTTAAACTCTACGAACAAGCTGCCGCCGCACAACAAGCCCAAGCAAGTGCAGAAGGCGCTGCAAATGCAAACTCAGCAGACGATGACATCATTGACGGCGAGTTTACAGAAAAATAAGACACTAAACTCAATGGTCACTAAAGTGACTCATTGAGTAACGCTTCTTACTATTTTGTGAGAAGCTAAGTGCCTTACTAATTCGTCAGCAAAATAGTATTGATTTTGCTTCCTCGTGTCGTAACTGGTAAGAGGAAATCAAAATTTAAATAGGCGGGGCGCCTCGCTCCGCCTGTTTTGTCAATAAAAGACAGATGCGACCAAAGGTTGCCAACGTTGCCAACACGAATGGTTTTCGCCGTGGTGAAAAGACCAATGAGAATCATTGGTCAGGGGAAATAGCAAGCCTCTAGGCTTGCTGTTTAGCAATGCTCTTACAGTCTGGGGGATTGTAAGAGGTTGGGAATAGGAAACGCAGTGTTTTTCACATTCGTCCAACGGTGGTCGCTTGCGCCCCATCACTCAAGGCACTTATCAACAAGTGTATCTCCAGACATAGAAATTTGAAAGGAATTGAACCCGCCCTAAAGGCCGTGTGAAAAAGATGGATCACCTAGAAAATTAGGATTTTCTGTTGATTCCCTATTTTCACTTTGCCTTTTACGGGCTTGGTATCTTATATGAACAATACAGAATATTATGATCGTCTTGGGGTGTTAAAAGATGCTTCCCAGGATGAAATTAAACGGGCTTACCGTAAGATGTCTAAGAAATACCATCCAGACATCAATAAAGAGGAAGGTGCTGAGCAAAAATATAAGGACGTCCAAGAGGCTTACGAGACACTGAGTGATGCCCAAAAACGTGCAGCCTATGACCAGTATGGCCCTACAGGAGCTAATGGTGGCTTCGGTGGAGGCGCAGGAGGATTTGGTGGCTTTGACGGAGCTGGTTTTGGTGGCTTTGAAGATATCTTCTCTAGCTTCTTTGGTGGTGGAGGCGCTAGCCGTAATCCGAACGCTCCGCGTCAAGGTGATAACTTAACTTATGGCTTGGAAATTACCTTTGAAGAAGCGATTTTTGGGACAGAAAAAGAAGTCAAATACTACCGTGAAGCAACCTGTCATACTTGTACGGGTTCGGGTGCAAAACCAGGTACTAGCCCTGTAACATGTGGTCGTTGCCACGGTACGGGGACAATCAACGTGGATACCCATACGCCACTGGGTACCATGCGTCGTCAAATGACTTGTGATGTCTGTCACGGTCGTGGAAAAGAAATCAAGGATCCATGTCAAACTTGTCACGGAACAGGTCATGAAAAACAAGCACACAAAGTCCCTGTTAAGGTTCCTCCTGGTGTGGAAACAGGTCAAAAAATCCGCTTAGCAGGTCAAGGTGAGGCTGGTTTCAACGGTGGTCCGTACGGAGATCTTCATGTCGTTATTCAGGTGCAGGCTTCTGACAAATTTGAACGTCAAGGGACAAGTATTTATTACAGTCTCAACCTCAATTTTGTTCAAGCAGCGCTTGGTGATACAGTCCATGTCCCAACTGTTCATGGCGATGTGGACTTGGTTATTCCAGAAGGGACGCAGACTGGTAAAACTTTCCGTCTCAAAGGTAAGGGGGCGCCAAGTCTCCGTGGAAATGGTATTGGAGACCAATATGTCACTGTTAATGTGGTGACCCCAACCAACTTAAACGATAAGCAAAAAGAAGCTCTTCGAGACTTTGCGGCAGCAGGCAATATTTCCATTAACCCGCAGAAAAAAGGCTTTTTTGACAAAGTGAAGGATGCTTTCGAAGATTTATAAAATCAAAAATCAGTAAGTTGCACGACTTGCTGATTTTTTGTGTCTGTGATAGTCTAGGTGCAAAGAAAGTGAGGGTGCGGTATGTGGATGGATGCGACGTCTATGGCGCAAGCGGTTAGAGAGAAAAAGGTCACTCCGACAGAATTGGTAGAGGAGGCTATTAAAAAAATTGAGAAACACAATCCTAATCTCAATGCAGTGGTCTATAAGCAATACGAAGAAGCTTTACAGCGGGCGCAGTCTGCTGATTTTACAGGAAAATTATTTGCTGGTGTGCCGATTCTTCTCAAGGATTTAGGTCAAAACCAAGCAGGTCACTTATCAACATCTGGTTCTCGTTTGTTTGTCCATTTCCGTGCTCAAGGGACAGATAATTATGTTAAAAAATTAGAAGAATTAGGTTTTATTGTGCTTGGTCGGACTAATATACCTGAGTTTGGTTTTAAAAATATATCAGATAGTAGCTTGCATGGGGTGGTTCATAATCCGTTTGATCTAGGTCAAAATGCAGGTGGTTCTAGTGGCGGTGCGGCCGCTGCGGTTGCTTCTGGCATGGTGCCGCTAGCTGCTGCTTCTGATGGCGGTGGCTCTATCCGTATTCCGGCTAGTTTCAATGGACTGATTGGGCTCAAGCCTAGTCGTGGTCGGATTCCAGTTGGTCCCTCTTCTTACAGAGGTTGGCAAGGTGCTTCGAGTCAATTTGCCCTAACCAAGTCAGTCCGAGACACAAAAAATCTTCTCTACGGTATGCAGGTCTGTCAGTTGGAAAGTCCGTTTCCACTGCCACTTTTGCAGAATGAAAAGCATAAATCGTCTCTGAAGATTGCTTTTTCTGTAGAATCTCCCATTGGTTCACACGTTTCAGAAGACGCCAAACAGGCTGTTTTATCCTTGCTTCCAATCTTAGAAAAAATGGGGCATGAGGTTATAGAAATGTCCGGCCAGCCCATCAATGGTGTGGAGGCTATGCAGTCCTACTACATCATGAACAGCGTTGAGACAGCACAAATGTTCGACGAGATTGAAGCTGGTTTTGGTCGAGCAATGACGCCAGATGACATGGAAGTCATGACATGGGCTATTTTTCGCAGTGGCCAAAAAATTCCTGCTAAACTTTACTCAAAGGTTTTGCAGGATTGGGACCGCTACAGTGCTAAAATGTGGGATTTTCATCAAGAATTTGACTTGCTACTCACACCGACAGTCAATGGATCTGCACCCAAGCATGGTCAATTTGCCTTAGGCAAAGAATTGCAGGAGAAACTGCTGCACATGGACGAGTTTGATATGGAAAAGCAGCAGGAACTGATCTGGGAAATGTTTGCAGAGAGTCTGTCTTGGACGCCCTTTACTCAGCAAGCAAATCTAACAGGACAACCAGCTATTAGCTTACCAACCTATGAAACGGTAGAAGGTTTACCTTTAGGAACTCAATTTACTGCCGCCAAAGGCAGAGAAAATCTTTTATTACAATTAGCGAGTGAACTTGAAACTACTGGTATTTTGAGGTGTGAAACTTTCTAAAAATTTTCAGACAAATGGTTTGCTAAAAGGGCTTTCAATGTGTTAACCTATTTTTGTTGATGATTTAACATCAGAAAAAAGGAGATTTATATGTTCAAAAAAGTGTTGGCCTCAGTTGCCCTTGTGTCTACATTAGCTCTTGCGGCTTGTTCAAATGGTTCTTCAAAATCTGCTGACCAAAGCGAATGGGACCGCGTCAAAGAAGCCGGCGTTATCACAGTCGCTACCCCTGGTACCCTCTATCCAACTTCCTTCCATAATGACAAGGATGAATTGGTTGGTTACGAAATCGATATGCTCAATGAAATTGGGAAACGCTTGGATATCAAGATTGACTACCAAGAAATCGGTGTCGCAGAAGCCTTCACTTCTCTTGATAGTGGTAAAGTAGACATTACTGTCAATAACTTTGATCCAACTGAAGAGCGTAAAGAGAAATACAATGTTTCAGAAGCCTACAAGTACTCAGTGGGGGGTATGATTGTGCGTGAAGACGGCTCATCAAACATTACAAAAGCTGATCTTTCAGACTGGAAAGGCAAAAAAGCTGGTGGTGGTGCTGGTACACAGTTCATGAAAATTGCTGAAAAATTGGGTGCAGAGCCAGTTATCTACGACAATGTGACCAATGATGTTTATCTTCGTGATGTGTCAACTGGACGTACGGACTTCATTCCAAATGACTACTACACACAAGTGATTGCCGTACAATTGATTACTAAAAAATTCCCAGATATTAAGGTGAAAATGGGTGATGTCAAATATAATCCTTCAAGCAGCGTGATCATCATGAGCAAAAAAGATACAAGTTTGAAAGAAAAAATTGACGGCGTCATCAAAGAAATGAAAAAAGACGGCACTCTCAAAGCTATCTCTGAAAAATATTACGCTGGTCAAGATTTGACTGAAAAATTGGAAAATGTAGACAATATTCCAGTTGTTGATACTTCAGATGTCAAAAACTAAACGGTTCACACCGTGAAAAGAAGTTGGGTCCTCCCGACTTCTTTGTTTGTAAAAGGAGAAATACATGATTAACTGGCAAGCCATTTTTGACCCGAAGCTGGCGCTTGAAGCTCTTCCAAAAATCTTGGAAGGTCTTCCCTTTACTTTGTCCTTGTCTTTGCTTGGCTTTGGATTGGGAACTTTTTGTGGCTTTTTTGTCGCCCTTATGCGGATGTCTAAATTCCCTCCTTTTCGTTGGATAGCGACGCTTCATGTTTCCCTTATGCGGGGTATTCCACTTATGGTCTTGCTCTTCTTCATCTACTTTGGCCTTCCTTTTATGGGCTTGGAGCTGGATGCGGTGACATCCAGTATTATCGCTTTTACCTCCATGTCTAGTGCTTACATTTCTGAAATCATACGTTCTTCTTTGAAAGCAGTAGATGTGGGACAATGGGAGGCGGCACGCTCTTTAGGATTGAAAACATCTGTTATCTATCGCAAGGTTATCATTCCGCAAGCCTTTCGGATTGCCCTCCCCCCTCTGAGCAATGTTCTTTTGGACATGGTCAAATCTACCTCGTTAACGGCTATGATTACTGTACCAGAAATTTTCAATAAGGCAAAAATCGTGGGTGGTGCCAAGTCGGATTATATGACAGTTTACATCTGTGTAGCCTTGATTTACTGGATTATCTGTACGGCTTACGCCTTTGGTCAAGACCGATTGGAAAAACGCTTAGCAACTTACTAAATGAAAAAAGGGCTGTCTAGTCCTTTTTGTTATATACAAAATTCAGATAGTGGGCAGCAACAATCATCACAATGGTGCTGGCAAAGATGATTTCAAGTGCAGAAAGACTAGAAAGTAGTGGATTGCTAATCCCCAGATAAAGCAGGCTACCGCGGAGAGCAGTTGCTGTTGAGACAGATGGGAAGGTCATACCTGACCAGATTAGGACAAAGGGTGTTTTCCACACGTTTCGCAAGAGAAAAATCGTCCAGAAATAGAAAGTCTGTGATAAGACAAGGAGTGGGACGATGGTCCAGCTAATCTTGAGAGATAATGCTCCTAAGAGCAAGAGTGAGGCAGGTGCTGCTAGGATAGCGATATTGAGTTTGTTTTCAGCTGGAATAGCAATGGTTTTCAGACGATAGAGGATAGAAGGCAGGAGGATAAGGTAACTGACCAATCCGAATAGCCAGCAAAACCAGCCAAGGGCCGGGATTCCAACCTGTGGTACAGTGATAGCGCCAGCTGCCAGTCCAACGTAGATGATATACCAGCTAGGATAAATATCTTTTAGCTCTGCTTTTTTCCAAATCAACCGTGTGAAATGGACGATAAAGCCTAGGTGCAGTAGGATGCCTAAATACCAGAAGAAGGGCAGGTGTGTACCTGTCAGCATGAGCGCCATAGTGAAGGTTGGCAGACTTGACGTTGGTAGACTTTTACTGAGGATGTTGTTCAGTTCGTCAGTGCATTTGTTGATTTTTATCAGCAAGGCGAAAAAAAGCAAACCTGCCAGTCCAAAAAGTAGGTTGGAGAGGATTGGGTTGAAGTTTTTCATGAGGTTGCCGAGGGCGACGATACCGAGCAGCAATCCAGTGCTTGCAAAGGGCAGTTTTTTAATTTTTTTCATAAACCTTTATTTTGTAGCGCAATCGGGGCAAAGACCGTAGGCAGTGGTAACTTCGCGCGTGATTTTATAGCCAGATAACAGGGCGATTTCTTGTCCGATAGAGGGAAGGTCCAATTCGACATCTGTAATTTTTCCACAATTTTCACAGATGACATTGAGATGATCGTGTCCCATGAAATCGTAATAGGTAGTTGCATCTTTGCTGCGTTTGATTTCCGTCACAAATCCGTGTTCGACCAAGACTTTCAAATTGTTATAGACTGTTGCCAGACTCATGTTAGGAAAGAATGGTTTTAATTCACTATAAATCATCTCAGCGCTAGGATGGTAGTGGTGTTCTATCAGATAACGAATGACAGCCCTACGTGTTTCAGTAATACGAACGCCGTGATGTTTCAGATGGGAAATAACCTGTTCATAGGCTCTGGTGTGTGCTGTTTGAGACATTGCTGGAGCAGGCTCCTTTTTCCGTATTTTTTCTGTTATTATACACTATTTAAGCTAGAAATGCGAGCAGGTATCTGACCTAGCACAGATAGGAATAGTCTTACTTGTGAAATGCCCTTCCATAAGCTACAATCTAACTATGGTAAGATATAAAGCAATTATTTCCTATGATGGGACAGATTTTTCGGGCTTTCAGCGTCAGCCACATTGTCGCACGGTCCAAGAAGAGATTGAAAAGACGCTTCTGCGGTTGAACAGTGGTCAGCCAGTAACCATTCATGGGGCGGGGCGGACAGATGCTGGCGTTCATGCCTATGGTCAGGTGATTCACTTTGATTTGCCTCAGGCGCGTGATGTGGAAAAGCTACGCTTTGGACTCGATACCCAATGCCCAGATGATATTGACATCGTTGCCGTGGAACCAGTTCCCGACGATTTTCACGCCCGCTACAATAAGCATTTCAAAACTTACGAGTTTTTGGTGGATATTGGTCGTCCTAAGAATCCCATGATGCGTAACTATGCCACGCATTACCCTTACCCAGTTGATTTTGAACCTATGAAGACAGCTATTAAAGACTTGGAAGGGACTCATGATTTCACAGGCTTTACAGCAGCTGGTACCAGCGTGGAAAACAAGGTTCGTACCATTTTCAAGGCGGATGTTCGTTTTGAAGAAGACCGTAATTTCTTGATTTTCACCTTTACAGGAAATGGCTTTCTTTATAAACAGGTCAGAAATATGGTTGGGACCCTCTTGAAAATTGGGAATGGTCGTATGCCAGTGAGCCAGATTAAGACGATTTTGGAAGCTAAAAATCGTGACTTGGCTGGTCCAACGGCAGCTGGGAATGGTTTGTATATGAAGGAGATTATCTATGAGCAAGAATATTCTAGCGATTTCGGGCAATGACATTTTTTCTGGTGGTGGTTTGTATGCAGATTTGACCACTTATGCGCGTGAAAAATTGCATGGATTTGTAGCGGTGACTTGTTTGACAGCTGTGACTGAGAATGGTTTTGAGGTCATTCCTGTTGACGACAAGGTTTTGGAACAGCAGTTGGCTAGTTTGAAGGATGTGGATTTTGCGGCGGTCAAATTGGGCTTACTTCCTAACGTTGAAACGGCGGATGTGGCGCTTGCATTTGTCAAAGCGCATGCTGACCATCCAGTCGTTTTGGATCCAGTTTTGGTTTGTAAGGAGAACCATGATTTGGAAGTCAGCCGTTTGCGAGATGAATTACTCAAATTCATCCCTTATGCTACCATCGTGACACCAAACTTGGTGGAAGCTCAGCTATTGGCCCAAATGGACATTAAAACTTTAGACGATATGAAGGTTGCAGCTGAGAAATTGCATGCGCTGGGTGTCGCTAATGTGGTGATTAAGGGTGGTAATCGTCTGCAAAAAGATGAAGCGGTTGACCTCTTCTATGACGGACAGACGTTTGAGACCTTTACCTATCCGATTTTGGAACAGAACAATGTGGGAGCAGGCTGTACCTTTGCCTCAAGCATTGCAGCCAAATTGGCACAAGGATACTCTGTTTTGGATGCGGTAAAAGAGGCCAAGGTCTTTGTTTACCAAGCCATTCAACACGCTGACCAATATGGTGTTAGCCAACACTTTTAGGAGGTGCTGATGAGACAAACGAAAACAAGAGAGCTTGCCTTATTGGCAGTGCTGACAGCTTTGTCAGTTGTTTTAGGGAAATTTTTGAGCCTGCCAACGCCGACTGGGTTTGTGACCTTATTGGATGCAGGTGTTGTTTTTACCGCCCTTTATCTTGGGAAACGCCAGGGGGCGATTGTTGGCGCAGCATCAGGATTTTTGATTGACTTGATTGGTGGCTATGCCAGTTGGATGGTTTTCAGTTTGATTATCCATGGGGCCCAGGGGTACTTGGCTGGTTTAACAGGAAAAAGCCATTACCTGGGTCTTGTCGGAACCTTTGTGGTCATGGTTGGAGGATATGCTTTTGGCCGTGGTTTGCTTTATGGATGGGCTGCGGCACTTCCTGGGATGTCGGCTGAGTTTATGCAAAATTTGGTTGGCTTGATTGCAGGTTATGCCCTTAACTTAGCCTTTGGTCGTTTTGGTGGAAATAGCAGAGCTTAATTGGAATAAAGAGGTGACATCATGGATTTAAGGCTATTAGCAGAACAAACACGTACGATTGTTGTAGATATTATTGAGCGAAGTGCTATTAAAAAAGGACAAATTTTTGTCCTCGGTTTGTCATCAAGTGAAGTAGCAGGTGGCTTAATTGGTAAAAATTCCAGTGCTGAGATTGGTGAAGTCATTGTTAAAACAATTTTAGATGAATTGACAGAGCGAGGTATTTACCTAGCCGTTCAAGGTTGTGAACACCTCAACCGTGCTTTGGTTGTTGAAGAGGAGCTGGCTGAGGCTAAGGATCTAGAAATTGTTAATGTCATTCCTAACCTTCATGCAGGTGGCAGCGGTCAAGTGGCAGCTTTTAAATTTATGAAGGAGCCTGTTGAGGTGGAAGAAATTGTCGCCCATGCTGGTTTGGATATAGGGGACACTTCTATTGGAATGCATGTCAAGCGGGTGCAGGTGCCACTGGTTCCTGTCATGCGTGAACTTGGTGGGGCTCATGTGACAGCACTAGCCTCTCGTCCCAAATTGATTGGTGGCGCGCGTGCGACTTATACTACGGATTCGATTCGTAAATTTTAAGTCGACTTTCGCTGTGAAATGTGCGTCTCATATTGAACGATCTCAGGGAAATTGTATCCATCAAGTGAAAAAATGCCCATTCTTTTGGAGAAATCTTTCTGCAGTCTGGCAACTTCTTGAAGATTGGTAAAAAACGATGAAAACCTTTGATTTTTCAAGACTTTATGGTAGAATTGATAGGAATGACAATAAAATTTTAAGGAGTTAGACCTAATGTCTGTATCATTTGAAGTAAAAGAAACAAACCATGGCGTATTGACGTTCACAATCGCTCAAGAAGCCATCAAACCAGAATTGGATCGCGTATTTAACAAAGTTAAAAAAGATATCAACCTTCCAGGTTTCCGTAAAGGTAAAATCACTCGTGCTATCTTTGACAAACGTTTTGGTGAAGAAGCGCTTTACCAAGATGTTGTAAACGCATTGTTGCCAAACGCTTACGAAGCAGCTGTACAAGAAGCTGGTATCGAAGTTGTTGCACAACCAAAAATTGACGTTGTTTCTATGGAAAAAGGTCAAGACTGGGTTGTGAATGCTGAAGTCGTTACAAAACCAGAAGTAAAATTGGGTGACTACAAAAACCTTGCAGTTTCAGTAGAAGCTACTAAAGAAGTAACTGACGAAGAAGTAGACGCTAAAGTTGAACGCGAACGCAATAACTTGGCTGAATTGGCAATCAAAGAAGGTGCTGCTGAAAAAGGCGACACAGTTGTGATTGACTTTGTTGGTTCTATCGATGGTGTTGAATTTGACGGCGGTAAAGGTGAAAATTACTCACTCGAACTTGGTTCAGGTCAATTTATCCCAGGTTTTGAAGACCAATTGGTTGGTCACTCAGCTGGCGAAACTGTAAACGTTGAAGTTTCATTCCCAGAAGACTATCAAGCAGCTGACTTGGCAGGTAAACCAGCTCTCTTCGTAACAACTATCCACGAAGTAAAAGTAAAAGAAGTTCCAGCTTTGGATGACGAATTGGCAAAAGATATCGACGAAGAAGTTGAAACTTTGGACGAATTGAAAGCTAAATACCGTAAAGAATTGGAAGCAGCGAAAGAAATCGCCTTTGACGACGCTGTTGAATCAGCAGCTATCGACTTGGCTGTTGCGAACGCTGAAATCGTTGAATTGCCAGGTGAAATGGTACATGAAGAAGTACACCGCGCTATGAACGAATTCTTGGGTGGTATGCAACAACAAGGTATCTCACCAGAAATGTACTTCCAAATCACAGGTACAACTCAAGAAGACCTTCATGCTCAATACGAAGCTGACGCTGAAAAACGTACTAAGACTAACCTTGTTATCGAAGCTATAGCAAAAGCAGAAGGATTTGAAGCAAGTGAAGAAGAAATCACTGCTGAAATCGAAGAATTGGCTGCAACTTACAATATGGAAGTAGCTCAAGTACGTGGTCTTCTTTCAGAAGATATGTTGAAGCACGATATCACAGTTAAAAAAGCTGTTGAATTAATCACAAGTACAGCAACTGTAAAATAATTTAGATAGAAAGACTGGAAGCCATTCCGGTCTTTTTTATGCCGAAATATTTTTGATGATAATTATCTGATAATTCTAAAGTGTGTTATACTATAATGGAAACGATGTCTTTATCCTATTTGAAGTCGGAGGTCAAGAAATTTGATTTTACTTGATGCAAGAGTATCTTACCCTTATGAAATTTTATCAATTGATTTGCCAGATGAGAGTGTCCATCATTTAGCTAACCTAGGTTTAAAGGTGGGAGCTCGTTTGGAACTCATTTCCAAAACGAAAAATAGTGCCATTGTTATGCTCAAAAGCAATCGGCTTGCCTTCGATGCCTCTATTTTATCTAAGGTAGAAGTGGTGGAGGCAGACCATCAAGTGGCTTCGCTTCCTTTGTCAGAATTAAAAATTGGACAGTTTGCCATAGTAGATGGGATTTACGCTGTAAAAGAAGCCAAACGGCGTCTAATGGATATGGGCTTGACACGGCATACAAAGATTTACATGAGAAAAGTTGCTCCTTTAGGGGATCCGATTGAAATCAGCCTGAGGGGCTATGAGCTTAGCTTGCGGAAGTCAGAGGCTCAACTCATCAGTGTTCTACCGCTTGAGGAGGAAAAAGTATGACACAGATTGCCTTGATTGGAAATCCGAATTCAGGAAAAACCACCCTATTTAATGCTCTAACAGGTGCCAGTCAGCGTGTGGGGAATTGGCCTGGAGTGACAGTAGAAAGAAAAAGCGGTAGCGTTCGAAAACATAGTAACTGGATGGTACAAGATTTGCCGGGGATTTACTCCATGTCTCCCTATAGTCCAGAGGAGAAGGTGGCGCGTGACTATTTGTTAAGTCCACAAGTAGATGTGATTTTAAATGTGGTAGATGCCACAAATCTAGAGCGGAATCTTTATTTAACGACTCAGTTGATTGAGACGGGTGTGCCTGTTATGCTTGCGCTAAACATGACCGATCTGCTTCAATCGCAAGGAAAAGCGGTTAATGAAGAAAAGTTGGCTTATCAACTAGGAACACCCGTGGTCTCTATCAGTGCCCTACAAAACACAGGTGTAGATAAAGCTGTAAAAATAGCCAGCCAGACGACCAAAGGACAGATAGAAACGGTTGTTTTCCCGCAATATGATCCTAAGTTTGAAGCAGCCCTTTCCCAAATAATCGAAGTCTTGGGAGACACAGTTCCAGGGCGGTCTAGTCGATTTTATGCGATTAAACTTTTTGAAGGAGACCAGTTGGTCTGGGCGGAGTTGAATTTATCGGCTTTTCAACGGAAAGAAATCACAGAAATTGTCCAAATTACAGAGGAAATCTTCACTGAAGATGCAGAGTCTATTGTGGTCAATGAACGGTATGGTTTTATCGAAAAAGTCTGTAAACTAGCTCAAAGTCAAGAAGCTGACTTTAAGTTGAATCTTTCCGATAAGATTGACCGTGTGGTGACCAATCGAATCTTGGCTCTCCCAATCTTTGCCTTCATCATGTATCTTGTTTATTATCTATCTATTCAGACGGTTGGAACCATGGGGACAGATTGGGTCAATGATGTTCTCTTTGGAGAGTGGATTCCTCAGATAGTTGCTTCTTGGTTGGAGTCACTTAAGGTGGAAGCCTGGCTCCAATCCTTAATTCTTGACGGTATTATAGCAGGGGTAGGAGGTGTCTTGGGATTTCTACCGCAAATTATCATCCTTTTTCTATGTTTGGGAATTTTGGAAGACATTGGCTATATGAGTCGTATCGCCTTTGTGATGGACCGTATTTTTAGACGTTTTGGTTTGTCTGGAAAATCCTTTATTCCGATGCTGATTTCAACTGGATGTGGTGTACCGGGCATTATGTCTAGTCGGACCATTGAAAATGAACGTGATCGCAAGATTACCATTATGACGGCTACTTTTATGCCATGTTCTGCCAAGTTGTCCATTATCGCCTTAATTGCAGGTGCCTTCTTTCCAAGGGTGCCTTGGGTAGCGCCAAGTACCTACTTTATCGGATTTGGGACTATTGTTCTATCAGGAATCGCCTTAAAGAAAACCAAGGCTTTGGGTGGTTATACTAGTCCCTTTATCATGGAATTACCTAGTTACCATCTCCCAAAATGGACGGCTGTGCTCCGCTATGCTTTTGGAAAAGGTCTGAGTTTTGCAAAGCGAGCAGGGTCCATCATTTTTAGTTTGACAGTTCTGATTTGGTTCTTGTCAAATTATAATCTTCGTTTACAGGCTGTCGAAACGGATCAATCTATTTTAGCTGTCCTGGGGCGTAGTCTTGCCTGGCTCTTCACGCCACTTGGTTTTGGAAACTGGAAGGCAACGGTTGCAGCTATTACGGGCTTAATGGCCAAGGAAACTGTTGTTGCGACTTTTGGTATTCTTTACAACAATCCTAATGCCGAAGAAACCAGTAAAGCACTTTGGCATAGTTTGCAGGCGGATTATTCGGCCTTGGCAGCTTATTCTTTCCTTGTCTTTAACTTACTTTGTGCACCTTGTTTTGCTGCTATGGGAGCTATCAAGCGTGAGATGGTAGATTTGAAGTGGACTTGGGCGGCGATTGGTTTTCAGACCGTTCTGGCTTATGTTGTCAGTCTTGTTATTTATCAATTTGGCTTGGTCCTTCTTTATGGACAGCCGGTTACCATGTGGACGGGTTTGGCTGGACTTGCTCTATTCGCAATAGCTTACTTTATTTTGAGAAAACCGCAAGGCACCAAGGAAAATGTGATTGGCTTAGAAAATTTGGCTGTTTGGGAAAAGGGGTAAGTGATGGCAACAATTATCATTTCAATATTGATAGCTTTAGCAGTTTTCTTTAGTATTCGCTATAGCCTCAAACAAAAAGGAGCCTGTGGTGATTGTCATGTGTCCTGTCCCATTAAGGAAGAAATGGCACATTCGCAGAAGGAGAAATAGAAAGTCTTTGTTAATATCTTTGACTATTTGTAAAAATTAGCGTAAAATAGTAAGGAAAGACAAAAAAGGAGAATAACCTTGGAATTAAACGTATTTGCAGGACAAGAAAAAAGTGAATTATCAATGATCGAGGTGGCACGTGCTATCTTGGAGGAACGTGGTCGTGATAATGAAATGTACTTCAATGACTTGGTCAATGAAATTCAAAATTACTTAGAAAAATCTAACAGTGAGATTCGTGCAGCTCTTCCAATCTTCTATTCAGACCTGAATGTAGATGGCAGCTTTATTCCTTTAGGTGAAAACAAGTGGGGACTTCGTTCATGGTATGCAATCGACGAAATCGACGAAGAAGTGATTACACTTGAAGAAGACGATGAAGATGCACCAAAACGTAAGAAAAAACGTGTTAATGCCTTCATGGATGGAGATGATGATGCCATTGATTATGGTAACGATGATCCAGAAGATGAAGATTCATACGATGATGACACAGAAGACAACTCTTCATATGATGAAGAAAATCCAGATGACGAAAAAGATGAAGTAGAATCATATGACTCAGAAATTAACAAAATCATTCCAGACGAAGACTTGGATGAAGATGTTGAATTGAACGAAGAAGATGATGAATACTCTGATGACGATTTGGAAGAAGTAGAGTAAGTTTTCGGAAAAGAAATTTGACAAGAATCTGGAAATAGTTTATGATATTGTACGGGCACCTCTTTTTAGAGGTCGGTGAAAAGGCTCCCTAGTTTCTAGGGGGCTATTTTTGTTTTTCCCAGAAGAAAAATTCTAAAGGAGTAAAAATTGACAAAATATATTTTTGTAACAGGCGGTGTAGTTTCTTCTATTGGTAAAGGGATTGTTGCAGCGAGTCTTGGTCGTCTTTTGAAAAACCGTGGCTTGAAAGTCACTATCCAAAAATTTGATCCATACATTAACATTGACCCAGGGACAATGAGCCCTTACCAACACGGTGAAGTTTATGTAACAGATGACGGTGCGGAAACTGACCTTGACCTTGGTCACTATGAGCGCTTCATCGACATTAACTTGAACAAATACTCAAATGTGACAACTGGTAAAATTTACAGCGAAGTCCTTAAAAAAGAACGTCGTGGTGAGTATCTTGGTGCGACTGTTCAGGTTATACCACACATCACAGATGCTTTGAAAGAAAAAATCAAACGCGCTGCCATGACAACTGACTCAGACGTGATTATTACAGAAGTTGGTGGGACCGTTGGGGATATCGAGTCGCTTCCATTCCTTGAAGCTCTTCGTCAAATGAAGGCTGATGTGGGTTCAGACAATGTCATGTATATCCACACAACACTCCTTCCATACCTTAAAGCTGCGGGTGAGATGAAAACCAAACCAACACAACATTCTGTTAAAGAATTGCGTGGTCTTGGTATCCAACCAAATATGTTGGTTATCCGTACAGAGCAACCTGTTGAGCAAGGTGTGAAAAACAAATTGGCTCAATTCTGTGACGTGGCGCCAGAAGCTGTTATCAAGTCTATGGACGTTGAGCACATCTACCAAGTGCCACTTAACATGCAAGCGCAAAACATGGACCAAATCGTTTGTGACCACTTGAAGATTGATGTACCAAAAGCAGATATGACAGAATGGTCAGAGATGGTTGACAAGGTTCTTAACCTTGAGAAAAAAGTTAAAATCGCTTTGGTTGGTAAATACGTTGAATTGCCAGATGCCTACTTGTCAGTTGTTGAGGCCCTTAAACACTCAGGTTTCGTTAATGATGCGGCTATTGATCTTAAATGGGTTAACGCTGCGGAAGTCACTGCTGATAACATTGCTGAACTGGTTGGTGATGCTGATGGTATCATTGTTCCTGGTGGTTTTGGTCACCGTGGAACAGAAGGTAAGATTGAAGCTATCCGCTATGCACGTGAAAACGATGTGCCAATGCTTGGTATCTGTCTTGGTATGCAGTTGACCTGTGTCGAGTATGCTCGTAACGTTCTTAACCTTGCAGGTGCTAACTCTGCAGAATTGGATCCAGAAACACCATACCCAATCATTGATATCATGCGTGATCAAATCGACATTGAAGACATGGGTGGTACCCTCCGTCTTGGTCTTTACCCATGTAAATTGAAAGCTGGCTCAAAAGCAGCAGCAGCTTACAACAACCAAGAAGTGGTTCAGCGTCGTCACCGTCACCGTTATGAGTTCAACACAAAATTCCGTGAGCGATTTGAAGCGGCTGGTTTTGTCTTCTCAGGTGTCTCACCAGACAACCGTTTGATGGAAATTGTTGAATTACCAGAGAAAAAATTCTTCGTGGCTGCGCAATATCACCCAGAGTTGCAATCACGTCCAAACCATGCTGAAGAGCTTTACACAGCCTTTGTAACAGCTGCAGTAAAAAACATGAAATAATTTTCAATTTTTTTGAAAAAAGTGTTGACAAAGAACTAGTGTGATGATATACTAGTTCTTGTGTTAAGCGGAAATGGCGGAATTGGCAGACGCGCAGGACTAAGGATCCTGTGACCGCTTTAGGTCGTGGGGGTTCAAGTCCCCCTTTCCGCAGAAGTAGACAGGTTTTGTACCTGTCTTTTTTTGTTGCAAATTATAAAATAAAACTATGAAAGCGCATAGAAAACCAGATAAGACTAGCCTTTTCCCTGAAAAAATGGTAGAATGAAAGGGTATGGGGAGTTCCCCAAAAAATAATAGGAGGCGATTCTAATGCCATTAGTTTCAGCAGAAAAATTTGTCCAAGCAGCTCGTGAAAACGGATATGCTGTTGGTGGATTTAATACAAACAACCTTGAGTGGACACAAGCTATCTTGCGTGCAGCAGAAGCTAAACAAGCTCCAGTTCTCATCCAAACTTCAATGGGCGCAGCGAAATACATGGGTGGTTACAAAGTAGCTCGCAACTTGATTGCTGGTCTTGTTGAGTCAATGAACATCACTGTACCAGTTGCTATCCACCTTGACCACGGTCACTACGAAGATGCACTTGAGTGTATCGAAGTTGGTTACACTTCAATCATGTTTGACGGTTCACACCTTCCAGTTGAAGAAAACCTTGCAAAAGCGAAAGAAGTAGTTGAATTGGCACACGCTAAAGGTATCTCAGTGGAAGCTGAAGTGGGTACTATCGGTGGTGAAGAAGATGGTATCATCGGTAAAGGTGAATTGGCACCAATCGAAGACGCTGTTGCTATGGTTGCTACAGGAATCGACTTCCTTGCTGCAGGTATCGGTAACATCCACGGTCCTTACCCAGCAAACTGGGAAGGTCTTGACCTTGACCACTTGAAGAAATTGACTGAAGCTGTTCCAGGTTTCCCAATCGTATTGCACGGTGGTTCAGGTATCCCTGACGAACAAATTCAAGAAGCTATCAAATTGGGTGTTGCTAAAGTTAACGTTAACACAGAATGCCAAATCGCATTTGCTAACGCAACTCGTAAATTTGCAGCAGCTTATGAAGCGAACGAAGCAGAATACGACAAGAAAAAACTCTTCGACCCACGTAAATTCTTGGCTGACGGCGTAAAAGCTATCCAAGCATCAGTTGAAGAACGTATCGACGTATTCGGTTCAGCAAATAAGGCGTAAAACTGCGAACAAAGCTCTGATTTGGAGCAAACAAAGCCTAATCAAATATTTTTGAAAATAATGAAGAAAATCTACAATACAGTAGGTTTTCTTTTTTCATGACTTTCTACGAAACGATGTTTCATCGTAAGCACACAAAGTATAATTGAATGAAGAGGAAAAGAAGATTTGCTTATTCAGGTCTTTTTCTACTTTGTAGTAGAGAATATAGGTTATCTGCGAACAAATCACTGATTTGGAGCAAACAAAGCTTAATTGAATAAAGTGAAGGAGCTCTGATTATTCAGATCTTTTTCTATTTTGTAGAGAATATAGGTTATCTGCGAACAAATCTCTGATTTGGAGCAAACAAAGCTTCATAAAAAGTCTGATATATAGTTTTTTTCTTCTTGTGTTCTAGATTCTGAGATTCTATAAGAAGAGAAGTAGACTATATCTGAAATTAACAGAAAAAAATCTTGCATCACACACATAGTTGTGGTAGAATGGTCTAGTATGTGGTGCTAGCACATCCTTAATTATACTACGTAGGAGGAAATACAAATGGCTAAAGTATGTTACTTTACTGGTCGTAAGACTGTTTCAGGAAACAACCGTTCACACGCTATGAACCAAACAAAACGTACTGTTAAACCAAATCTTCAAAAAGTTACTGTTTTGATCGACGGTAAACCTAAAAAAGTTTGGGTTTCAGCTCGTGCTTTGAAATCAGGCAAAGTAGAACGCGTTTAATAACAGAAGAAGTGATCCTTAAGGGTCATTTTTTTGTGTCCAAAAGGAGAAGATATCGGTTGTAACAGTCTTCTTTTTTACAGGAGCTTGAAATTATGGTAAAATAGTGTGATAAAACTATTTGAGGTAGCAAAATATGACTGTTAAAATCAATACAAAAGACGGCCAAATCGAATTGACTGATGACGTGATTGCCACAGTTGTCGGCGGTGCTACAACTGAAATTTTCGGTGTAGTCGGTATGGCCAGCAAGTCAGCCATCAAGGATAATTTCCAGGCCCTCCTTCGTAAGGAAAATTATGCCAAAGGTGTTGTTGTAAAAACGACTGAAGAAGGAAACATTGCAGTTGATGTTTACACTGTCATGAGTTACGGTGTCAAAATCAGCGAAGTTTCTCGCAATATCCAAGAACGTGTAAAATTCAATCTTGAAAACCAACTTGGAATCGCAGCAGATACTGTTAATGTTTACATTCAAAATATCAAGGTCGTAGGAGAATAATTGTGTCAAAAATTACAACTAGTTTATTTCAAGAAATGGTGCAGGCAGCATCTTCTCGATTGAATAAACAAGCAGAATATGTTAATTCATTGAACGTTTTCCCAGTTCCAGATGGAGATACTGGTACAAATATGGGAATGACGATTACAAATGGTGCCAAAGAAGTTGCGGACAAACCAGCTTCAACAGTTGGTGAAGTTGGGCAAATCTTATCAAAAGGTTTGTTGATGGGCGCTCGCGGAAATTCAGGTGTTATCACTTCCCAATTATTCCGTGGTTTTGGTCAGTCTATCAAGGGCAAAGAAGAACTTGATGGGAAAGACTTGGCTCATGCCTTCCAAAATGGTGTAGAAGTTGCTTACAAGGCGGTTATGAAGCCAGTTGAAGGGACTATCTTGACAGTTTCTCGTGGTGCTGCAACTGCTGCTCTTAAAAAAGCAGAAGAAACAGATGATGCTGTTGAAGTAATGCGTGCAACCTTGGAAGGTGCAAACCGTGCTCTTAAGAAAACGCCAGAAATGTTGCCAGTTTTGAAAGAAGTTGGAGTTGTGGACTCTGGTGGTCAAGGTTTGGTTTATATCTACGAAGGTTTCTTGTCAGCTTTGACAGGGGAATACATTGCTTCTGAAGAATTCCAAGCAACTCCAGCAGTCATGACGGAGATGATTAACGCTGAGCACCATAAATCTGTAGCAGGTCACGTAGCGACTGAAGACATTAAATTTGGTTACTGTACAGAAATCATGGTGGCTCTTCGTCAAGGACCAACTTACGTCAAAGACTTTGAATATGAAGAATTCCGTAATTACTTGAACGACCTTGGGGACTCTCTCTTGGTTGTCAATGATGATGAAATTGTTAAGGTCCACGTCCATACTGAAGATCCAGGGCTTGTGATGCAAGCGGGTCTCCAATACGGTAGCTTGGTGAAGGTCAAAGTAGACAACATGCGTAATCAGCATGAGGCAGTTCTTGAAAAAGATACTTACCAAAAACCAGCTGAGCAAAAAGAATATGCAGTGATTGCTGTAGCAGCTGGTGAAGGTTTGACAGAAATCTTCAAATCACAAGGTGTAGACTATGTGATTTCAGGTGGTCAAACCATGAACCCTTCAACAGAAGATTTTGTTAAAGCGATTGATTTGGTGAATGCGCGTAATGTCATCATCTTGCCAAACAACAAAAATATCTTCATGGCGGCTCAATCTGCGGCAGAAGTTGCAGAAGTTGCGGTTAAGGTTATTGAGACACGTACGATTCCTCAAGGCTTTACTAGTCTTTTGGCCTTCGATCCAAACAGCTCTATAGAAGATAACTTTGAAGCTATGACTGCTTCACTTGCTGATGTCAAGAGTGGTAGTGTAACGACAGCTGTTCGCGATACAACGATTGACGGTCTTGAAATCCATGAAAATGATAATTTGGGTATGGTTGACGGAAAAATCGTTGTGTCTAGCCCAGATATGATGGAAACATTGGAAAAAACCTTTGCCAAAATGTTGGACGAAGATAGCGAAATTGTTACAATTTATGTCGGCGAAGATGGTAGCCGAGATTTGGCGCAAGAAATCGCTGATGACCTAGAAGAGAAATTTGAAGATATCGAAGTTGAAATCCACCAAGGTAATCAACCAGTTTATCCATATCTTTTCAGTGTAGAATAAGCAGAAAAAAGTGGGTTTAGGCCTGCTTTTTTCTTGCTTTTGTTGTGAATTGTGGTATAATAGTTTCTTGTGAGTATCCCTCACTTACCTGCACCAAGGAGTGTAGGTCATTAGACCAAAAGGAGGAACTATCAATGGCTAAATACGAAATTCTTTATATTATTCGTCCAAACATTGAGGAAGAAGCTAAAAACGCTTTGGTAGCACGTTTTGACGCTATCTTGACTGACAACGGTGCAACTGTTGTTGAATCAAAAGATTGGGAAAAACGTCGTCTTGCATACGAAATCAAAGATTTCCGCGAAGGACTTTACCATATCGTTAACGTTGAAGCAAACGATGATGTAGCTCTTAACGAGTTTGACCGTTTGTCAAAAATCAACGGCGATATTCTTCGTCACATGATCGTCAAAACTGACGCGTAAGGATAGTGTATGATTAATAATGTAGTACTAGTTGGTCGTATGACCCGTGATGCAGAGCTTCGTTACACACCGTCTAATCAGGCCGTTGCGACTTTTACCTTGGCTGTTAACCGCCAATTTAAAAATCAAAATGGTGAGCGTGAAGCGGATTTTATTAACGTTGTTATTTGGCGCCAGCAAGCTGAAAATTTGGCAAACTGGGCTAAAAAAGGTGCTTTGATTGGAATTACAGGTCGTATTCAGACTCGTAATTATGAAAATCAGCAAGGACAACGTGTCTATGTGACAGAAGTTGTTGCAGATAATTTCCAACTTTTGGAAAGCCGTACTGCACGTGAAGGTCAAGGTGGTGGTTACAGCGCTGGAAATTCATATTCTGGTGGCAATGACTATAATTCGCCTTATCAAGCACCTGCACAATCTACACCAAACTTTGCACGCGAAGAAAGTCCATTTGGTACAACTAATCCAATGGATATTTCAGATGATGATCTTCCATTCTAAGGATGGACTGAATTAAAACTATAAAGGAGAAAAAACATGGCTCAACAACGTCGTGGCGGTTTCAAACGCCGTAAAAAAGTTGACTTCATCGCAGCTAACAAAATTGAATATGTTGATTACAAAGATACTGAGCTTCTTAGCCGTTTCATCTCAGAACGTGGTAAAATCTTGCCACGTCGTGTGACTGGAACTTCAGCTAAAAACCAACGTAAAGTAACAACAGCGATCAAACGTGCTCGCGTTATGGCTCTTTTGCCATTCGTAAACGAAGATTAAAAAAGAGGTCCGATGGACCTCTTTTTCTTTGCACCTAGAAACGAAAAAGTGCAGAAACCTAGCTCGTAGGACTGTCTTTCGTGAGCATGGAAATGCAAGAGTGAATAATGACCTGCCTCGCACGGGTCATTTTTGTGTGCTTAGAAATAAAGAAGCATCAAAAAACAGACCGTAGTCTGTCTTTAATTTTATTGTACAGGCTGCATAGCGCTACGTATGTTGAATTGTTTTTTCAAATAGATCCGCAAACCGATTGCAACTGCTGCGAAGAGGAGAGTGGCAGTTGGTGAGAGGGTTGGATTGATGGCTGCTGGAATCAATGCGGCCAAGAGGAAGACAACAGACCAGGCAAGGGTTGTGAGAATGAGATAGAGAATGGCTTTCCAGAATTTTGGTCGTTGCCCATCTTTTCCCATATTACGATAGATAAGGTGGTACATGAGGTAAATTCCTGCACCAACACCAAAACCGATTGTCAAGAAAGTCAAGAGACCATACTTTGTTCCAGATTGGAAGAGATTCATAAGTCCGTTGATTGCTCCTAGGAGTCCTAAGATGAGCAAACTAGAATCAAGCCACATGAGCCAAGGGTTGTCATTTGTTTCTGGTGTAGTGTTAGTTTGGTCAGCAGATTTGGTAAAGCTTTTAGCCCAATCACTTGGTGCTCCGTAGAGACCGCGAGCTGTGACGCCTTTCTTCTGATTTTCGATGATTGTTGGAAGGATTTCTTCAAGAAGAGCCTTGATTTCTTGATCAGATTTGCCATCTTTGATGAGTTGGCTAGTTGCGATATGGATAAATTCTTGGTTTTTCTTAGTTAATTCTTGTAATTCCATGTGATTGTCTTTCTGTGTAGATAAGTTTAGAACCATCTTTTTCGGATGAAGTAGAAGGTAAGGGAAAGGCTGATGGCAAAGGCTGCAAAGATGACCCATTCAAATGCATGAGGAATATCGTTGAAGGGGATGGCATTTCCTTTGAAGTTCATCCCGTAGGCCGAAAAGACCATGGTAGGGACAGAGAGAACGATGGTTGCCAAAGCCAGTGTCTTCATAATGGTATTTTGATTGTTCGAAATGATAGAAGCGTAGGCTTGCGTCATAGAGTTCAAGATGTTGCCATAGATGTCAGCCATTTCCAAGGCCTGCTGGGTCTCAACCATAGTGTCTTCCAACAAGTCTTCATCTTCTTCGTATTTACGCAATAGGCTAGAAGAGCCAGATAGCTTTTTAACGATTCGCTCGTTCATTTTAAGGGAAGCCTTAAAGTAGACGATGGTTTTTTCTAGCTCCATGAGAACAATTAGTTCTTCATTCTTGGTCGCTTCATGGAGTTGGCTTTCGATTTCTTCGCTCTTTCGGTCAATGGTCCGCAAGGCTGATAGATAGAGTTGGGCATTGCGGTAAAGAATTTGGAAAACGAAGCGTGATTTCATAAAAGTATAGAAATTTCGCAAACGATGATGGATAAATTGGTCAAAGAGTGGTAATTTTTCCAAACAGGTAGTAATGATGCTATCCTCGGTCAAGATAATACCGAGTGGAATAGTGACATAGTAGGTCATGTTGTTGCGCTCTTCTAAAATAGGAACGTCAACGATGATGAGCTTGTAGTCATCCTCTACCACGATACGAGAACTTTCTTCAGCATCGAGCGGGGCGCGCAAGTCAGTGATGTCGATATTAAAGTGTTCAGCGACTTCCATAGACTCGCTCTGGGAAGGGTTGACCAAGTTAATCCAAGCACCTGGTTGGAATGTTTGGATTTCTTCTAAATCAGTAATTGTAGAAAGAAAAATTTGCTTCATACAGGACCCTCCTCAGTTGAATTTTAGCGCACACGACGCACCCCCTATTATATCAAAAAGAGAGGTAAAGGAAAAGGTTTTTATGGAAAATGTGTTATAATAGTGGGGTTTAAGAGGTAAAGAAAATATGCAAGATAAGATTGTGATTCATGGGGCTCGCGCCCACAATTTAAAAAATATTGATGTGACCATTCCTCGTGACAAGCTAGTGGTCGTAACGGGGTTATCAGGCTCTGGTAAATCCAGTCTGGCTTTCGATACGCTGTATGCGGAAGGACAACGCCGTTATGTGGAGAGTTTGTCAGCCTATGCTCGGCAGTTTTTAGGCAATATGGAAAAGCCGGATGTGGATTCAATTGAGGGCTTGAGTCCAGCTATTTCGATTGACCAAAAGACAACATCCAAAAATCCACGTTCTACGGTAGGAACAGCAACGGAAATTCATGACTATCTCCGTTTGCTCTATGCTCGTGTTGGAACTCCTTACTGTATTAATGGACATGGAGCCATTTCAGCTTCATCAGTGGAGCAAATTGTTGACGAGATTTTAGAATTGCCTGAGCGCCAACGTCTGCAGATTTTAGCGCCAATTGTTCGTAAGAAAAAAGGGCAGCACAAGACTGTCTTTGAAAAAGTGCAAAAAGATGGCTACGTTCGCGTTCGAGTCAATGGAGGAGTCTACGATGTGACGGAAGTGCCTGAATTATCTAAGAGTAAGCAACATGATATTGAGATTGTTGTGGACCGGATTGTTCTCAAAGAAGGGGTACGTTCGCGTCTCTTTGATTCGGTAGAAGCTGCCCTGCGTTTGGCAGATGGCTATGTAGTGATTGATACCATGGATGGCAAGGAATTGCTCTTTTCTGAGCATTATGCTTGTCCTGTTTGTGGTTTTACTGTGCCTGAGCTGGAACCCCGTCTCTTTTCTTTCAATGCACCGTTTGGCTCTTGCTCGGAGTGTGACGGCTTGGGAATGCGTCTGGAAGTTGATACGGACTTGATCGTGCCTGACGGGACAAAGACCTTGAGAGAAGGGGCTATTGCGCCATGGAATCCGATTTCTTCCAACTACTATCCAAGTATGCTGGAACAGGCTATGACTCAGTTTGGGATTGATTTGGATACACCTTGGGAAAATCTGTCTGAAGAAGAGCAGAACGTGATTCTGTATGGTTCGGATGGCAAGGAGTTTCATTTCCACTACGAAAATGATTTTGGTGGTGTGCGCGATATTGACATTCCTTTTGAGGGTGTCATTACCAATGTTAACCGTCGTTATCATGATACTAATAGTGATTACACGCGCAATGTGATGAAAGCTTATATGAATGAGTTGGCCTGTCAGACTTGTCACGGTTATCGCCTCAATGACCAAGCTTTAGCGGTCAAGGTTGGGGGAGAAGAGGGACTTCATATCGGACAAATTTCAGACTTGTCTATAGCGGACCACTTGGAAGTCTTGGCACACCTGCAACTCTCTGAAAATGAAAAAACTATTGCAACACCCATTGTCAAAGAAGTGCGTGACCGTTTGACCTTCCTCAGCAATGTTGGTCTGGACTATCTGACCCTGTCTCGGACTGCGGGCACGCTGTCTGGTGGAGAAAGTCAACGCATTCGTCTAGCAACTCAGATTGGTTCCAACCTGTCTGGTGTCCTCTATATCCTCGATGAACCCTCCATCGGTCTTCATCAGCGGGACAATGATCGTTTGATCGATAGTCTGAAGAAAATGCGAGATTTGGGTAATACTTTGATTGTGGTGGAACATGATGAAGATACCATGATGGCAGCGGATTACTTGATTGATGTGGGCCCCGGTGCAGGTGTCTTTGGTGGTGAAATTGTTGCGGCAGGTACACCTGCCCAAGTTGCTAAAAATAAAAAGTCTATCACGGGGCAATATCTTTCTGGCAAACGGGAAATTCCAGTTCCAACTGAACGTCGTGTGGGCAATGGTCGTTTCCTTGAAGTTCAAGGAGCGACAGAGCACAATTTGCAGAATGTGACGGCTCGATTCCCCTTGGGCAAATTTATCGCGGTGACGGGCGTGTCCGGTTCTGGTAAGTCTACACTTGTCAATAGCATTCTTAAAAAAGCAGTGGCTCACAAGCTTAACAACAATTCTGAAAAGCCTGGAAAACACAGGGCTCTGACAGGAATTGAACACGTGGACCGTCTCATTGATATTGATCAGAGTCCGATTGGTCGTACTCCGCGTTCCAACCCAGCTACCTATACTGGTGTATTTGATGATATTCGCGACCTTTTTGCGCAGACAAATGAAGCCAAGGTTCGTGGTTACAAGAAAGGCCGTTTCTCTTTCAATGTCAAGGGCGGTCGTTGTGAAGCCTGTTCCGGTGATGGGATTATCAAGATTGAAATGCACTTCTTGCCAGATGTCTTTGTCCCTTGTGAAGTGTGTCATGGTCGCAGATACAACAGTGAAACCTTGGAAGTGCATTACAAGGAGAAAAATATCTCTGAAGTATTGGATATGACGGTTAATGATGCAGTGGAATTTTTCAAGCATTTGCCAAAAATTGAGCGGAAACTTCGTACCATTCAGGATGTAGGACTGGGGTATGTGACCTTGGGGCAACCAGCTACCACTCTTTCAGGAGGAGAAGCGCAACGGATGAAACTGGCTTCCGAGCTTCATAAGCGTTCGACTGGCAAGTCGCTCTATATCCTCGACGAGCCGACGACCGGTCTGCATACAGAAGATATTGCGCGTCTGCTCAAGGTGCTCTCTCGTTTTGTAGATGATGGCAATACTGTCTTGGTGATTGAGCACAATCTGGATGTTATTAAAACTGCAGACCACATTATTGACCTCGGCCCAGAAGGCGGTGTCGGTGGTGGAACCATTGTTGCGACAGGAACACCAGAAGAAGTGGCGGCCAATCCGGCTTCCTATACAGGACACTATTTAAAACCCAAATTGCATTTATAAAAGACAGCTTTTCCAGCTGTTTTTTTGTGTTTTTATGTTGAAAAATTGTGGTAAAATATAGTCAAATAAATGCAAAAGGAGAAACATGATGGACCTCTATACACCTGTTGCTGACAAATTAAATGACTTAGGTATAACTTTTCAAATTGTGGAGCACGAACCTGCCTTGACCACTGAACAGGCGGACAGCTTTATCGAAGGTATTGACGGTGTTCGTACCAAGACTATGTTTTTGACCAATAAGAAAAAGACGCAATTTTATCTCCTTATCATGGATGAGCAAAAAATGCTAGACATGGACCAGTTCAAGGAGATTGTCGGAGCAAACCGGATTCGTATGGCATCAAGCGATAGCCTTTATGATAAAATGCTCCTGCCACCAGGTGTAGTATCTCCGTTTGGTCTCCTCAATAATCCTGAAAAAGACATCGCGGTTTACATTGACCAGGAAATTATGCCTGAAAAACGCATGAGTTTTCATCCTAACACCAATGAAAAGACTATTTTCCTAGACACTCCAGACTTGGTGAAATTCATCGAAGCGATTGGCTATGATGTACATGTGATAGAGTTGTAAAACAACAAAGCCATCCGTAGATTTTCTACGGATGGCTTTGTTGCAGTTTAGATTAATCAGATCGGGAGTGCCGTTTTCCCATCCGTATCGCTTCTGCTTCAGACATTGTGATGATATTTGACATGTTAGTGTTATGAGGCATATTTGTTGTAGAATACCAATAAACAGCAGATTTTCCACCGCCGGTAATATAGACAATCCGTTCTTCTTGTGCAGCTGCAGCTTCTTCGGCTTCTTGCTGAGCTGCTTGGGCTTCACGGGTTTCAATGGCTGTGACAACTGCACTAATCCGATTTTCAAATCCATTTCGCTGGGCTTCATCTATAACAGCACTTATTTTTTGTTTGGCGGGCTCGATATTTCCCCGTTCTTGATGATCTTCCAGATATTTGACGCTAGTTTCTGCTTCTTGGGTGGCTAAGTTTTGTTGGACAAGGGCTAGACGATTTTCAAGTTCGGCTTTTTTCTGGGGGTCCGTTACTTTTTCAACGGCGGCAGTAGCAATGCTATATTGTTCCTCGTTAGGAGCTTGTTCTAGACTTGCTACGGCAGTTTCAGCTTGATTAATGTTGGGATCAATGCTTGGTTTTGTTTGACTATTTTCTTGAGTAGATTTTCTTTTGGAGTGTTTAGTGGAGCTATTTGAAACCAAGGTTTGAATAGAGGAATTGGTATTAGTATCATTATTTTTCAGCATTGAAGGGACTGCAAACAAGCTACCAATAAGTCCAATTATTATTGCAGTAAGAGCAAAATTTCGTTTCTTTGGATCAGGTTTTTTCTTGGTATAGTACCAAAAGGCGATTACACCACCAATGAGGATGACGGGCATCAACATGAGAATCAGAGAGAGGATAAGTAATCCACCTAAGAGATATAAGAATACTGTTAAGCAACTATTCTTCTTTTTCATAAAAACCTCCAAAATAAATATAGGATGAAGCACTATTATTTTAAGCCTAGAATATAGCCTTGTCAATAGTGAAAATCCCTCTTTTCATCCCTCTCCAATCGTGCTACAATATCTAGTAACAGATAGAACAAGGAGTAGTAGATATGAAACAACATTTGGCAGATCGTTTAGCACGTTTTGAGGCAAAATTAGCGCAGACAGACTTAGATGGTTTTTTGGTGACAGGGCAAAATAATATCTATTATTTGACAGATTTTTGGGGAACAGCTGGGACCGTTTTTATTTCTAAAAATCGCCGTCTCTTTTTGACAGATGCCCGTTATACCTTGATTGCTAAGGAAAATGTACATGGATTTGATATCATCGAAACTCGTACTCCTCTGGTAGAAATTGCAAAAATTGTTGCTGCAGATAAATTGGAAAAAATCGGATTTGAGAGTGAAGTAACTTTCTCATTTTATCAAGGGTTACAAACGAATTTTCCAAGAGTAACGCTAGCAGCAGAGACCAACTTTATCGAAGAGTTGCGCATGATTAAAGACCAGGTAGAAATTGAAACCATTCGCAAGGCCTGTGCCATTTCAGATCAAGCCTTTATCGATGTGTTGGACTTTATCAAGCCAGGGCAAACAACAGAAATGGCAGTCAACCACTTCTTGGACGCTCGCATGCGTCAATTGGGTGCTGACGGAGCTTCCTTTGAATTTATCGTGGCATCAGGCTACCGCTCTGCTATGCCGCATGGGCGTGCCAGTGACAAGTTGATCATGGCAGGAGAGACAGTAACCTTTGACTTTGGTTGCTATTACAAACATTATGTCAGCGATATGACGCGTACTATTCACATTGGTCAAGTGACAGATGAAGAGCGCGAAATCTACGATGTAACCCTTCGTGCTAACCAGACCTTGATTGAGCAAGCTAAAGCAGGCATGAGCTACCGTGATTTTGATGGGATTCCACGCGCAATCATCAATGAAGCAGGTTACGGAGACTACTTTACTCACGGGATTGGACACGGGATTGGTTTGGATATTCATGAGATTCCTTTCTTTGGCAATTCCGATGCAAAATTAGAGGCTGGTTATATGGTAACGGATGAGCCAGGTATCTATCTGCCAGATAAATATGGTGTTCGTATTGAAGATGACCTCCTCATCACAGAAACAGGTTGTGAAGTCTTGACAAAAGCACCGAAAGAATTGATTGTTCTCAAATAAGCCTTGTTCCAGCTGAATGAAAGATTTGAGAAAAATCCTTTTCTATGATAAAATAGAACGAATAATAAATTTTGAAGAGGTAGACTACACATGGTAGATGCAAGTAAATTAAGATCAGGTATGACGTTTACAACAGATGATGGCCGTTTGCTCCGCGTATTGGAAGCAAGCCACCACAAACCAGGTAAAGGAAATACTATCATGCGTATGAAATTACGTGATGTTCGTACTGGTTCAACATTTGACACAACTTACCGTCCAGACGAAAAATTTGACCAAGCCATCATTGAAACACGCGTGGCAACTTACCTTTACCAAATGGACGATATTGCGTACTTCATGGATACTGAAAGCTTTGAGCAATATGAAATCCCAACTGTAAACGTTGAGCAAGAATTGCTTTACATCTTGGAAAACTCAGAAGTAAAAATTCAATTCTACGGAACAGAAGTTATCGGTGTGCAAGTACCTACAACTGTTGAATTGACAGTTGCTGAAACACAACCATCTATCAAAGGTGCTACTGTTACAGGTTCTGGTAAACCAGCAACTATGGAAACTGGCCTTGTGGTAAACGTACCAGACTTCATCGAAGCAGGCCAAAAATTGGTCATCAATACTGCTGAAGGAACTTACGTTTCACGCGCTTAATCCTCGCTCACTTCGCTCCTTGGGTGGAACTGAAAGAAAGGAAAAACTATGACAAAAGAAAATCTTGGCGAAATCGTTATCGCCCCACACGTGCTAGAAGTTATTACAGGTATCGCTTCTGCTAAAGTGGAGGGTGTGCATTCGCTTCATAACAAGAGCATTACAGATGGATTGTCAAAAACAGCCCTTAATCGTGGAGTTTACCTCCGTACAGACGAAGACGGTACTGTTACAGCAGACATCTATGTCTACTTGGAATACGGTGTAAATGTTCCAACAGTTTCAATGAACATCCAAAAAGCTGTTAAGACAGCTATCCATAATTACGCTGAAGTAACTGTTTCAACAGTGAATGTTCACGTAGATGGTATTGTTCCAGAAAAAACACCAAAACCAGACTTGAAAGACTTGTTCGGCGAGGACTTCCTCGATGAAGAATAAGGATTCGAGAAGATACCTGCGTCAATGCGCCTTGCAGGCCATCGTGTCCCTTGAATTTGGACAAGATCCGCTACAAGCAGCACAATTTTCTTACCTTTACGACAAGGAAGAAGTAGAAGGAGAAGTGGAAATCCCGCTCTTTCTTCTCAATCTCGTGACAGGAGTGGATGCTCACCGCGAAGAATTGGATAAAGAGCTCAGTCAGTACTTGAAAGCTGGTTGGACCTTGGATCGTTTAACCACGATTGACAAGAGCCTCTTGCGTCTCGGCTTGTATGAAGCCTGCTACTTTGAAGAAACACCTGCGCGTGTCGCGGTCAATGAAGCCATCGAATTAGCGAAAGAATTCTCAGACCAAGCCTCTGTCAAATTCATCAATGGTGTTTTGACTCACTTTGTTACTGAATAAATCAACATCCCTCAAGGGGTGTTTTTTTGTATAAAAAAGTAAAATCATTGTAATTTTTAAGCAAATTATCTGAAAGGGAATGTTGCTAAAAATCAATAGTTACAGGCTTATTACGGGAATTTTTCAAAATTGCGACAAAATAGAAATGTATAAATATTTATGCAGGATTTCTTAACTTTGTAGTAAGAAATCTATATTTTCTGTATTTTTTGTAAAATAGAGGACTGGTATACTTTAGTCAACGAAATGAAATCGCTTACAAATAAAAAGTGACTTCATAAGACTATATCATACATTATCCAAGGAGGATCAAATGGATAAACGTCAATTTACCAAGTGTGCAGTTGGTTTGGTCTGCGCAGCAGTTTTGGCAAGTGCTTCAGTGCAAGCTGGAGGAAGCTTCGGACTTTCAAGCTTGGAGCCAACGATTGTTCACGCTCAAGAACAAGGTGCGCGTGCAAAAGATAGCAAGGGAATTGTGAATGAAATCCGTCAAGGAACACGCGGACCAATCTATGGTGGTTATTTCCGTACATGGCATGATAAGGAAGCGACAAAGAACGAAGAAGCTGCAAAAGATAAGGACGGTCATGTTCAAGAAGCAGAACTTAATAAAAATTTTGGACGCCCTAACTCAATGGCTGATGTACCTAGTGACGTAGATATTTTATTTGTTTTTGATAACTATGTCCATGAGGAAAGTCCATTTTGGAAGATTTTAAAAGAGGAGTATATTCCTAAAATGCATGCTCAAGGAACAGCGGTTGTTCAGACAATTGGTGTAAAAGAATTAAGTGGTAAAGCAGGCCTATCTAAAGATGTTTATCCAGAAGACACTGAGGAGAGTAATAAGGCTTTAGCTAAAGCTATAGTTGAAAAGTATGTTTATGATCGTGAAGTAGACGGATTGGATATTGATGTTGAGTTACATGATTATAATGTACGCTCTGATGCCAAGCCGGAAGAAAGAGCGCAAGTTGAGCGTGCCAATAAAGTTTTTGTAGAAATTGCAAAATTGATTGGTAAGAATGGTGCTGACAATGAAAAAATGTTAATTCTTGATACCACACTTCGATCAGATAACCATACTATTTTGAAAGAAAATGCTAAGTCGTTAGATTTAGTGCTTCGTCAATATTATGGACCACAAGGAAAAAATATTGTTGAGGATTGGAAAGGTTATAGTCAATATATTTCTCCAAGGCAGTTTATGATTGGGTTTACTTTTTATGAAGAAGGAGCACCTGATAATAATCAATGGTTTGATGTAAATCAATATGATGCATCAAACCCTCAAGTTTCGAAAAGTATTGAAGGGACTCGTGCTAAAGATTATGCTAATTGGCAACCAGATGGTGGATTGAAAGGAGGAATCTTCAGTTATGCTTTGGAACGTGACGGTGTAGGTCATCCCAAAAAATTACAAAAGAATCCTGACTTAGATAAAATTGTTAAAACAGATTATTCGGTTTCGAGAGCATTAAAAGCTGAGATGTTAAAAAATAAAGATTATGCTCTTATCAATGCAACTGATTTCCCAGATCCAGCGCTTTTGCAAGCTGTTAAAGAGCAAGTAAGCCCTTATCGCGGTGATTTGGCGCTTTATACAAAAGGTCTAAAATTGGATGGTCTTGGTATTACAAACTTGACTGGCTTGAACAAGTTGAGCAAACTAACTTCACTTGAAATGACCAATTTGACAGACTTAAAAGAGCTAAAAGAAACAGACTTGCCAGATAGCTTACGTAAAACAGGTGATATCAAGCTGACTGGTATGTCAGGTCTAGAAATTCTCCAATTGCCAAAATCGGAGTTGCAATCTCTTGCTGATCTTGATGTGGATTCTATGACCAAGTTGACTAAATTTGATTTATCTAACAATAAGTTTGATTTTGAAGGAGATAAAGGTGGCCTGGCAACCTTGCTAGCAACAGTTAAAAAGAACAACCCATTGGCAAACAACAGCGATACAGTTTTTGAAGGTCAAAAACCAAGTGGCTATCTTCCGGAATCTTATGAGACAACAGAAGTGACAGTACCAGCTGATGGTGTTCCTTATGACATTTTTTCACAAGCAGTGTTCGGTAGCGTGACTAAGGCAGGATTTTTCATTAGCGGGAAAGAGGATTTTGATGTTTATAAGCAAAAAGAGATTGATGGTCGTAAATTTGTTGATCAAAATTGGACATATGAAGAATTTCGTGCCAAATATGATAACCATACCGTTGTAAGCTCTACATCAACATTAAGAGAAGAGACTAATCGCTCACTTAACACTTCAACTGATGAAAGTTATGATGTCCGTATTTATAACGGAGACCAAGAAATCCATCAAATGAAAGTTCATGTTGGGCAAGGTAAGAAATTTATGGAGAATTTATCTCTTGGTGCTAAAATTGTAGAGAATACTCCTGGGATGAGAGATGTTATAAAATATGTATTTGATGGAGATAAAAGTACCACTTATAGATCTTTTTATGAGAAAGGAACAATACTTGCAGATCTCGGAAGTTTAGGCTTGGTGCGTCATTGGCGCATCATCAATCCTGAGACAGGCATTGGTGGGAATCTTGTAGAACATCGTATTAAAGAAGCAACTATCCTAGTTCCTAAAAATCCACATATTACAGATGTCACAAAACTTAAATCAGAAGATTGGGTAGAAGTTGCTAATATTACGAATGGTAAATTGATTGAAGAAAATTCTGTTAATGTATTAGCACGTTATTGGAAGCTTGATATCAAAAAGACCTATAATGGTAATTCTCCATACCTCTCTGAATTCCAAATTCTTGGTTGGAAGGTTAATGGTGAAAGCTACCTTTCAGCATTGGAAGAAGTAAATAATGCTAAGGAAGCAGCAACGGTAGAGCTTTCAGAAGAGACTATTAAAGCATTTGATGAAGCTGTAGCAGAAGCTAAAAACGGATTAGAAGTAAAAGAATTGACTCAAGCCGGTATTGATGCTGTAGCAACTAAGTTGTCAGAACTTGCTAAGGGGTTAACGGCGCAAGTTGAAAATAAAAAAATTGGTTATGACATTCAAGCAAACTATCGTGCATTAATGAATAAAGTTAAAACATTAGAGCTTGATAAGTCAACTTTTGAGAAAATTAAAGCTATTCACAATGAGATGATGCCAATTGATTCACAAATTGATGCCAAATTAGGTGAGTCGGTTTATGACCAAACTCTTGTAGGTTTGGTAGTTGATATGAAGATTAAAATGACAGAAGTTGCTAAACTTTCTAGCATTGAATTGGATAAAGAATTTAATGTTGTTCCTCCTAAAACAGCAGCAGAATCACCAGCTCAATAATGTTCATCATTCATAAATAGTTCTCCTAAAAATTAGAAAAACTCTCGAGAAATGTCTCGGGAGTTTTTTAGATACTATTTCCAGGAAGTAGTTGGATAGGAAGGATATAGTCTTTGCTGGTTTTCTCGCCTGCAATTTTTTTAAGCAGAACTTCGACGGTCAGGTTAGCAATTTCTTCCAGTGGCTGTTTGATCGTTGTCAGTTGTGGATAGAAATTTTGAACAAAGTCTGTCCCGTCGTAGCCAATGATTTTCAAGTCTTGTGGGATATGGAGTCCGAGCTGTCCAGCGACTTTGATAGTTAAGATGGCGGTTAGGTCATCGGATACAAAGATACCGTCTGGTTTCTGTGATGCGATGACAGACTTGATTTCCATTTCGCGGCGCATATTGGAGAGGTTGTTTGGTACTTTGATAATGGGCGTTTGTTTTCCGAGATGGAAGGAGAAGCCAAGCTGGCGTAGTCCTGTCGGAGATTCGGAATTATCATTACCTGTAATCATGATGATATTTTTGCAGCCATTTTTTTCCAAAGTTTGAGCAGCTAATTTGCCGCCTTCAAAGTTATCAGAAGACACGATAGGAATATTAGGAGCCAGATTGCGGTCAAAGGCGACAATTGGTGCCTCCACACGTTCATAGTCCTCAATGCCTAGATTGTGACTGGATGAGATGATGCCGTCAACCTGATTGGCAGCCAGCATTTCCAGATATTCCCGTTCTTTGATGGAGTTATTTTCGCTATTGCAAATAATGGTCTTGTAGCCTTTTTTGAAAAGTTCAATTTCAAGGCGTTCAATCAATTCGGCATAGAAGATATTGCTGATATTTGGAAAAATGAGCCCGATGAGTTTGGCAGATTTCCCCTGTAAACTGCGGGCCAGATTGTTGGGTTTGTAGCCCAACTCCCGCATGGCAGACTGAACCTTGTCAATGGTTTTCTGGGAAAGATAGCCTTTTTTGTTGATAACGCGAGAGACGGTAGTCGGGCTAACCCCCGCCAACTCAGCGACGTCTGTTAATTTTGCAACCATATTAGTAAGTCAATTCGTAGTAAGTTCCGGTCACCTTACCAGATAGGACTTGGATGCCTGACTGGTCAGTGTCTGGGAAAACACGTCCGGTAAAGACTTTTTCACCTCCGTTGATGAAGATTTCAAAGATAGATTTATCAATGAAGATACGAGCGCTTGTCTGGTCAGTGTCAATGCTACATTCGCGTGTTACACCGAAGTCAATCGCGTACTGTTTGCCTGCTTTTGAGCGGTCAATCCGCACATTTCCATTTTTAGTATCGATTGTAACAGCTAGTCCATTTCCTTTTTGGTTAGCAAAGAGTACCAATTCAGCTCGGCTGTTTTCAGCAATCGTCAAGTCCAACTCATAGCAATTACCTGTTGTAGTCTTATCTCCGAAAGTTTCTTGGCTGGAACGGAGATTTTCTATGGCTTTTACAGGAATTTGGTAGAGTTTCCCGTCCTTGATAGACAGCTCCTTGACCAAACTCATGGCTCCTTGATAGTCGTAGTGGTCAGTTGGGTAGTCCACATCAGGTAGTCCAATCCAGCTAACGATTAGAGCACGACCATCAGGGCTATTGAAGCCTTGAGTTGCATAGGCTTCAAAGCCATAATCTAGGTTGATGATATCTGCTCCACCAATTAGTTTTGCATTTTCAGGGTCAAATTCTTGGAAGATCTTGTAGGTATTTGGGTAGATGTTATCGTAGTTAAGCTCTGCCTTATCCAGACCTTGTGGGCTGTAGAGAAGAACAGGTTTGCCATCTACAAAGACCAAGTTTGGGCACTCAATCATGTACTCAGAACCTGTTCCACCAAAGTCAAGGTCGCCAATAAATTCCCAGTTTTTCACATCATTATCAACTGCTTTATAAAGCTTGATAAAACCCTGTTTGTCATGGTTCTGCGCGCCAATAATAGCGTAAAATTGACCTTGATAGTCGAAGATTTGAGGATCACGGAAGTGTTCGGTCACATCATCAGGCTGTTGAATGAGGACTTCGTCAAATTTTTCAATTTTGCCTTCCTTGTCCAACCAAGCACCAATCTGTAGTGGATTACGTACCCAATTTTCATCGCGGACATTTCCAGTATAGTAGAGGAAAAGCTTATCACCGACTGGGTAGGCAGACCCTGAGTAAGCACCGTGGCTGTCATGCGCGTGGTCGGGAAGGAGTTTGATATCTGTTTCTGTAAAATGAACTAAATCTTCTGAATCAGCATGAATCCATTGTTTCAAGCCGTGGGCAGCGCCAAAGGGCCAATTTTGATAGAAGAGCTGGAATTTTCCATTAAAGTAGGAAAATCCATTCGGGTCGTTGAGCAAGCCAGTCTTAGGTTCTAAATGGTAGTTGGCATGCCAAGGAGAAGCCGCAACATTTGCAGCAATCTTTTCTTTTTCTTCCACAGTCCAGTCTGCATAGGGACGATAGCGGACTTCAGTTGGTAAATTCATGGGTATCTCCTATTTCTGTCAAATATGTCACTTTTTATATTAAACGTTTTCACATTAAAAATCAACGGTTTAGCCCTAAAAAAATAAAATTCTGCAAAACGTTTGACATATTTATGGATTGTGCTATAATGGAGAACGTAGAAAGATGTGAAAACACTTTCAAGAGATATAAAATATTTAAAGGAGAATTTTGCAAAATGGCTTCAAACACTGAAATTGCAAAACAGGTCATTGACGCAATTGGTGGCGTGGAAAACGTACGCAGCGTAGCTCACTGTGCGACTCGCCTCCGTGTCATGGTAAAAGATGAGACTATCATCGATAAAGATGTTGTTGAAAACATCGAAAAAGTACAAGGTGCTTTCTTTAACTCAGGTCAATACCAAATTATTTTTGGTACTGGTACTGTTAATAAAATTTATGATGAGGTCGTATCACTCGGCTTGCCAACTTCATCTAAAGATGAAATGAAAGCAGAAGCTGCTAAGCAAGGAAACTGGTTCCAACGTGCTGTACGTACTTTTGGTGATGTATTCGTTCCAATCATCCCAGCTATCGTAGCGACTGGTCTTTTCATGGGTCTTCGTGGTCTCTTGGCAGCGGTAGGTTACACCCTTCCAGAAGATTTAAATGTTTATAGTCAAATCTTGACAGATACAGCCTTTATCGTTCTTCCAGCCTTGGTGGTATGGTCAACCTTCCGTGTATTCGGTGGGAATCAAACGATTGGTATTGTGCTAGGGATGATGTTAATTGCGGGACAATTACCAAATGCATGGGTAGTTGCTTCAGGTGGTGATGTTACCCCAACGATTTTCTTCGGCTTTATCCCTGTTGTTGGTTTACAAGGTTCAGTTCTTCCAGCCTTCATCATCGGTGTTATCGGGGCTAAGTTTGAAAAAGCTGTTCGAAAAGTTGTTCCAGAAGTATTAGACCTCTTGTTGACACCGTTTATTACGTTGTTTGTTATGTCAATCCTTGGTTTGTTCTTCATTGGACCAGTATTCCACGTTGTTGAAAACTATATCTTGGCAGGTACACAAGCAATTCTGCATTTACCATTTGGCTTAGGTGGATTGCTTATTGGTGGAGTTCACCAAGTTATCGTTGTATCTGGTGTTCACCATATCTTCAACTTCTTGGAAGCGCAATTAGTGGCAACTGGTGCCAACCCATTCAACGCAATCATCACAGCGGCTATGACAGCGCAAGGTGCTGCAACAGTAGCGGTTGGTGTTAAAACAAAAAATCCTAAATTAAAAGCTCTTGCTTTCCCAGCAGCTCTTTCAGCATTCCTTGGAATTACTGAACCAGCTATCTTCGGTGTCAACTTGCGTTACCGTAAACCATTTGTGCTTTCATTGATTGCAGGTGCTATCGGTGGTGCCTTTGCTTCTATTCTAGGTCTTGCTGGTACTGGTATGGGAGTTACGATCATTCCTGGTATGACTCTTTATGTAGGGAATGGTCAACTTCTTAAATACCTTTTTATGGTGGCTGTATCATTTGTTCTTGGTTTTGTATTGACTTATTTATTTGGTTATGAAGATGAAGTAAAAGTTGACGAAAAGCCAGCAACACCAGCTGTTGCTCCAGTTGCGACACTTGCTGAAGAAACACTAGTTTCTCCATTGTCAGGCGAAGTTGTTGCCCTTGAAAATGTAAATGATCCAGTATTCTCATCAGGTGCTATGGGGAAAGGTTTGGCAGTGAAACCATATGAAGGTGTCGTGTATGCACCAGCAGATGCTGAAGTAACAATCGCTTTTGAAACAGGTCATGCGTACGGTTTGAAAACTGCTTCAGGTGCAGAACTCTTAATCCACATCGGTATCGATACTGTTTCTATGAACGGTAACGGTTTTAAGAAATTGGTTGCCGCAGGTGACAAGGTTGCCGCAGGTACTCCAATCGCGAAATTTGATGCAGCTAAAATTGCAGAAGCTGGCTTGGATGCCATGACGATGATTATCGTGACAAATACAGCTGACTTCACAAGTGTTGACGGTCTTGCTTCAGGAACTGTTGCACACGGAGCTGACTTTATTAAAGTTGTAAAATAAAGAGAAGAAATTCTTAAAAAGGAAGGGGCGAAAGCCTTTTTCTTCTGTTTTACAGACTAGTTATCTATGATATAATAGAGAAAAATAAAAACTAACGAGGTCGATTATGACAAAATTATACGGAAGTCTGGAAGCTGGTGGGACAAAATTTGTTTGTGCAGTGGGTGATGAGAATTTTCAGGTTGTCGAAAAGACACAATTTCCAACGACAACTCCTTATGAAACGATTGAACGCACAGTAGAATTTTTCAAACGTTACGAAGACCGTCTGGCAGGGATTGCGATTGGTTCATTTGGTCCGATTGATATTGACCAAAATTCATCAACCTATGGTTATGTAACAACAACGCCAAAGCCACACTGGGCAAATGTTGACTTGTTGGGTTTGATTGCGAAAGAATTCAAGATTCCTTTTTACTTTACAACGGACGTAAACTCATCTGCCTTTGGTGAGACTATTGTCCGTAAGGGTGTGAAGAGTTTGGTTTACTACACCATCGGTACTGGTATCGGTGCGGGTGCTATTCAAAATGGTGAATTCATCGGAGGCTTGGGGCACACAGAAGCTGGGCATACCTACGTTGCCTTGCACCCACAAGACCAAGCACGTGAATTTCATGGAGTATGTCCTTTCCATAATGGCTGTTTGGAGGGTTTGGCAGCAGGTCCATCTCTTGAAGCTCGTACAGGTATCCGTGGTGAATTGATCGAACAAAACTCAGATGTCTGGGATGTGCAGGCTTACTACATTGCTCAAGCCGCTGTTCAAGCAACCCTTCTATACCGTCCGAAAGTTATTGTTTTCGGTGGTGGTGTTATGGGGCAAGAACATATGCTCCGTCGTGTTCGTGAGAAATTTACTGTTCTTATGAATGGCTACTTGCCAACACCAGATGTGACAGAGTATATTGTCACTCCTGCTGTTCCTGAAAATGGCTCTGCAACGCTTGGAAACTTTGCACTTGCCAAACAAATTTCAGAATAAATTCAACAAATAATAGAAGCTGGTCTAAAAGACTGGCTTTTCATTTACGAAAAATAGGCTTTTTGGTATGATGACAATAAGAAAATGTCATGAAAAAGGAGAATGTGATGGCGCAACCATTGTTTTTAAAATCAGTTCTACAGGAAAAAATCTGGGGCGGAAATCGTTTAGCAACAGAATTTGGCTATGATTTACCAAGTGATAAGGTAGGAGAATACTGGGCAATTTCAGCTCATCCAAACGGTGTTTCTTTGGTGGAAAAAGGAGAATTTGCTGGTCGTAAGTTAGACGAACTCTATGCCAGTGAGCCACAACTTTTTGGCAATCCAGAAGAGCTTGTTTTTCCGCTCTTGACTAAAATCTTAGACGCAGATGATTGGCTCAGTGTACAGGTTCATCCAGATGATGCCTATGGTATGGAACATGAAGGTGAATTAGGTAAGACAGAGTGTTGGTATATTTTATCTGCCGAGGAAGGTGCGGAGATTATTTATGGGCACAATGCTCGTTCACGCGAGGAATTGGCTCAAATGATTGAGGATAAAAACTGGGATGAGTTACTAACGCGTGTACCGGTTAAGGCGGGGGATTTCTTCTATGTCCCAAGTGGCACCATGCACGCCATTGGTAAGGGAATTATGATTTTAGAAACGCAGCAGTCTAGTGATACCACTTACCGTGTTTATGATTTTGATCGCCGTGATGATGCAGGCAATCTTCGTGACTTACACATTCAGCAATCCATTGATGTCATGACCATTGGTCCAGTTGCCAATTCTTATCCTGACACTCTTGTTGTGGGTAATCTCCGAGCAACGACCTTTGTCAGCAATGCCTTTTTCACAGTTTACAAATGGCAAGTATCAGGACTAGTAGACATGGAAAAAACAGCTGCCTATACTCTGATCAGTGTGTTGGATGGTCAGGGAAGTTTGACAGTTGATGGTCAAACCTATCCTCTTTCAAAAGGTCAGCACTTTATTTTACCTGCTACCATTGAGCAATGGAGCTTTGATGGTCAATTGGAAATGATTGCGAGTCATGCCTAGCAAATCCGCTTACTTCCTTGAAAAAAACCTATCATTGTGGTAAAATAGGGTATTGAACTGAAATAAAATTAGGAAGTATGAAATGGAAAAAAATATCCTACGTTCTCTTGTAGAAAATGACAAGGGAGAGTTGAAAAAATTAGAAAAAATGGCAGATAAGGTTATCGCTTATGCTGATCAAATGGCTGCATTGTCAGACGAAGCTTTGCAAGCAAAAACTGCCGAATTTAAGGAACGCTACCAAAAAGGAGAAAGTCTCGATGACCTTCTTTACGAGGCTTTTGCGGTTGTTCGTGAAGCTTCAAAGCGTGTACTCGGTCTCTATCCTTATCCAGTCCAAATCATGGGTGGTATTGTCCTCCACCATGGTGACGTACCTGAAATGCGTACTGGTGAAGGAAAAACTTTGACTGCGACCATGCCAGTTTACCTCAACGCCCTTGCTGGTCAAGGGGTACACGTTGTCACTGTCAATGAATACCTTGCAACACGTGACGCGACAGAAATGGGTGAATTGTACTCATGGTTAGGCTTGTCAGTCGGAATCAACTTGGCAGCGAAATCATCTTTTGAAAAACGTGAAGCTTACAACTGTGATATCACTTATTCAACCAACTCAGAGATTGGTTTTGACTACTTGCGTGATAATATGGTTGTTCGTGCAGAAGATATGGTGCAACGCCCACTCAATTATGCCTTAGTCGATGAAGTTGACTCTGTTTTGATTGATGAAGCTCGGACCCCACTTATCGTATCAGGCGCAACAAACTCTGAAACAAACCAGCTTTACTTCATGGCAGACAATTTTGTGAAGTCATTGAGTGAAGATGACTATATTATCGATGTTTCGTCAAAAGCAATTGGTTTGTCAGATTCAGGTATTGATAAGGCTGAGAAATTCTTCCGCTTGGAAAACCTTTATGATATTGAAAATGTTGCCTTGACGCACTTTATTGACAATGCCCTTCGTGCCAACTATATCATGATTTATGATATTGATTATTTGGTGAATGAAGAGCAAGAAGTCATGATCATTGATCCATTTACAGGTCGTACCATGGAAGGCCGTCGTTATTCAGATGGTCTTCACCAAGCTATCGAGGCTAAAGAAGGTGTCCCTGTTCAAAATGAATCAAAAACAAGCGCTTCTGTGACCTACCAAAACCTCTTCCGTATGTACAAGAAATTGGCAGGGATGACGGGTACTGGTAAAACAGAAGAAGAAGAATTCCGTGAAATTTACAACATTCGCGTTGTACAAATCCCGACTAACAAACCAATAGCTCGTATTGACCATGAAGATTTGCTTTACCCAAGTTTGGAATACAAGTTCAATGCAGTTGTGGCAGATGTGAAGGCGCGTTATGAAAAAGGTCAACCTGTCTTGGTTGGTACTGTAGCCGTTGAAACGTCAGACCTCTTGTCAAAACGTTTGGTAGCAGCTGGTGTTCCTCATGAAGTGCTCAATGCGAAAAACCACTTCCGTGAAGCGCAAATCATTATGAATGCTGGTCAACGTGGTGCAGTCACTATTGCAACCAATATGGCTGGTCGTGGTACCGATATCAAGTTGGGCCCTGGTGTTCGCGAATTGGGAGGTCTCTGTGTCATTGGTACAGAGCGCCATGAAAGTCGCCGTATTGATAATCAGCTTCGTGGACGTTCAGGTCGTCAAGGTGACCCAGGTGAGTCACAATTCTACCTGTCATTGGAAGATGATTTGATGAAACGCTTTGGTTCAGAGCGTATCAAGGCCTTTATGGAACGCATGAATCTTTCAGAAGAAGAGTCTGTTATCAAGTCTGGTATGTTGACACGCCAAGTTGAAGGTGCTCAAAAGCGTGTTGAAGGAAACAACTACGATTCACGTAAACAAATTCTTCAATATGATGATGTTATGCGTGAGCAACGTGAAATCATCTACAGCCAACGCCATGATGTGATTACAGCTGAACGTAACTTGGCGCCTGAAATTAAGAGCATGATCAAACGTACGATCAATCGTCAAGTGGACGGTCATAAGGCAAGCAAACGTGATGAAGCTATCGATGCGATTCTTAAATTTGCTCAAGTAAACTTGGTAGCGGAAGATTCAATTAGCCGCGCAGACCTAGCGGATAAAACCGATGACCAAATCAAGGCTTATCTCTTTGATCGTGCGGTTGAAGTCTATAATAGCCAGGTTGCAAAATTACGCGAAGAAGAGCGTATTCGTGAGTTCCAAAAAGTGCTTATTCTCCGTGTGGTAGATAGCAAGTGGACAGATCATATTGATGCCCTTGATCAATTGCGTAATGCAGTTAGCCTTCGTGGTTATGCACAAAACAATCCGGTTGTTGAGTATCAATCAGAGGCATTTTCAATGTTTAATGACATGATTGGTGCCATTGAATTTGATGTGACACGTCTGATGATGAAGGCACAAATTCATGATAACATTGAACGTGAACGTGCAAGTCAAGAAGCACACACTACTGCAGTGAAAAATATTATCCCTGGACAAGCTCAAGAGGCTTCTACACCAAGTTTTGACGGTGTAGATCGCAATGATCCATGTCCATGTGGCTCTGGTAAAAAATTCAAAAACTGTCACGGACGTGCTGGTTTACAATAAACAAAGGAATGAGGGGCTGGTGGCGTGAGTAAAATCACACCCAGTCCCTTTTGAGATAACATGATAGTTGGACATGGAATAGATTTGCAGGAAATTTCTGCTATTGAAGAGGCCTATCTGAGACGTCCTCGGTTTGCTGAAAAAGTATTGACGATACAAGAATTAGTTCGATTTGAAACACTGACTGGTAAACGAAAAATGGAGTATTTAGCAGGACGGTGGGCGGCTAAAGAAGCTTTTTCAAAGGCTTGGGGAACGGGGATTGGAACTCTAGGATTTCAAGATATTGAAATTCTAAACGATGAAAAAGGTGCTCCCTATATCAATCGCTCTCCCTTTTCTGGAAGAATATGGCTTAGTATCAGCCATTCAGGAAATTTTGTACAGGCCAGTTTGATTTTGGAGGAAGAAAATGAAAGCTAGCATACACAGACCGACTTTGGCAAGTGTAGATTTAGATGCCATAGAAGGTAATTTTAGACAGGTTATGGGGCATTTGTCGGAAGATACCAAGGGTTTCGCGGTTGTCAAGGCCAATGCCTATGGTCACGGTGTACAAGAGGTTGCTAGAACATTGGCAACCTTAGTGGATGGATTTTGTGTTTCGAACATGGATGAAGCACTTGAATTGCGGCAAGCTGGTTTTGAAGAGCCTATTCTTGTCTTAGGAGTTGTCCCAGTATCAGCGGTTTCGTTAGCGCAGCAGTTTCATATTACCTTAGCTGTGGCCAGTCTTGAATGGGTGGAATTGGCAATTACATCTAGCAACGTATCAAATTTGCAGGTCCATTTGAAAGTGGATAGTGGCATGGGACGGATTGGTTTTCGTAAAAAGGCAGAGCTGGAAAGTGCGCAAGCACTCTTACTTGAGAATGGTGCCCTTGTTGAAGGGATTTTTACTCATTTTGCGACAGCTGATGAAGTGAACCAAGAGCAGTTCAATCAACAGTTAGACTTTTTCAAAGAGCTACTAGGTAGCCTAGAAACTTGTCCTGCATTAGTGCATGCTAGTAATTCCGCAACGAGTATTTGGCATTCAGATACCGTATTTAATGCGGTGCGTCTAGGAGATGTTCTTTATGGCTTAAATCCAAGTGGTCGTGTCTTAGACATGCCTTACTCTATCCAACCAGCTTTATCGCTGACATCGGAATTAGTCCATGTTAAGCAGGTGGAGGCAGGTGCTAAGGTGGGTTATGGTGGAACTTACACCGCTTCCGAAGGAGAATGGATCGGGACTGTTCCGATTGGCTATGCGGATGGCTTTATTCGAAAAATGCAGGGCTTCAAAGTCTTGGTGGATGGTCAGTTTTGTCTGATTGTGGGTCGTGTGTCTATGGATCAAATGACTCTGAGTTTACCCCGAGCCTATGCTATCGGTACTAAAGTAACTCTGATTGGTCAGGATGGGGACAAAGAGATTTCAGTCCAAGACTGGGCAGATCACATTGATACCATTAACTACGAAGTGGTTTGTCTTCTATCAGACCGCATTCCTAGAAGGTATGAATAGTAAAAGAGGGAGTGGGAAAGACGTCCACGAGGATAATGTCCGCGTGAGGATCTTGCCCAGCTCCTTTTTCTGACTTGACAAGCTAGCTTATCAGGCGTATAATGAAGAAAAATATCGGTATAGACCAAAAAGGAGGAAGAAATGTCTCGATATATTCATGCGAAAACCCTTGTCTTAGCAGATAAGGAAGTAGACAATGCTTATCTTGAAGTGACAGAAGATGGTCTCTTTGGTGACATTTTACTTGAAAAACCAGAAGGGCAAATAGAAGATTACAGCGATTATATCTTAGCACCAGGTTTGGTAGATACTCACATTCATGGATATGCTTCTCACGATGTGATGGACAATGATTTTGAGGGGATCAAGGTCATTTCAGAAGGATTGTTATCATGTGGGGTTACTTCTTGGTTACCTACGACATTGACAGATTCAACCGAGAATTTGGATGCAGTTTGTGAAACGATTGGCCTTCATGCTGGTGAAGAAAAAGGTGCTAAAATTCAAGGTATTTTCTTGGAGGGACCATTCTTCACGGAGAAATACAAGGGCGCACAAAATCCAAAATACATGAGTGATCCAGTGATTGAACGCTTGGACAAGTGGCATAGTCTGTCTAAGGGACTGGTCAATAAAATTGCCATTGCTCCTGAGCGTCAAGGGGTCAAGGAATTTATCGAATTTGCTAATAGTAAGGAAATTCGCACAGCTCTTGCTCATAGTGACGCTACTTTTGATCAGGCTAAGGCAGCTGTAGAGGCAGGTGCAAATATCTTTGTCCATGTCTATAATGGCATGAGTGGTCTTCATCACCGTGAGCCTGGTATGGTTGGTGCTGCCTTGGACTTGGATAATGTTTTTGCGGAAGTGATCTGTGACGGTCACCATGTTCATCCAGCAGCAGCAGATATTGTTGTTAAAGCGCGTGGTGCGGAAGAAACCGTTCTGATTACAGACTGCATGCGGGCTGGCGGTCAAGGTGAAGGCATGTCTCGCCTTGGTGAATTTGAGGTTATTGTGAAAGATGGAACGGCACGGTTGAAAGATTCTGGTAGCCTAGCAGGTTCTATTTTAGAGTTGATTCAAGCCGTTGAAAATGTGGTGAAATGGGGCTTGGTTGACTTGCCTGACGCCCTTCGTATGGCATCGCTTGCGCCTGCAAAATCTGTAGGTATCGACCATATCTGTGGACAAATTGCTACTGGATGTGCAGCAGACTTTATTCTAGTTGATGACCAAGGTCACCTCAAAGCGACTTATCTGGATGGTATCAAACGATTTGAAAAATAAGAAAAATTTGAGGTCTATATAGCTCAAATAAGACAAAAAGCAACGGCATCGAATCTGTTGCTTTTTATTATGGCTTCGAGCCAGTTTTTCTGGAAGAAGAAATAAGAAAACCACCAGCCTAGCTGGTGGCAGACAAGTCTTCAAACTTTCATTCATTATTTTTCATTGAAGAAGGCTTCGTAGAGAGCTATGAGGGCTGTGTCACGTTCGCTAGTTTTTACAACGAACATAACAGAAACCTCGCTGGCACCTTGTGAAATCATGGCCAAGTTGACCTGTTTTTCAGAAAGAGCACGTGTCGCAGTAGCAGCAACACCGATATGACTCTTCATTTTTTCCCCTACAATCATGATGATCGAAAGGTCGCGTTCAATTTCTGCCTTATCTACTTCCAACTTGTGGTTCAATTGGCGGAGAATTTCTTCTTCCTTGATGGGAGTGAGTTCGCGACCACGAAGGACGATTGACAGGTCATCGATTCCTGTTGGCATGTGCTCCCAACGAATATTGAGATCTTCTAGAACTTGTAAAACTTTACGACCAAAACCAACTTCACGGTTCATGAGGTATTTGGAAATGTTAATGCTGACAAAATCGTCGTCAGCCGCAATTCCAACAACTGGTTGAGCTTCCTTGGTGTGGTTTAGAACAATTCGAGTACCTGGGTGGTCAGGATTATTCGTGTTTTTGATGACCAAAGGGATTTTACCACGGTAGGCAGGCAAGAGTGCTTCGTCATGCAGAACAGAGAAGCCAGCATAAGCCAATTCTCGCATTTCACGGTAAGTTAATTCCTCGATAGAATGCGGATTGTGGATAATCCCAGGATGGGCAGCAAAGATACCGTCAACATCGGTGAAGTTTTCGTAGAGATCTGCCTTGACACCGGCCGCAATGATTGAGCCAGTAATGTCTGATCCGCCACGAGAGAAGGTACAAATTTGGTTATCTACTGTCACGCCGAAGAAACCAGGGATGATGAGGACCTCCTCAGCGTCTCGCAAGGATTCAATCCGGTCATAACTAGAAGGCAAAATACGTGCATTTCCAGGTTCAGAACTAACAATCAAACCTGCTTCTTTAGGGTGGATATAGCGAGCAGGGAGTCCTGAGTGAGTAAAGTATTCTGCGATTAAGCGAGCATTATTATTTTCCCCGGCAGCCAAGAAAGCATCGTAAAGAAATTCATTGTCTTCAATTGGAAGACTGGCGAGTGCTTCAATATCTTGCGCAATTTTTTTGATGGATTTGGCTTGGAAACCAAGTTCGTCTACCATATCTTGGTAACGCTTGACAATCCATTCCTGACTAGCGGTAACGTCTTTACCATCAATGTATTCTTTGTAGTATTTAATAAGGGCGTCTGTAACCTTTGTGTCGGACACCTCGCGTTTTCCTGGAGCCGATACCACCACGAAACGACGTTCGGGGTCAGCTTGGACGATTGAAAAAACTTTTTTGACTTGAGCAGCGGAAGCGAGTGAACTACCACCAAATTTTATAACTTTCATAAGGGCTCCTTCTAACTTTTTACTATTATAGCAAAATATGGGGGGCTTGTCAGTAGACCCTAAAGCTTCTAGTGATATTAGAAATCTATTAAAAGCTATAGTTATAGCCTATTTTGTGGTAAAATAAGAAAGGATTAGTGAAAATTTGCTGGAGGATTACAATGGTTTACAAGGGCATTATTTTTGATATGGATGGTGTTTTATTTGATACGGAGACTTTTTATTATCAGAGACGGAAAGATTTTCTAGCTAGCAAAGGGATTTCTATTGAACACCTCGCGCCTTCAACGTTTGTGGGAGGTAGAGCCAGTCAAGTTTGGGAATTGATTTTACGAGAGGATATTGTTAACTGGGATATTGACCAGCTAAGTCAAGAATATGCAGCTTATAAGGAAGAGCATCCGGCGCCCTATAAAGAATTGGTTTTTCCAGACACCAAGAAGAGTTTACAAACATTAGTAGATATGGGGCTTGAACTGGTCATTGGTTCGAATACAGACAAGAGTGATGTGCAGAAAGCTATTGAAGATGCAGAAATTGCTCCATATTTTAAAAAAGTATTCTCTGGAACGGATTGTATTGCTTGCAAGCCTCATCCAGCAGTTTATCAAAAAGCTCAGGCATATTTAGGGTATCCTGCTGAGGAAGTCTTGGTTATTGAAGATTCGACCAAAGGAATTCAGGCAGCTGTGAGTGCAGGTTTGGAAATTTGGGCTATTGAAGATAAACAAATGGGACTTGACCAAAGTCAGGCGGATCGTCTCTTTTCAAGTTTGAGCGAAGTAGTTGAAGAAATCGCTAGAAAACGTTAGTCAAAGGCTAGCGTTTTTTTCGATACCTAAGGAATTTCATCCGATGTCACATAAATTCATGAAAAGTTTTGTATAAATTTTCAAAAAACTATGTTACAATAATTAAAATTTGATTTTCAAATGTTTTAACATTCAAACTAAGGAGGAGAGATGGAATTTTCAACGATTAAATACAAGGTACTGGATAAAGTTGCTGTTCTAACCTTGAACCGACCTGCGGTTTCAAACGGCTTTAACATTCCTATGTGTCAAGAAATTTTAAGTGCCTTATCCTTGGTAGAGGAGGATCCAGCAGTTTCTATTTTGCAAATTCAGGCCAATGGACCTATTTTTTCGGTTGGTGGGGATTTGGTAGAAATGAAGCGAGCTGTGGATGAGGATGATATTTCTTCATTGGTCCAGATCGCAGAGTTGGTCAACGATATTTCCTTTGCCATTAAAAAACTGCCGAAAGTAGTGTTAATGGTGACAGATGGTGCAGTTGCTGGTGCGGCTGCTAATATGGCGGTTGCGGCAGATTTTGTCATTTCTTCTCTGAAAACCAAGTTTATTCAAGCTTTTGTTGGCGTTGGTTTGGCTCCGGATGCGGGTGGTTTATTCCTTTTGACAAGGGCTATTGGCGCCAACCGTGCTAGTCAGTTAGCCATGACAGGTGAGAGCTTATCAGCAGAAAAAGCGCAAGAGTATGGCCTGGTCTACAAGGTAGTTGACTCTGAAAAAATTGATAAAACAGTGGCGCAGACCGTCAAAAAATTATTACGAGGTTCTGTAAATTCTTACCGAGCTATTAAGGAAATGGTTTGGAAGAGTCAATTTGAAGAGTGGGAAGCCTACAAGAATTTGGAGTTGTCTTTACAGAAAGAATTAGCCTTTATGGAAGACTTTAAAGAAGGCGTTCGAGCTCATTCTGAAAGACGCCGCCCACAATTCAAAGGAAACTAATAATTAGATAGATAAAAAAGTTTGACAATCAAACGGTATTGATGTATACTTTGTTTGCAAAAATACAGGAGGTGCTTATTTTGGAAGACCAAAAGATTAATGATTACCTAACATCAGTCTTTAACAATGTCTTAATCATAGAAGAAGCAACCCTTCGTAGTAGTCGTTTTAACGATGTGTCAATCAAAGAAGTCCATACCTTAGATGTGATTGGAGACAAGAAAGATGCGACACCAAGTGATGTATCCCGTGCTTTAATGGTGACATTAGGGACGGTTACGACTAGTCTGAATAATCTTGAGCGAAAAGGCTATATTGAGCGAGTTCGTTCGACAAAGGACCGAAGAGTTGTTCACCTCTATCTCACAAAAAAAGGCCGCTTGGTTTATCGTCTCCACCAGCGTTTTCATAACGAAATGGTGAAGAAGATTACCAGTGGTATGAGCGAGATAGAGCTTCAGGCTATGAAAAGAGGGTTGCGTAATCTTTACGATTTCTTAGAGGATTTGAAGTAATGACTTATGCAAAAGTTAGTCAGGTTGCACATTATCTGCCTGAGCAGATTGTAACCAATAATGATTTGGCGCAAATCATGGATACCAGTCACGACTGGATTGTGAGTCGGACAGGGATTGAGGAGCGTCGGATTGTAAAAACAGAGCAAACCAGTGATTTGGCAACCAAGGTAGCAGAATCACTCCTTGCTAAAAGTGGTTTATCTGCAGATGCGGTAGATTTTATTCTCGTAGCGACTATTAGCCCAGATAGCCAGATGCCTTCAACGGCTGCCCTGGTGCAAGCAAATATATGTGCTCATAATGCCTTTGCCCTAGATGTGTCAGCAGCTTGTTCAGGCTTTGTATTTGCCCTTTCAATGGCAGATAAGCTGATTGCGTCGGGTGCCTACAAAAAAGGCATGGTGATTGGAGCAGAGGTCTTGTCTAAAACAGTGGACTGGTCTGACCGGTCAACAGCTGTTCTTTTCGGTGATGGGGCTGGTGGTGTGCTTCTTGAAGCAAGTCAAGAAAAGCATTTTTTAGGCGAATTTCTTCGTGCAGATGGTGCTAGAGGCCAGGGGTTGACTTCTGGGACATCATCGCTCACTTCCCCCTTCTCAGAAGGAAAGGAGGGGAGCGCTTATCTGAAAATGGAGGGACGGATGATTTTCGATTTTGCTACTCGTGATCTCCCTAAAACCATTGCTCAGTTATTGGACCAAGAAGAAGTAGAGACAAGTCAAGTAGATTATTTCCTACTTCATCAGGCCAATGTTCGTATTCTGGAAAAAATTGCTAAAAAGCTTGGAGTGGATCGTCAAAAATTTCCGACCAACCTTCATCGTTATGGCAATACCAGTGCAGCCTCCATTCCGATTCTACTGTCTGAATTAGTAGAGAATGGAACTTTACAATTGGATGGTGGCCAAACTCTACTTTTAAGTGGATTTGGCGGAGGTCTCACATGGGGCGCCATCCTACTCAAACTTTAGTTAATGAACTGTTTTACAGTTATTAAAAAATATTTTATATAAAAAGGAGACAGAAACATGTCAGTATTTGAAAAAGTACAAGCAATCATCGTAGAAGAACTTGGTAAGGAAACTGAAGAAGTTCAATTGTCAACAACTTTTGAAGATTTGGACGCAGATTCATTGGATTTGTTCCAAGTTATCTCAGAAATCGAAGATGCATTTGATATCCAAATCGAGTCAGAAGACGGTTTGAACACAGTTGCAGATTTGGTTGCTTACGTTGAAGAGCAAACAAAATAAGTTTAAAATGCTATTAATATAGCATTTTATTGGGCAAAATACTTTGATCTTCAAAACTTTTGTTTATCAAAGTATCAAAGAGATGAGTGGAGGGAGATGCCTCCCTCTTGTTTAGGTAATGTTTTGAACTTCAAAGGATTATCTAAGCAAATGAAATGAGGATGACATGCAAACAAGGATTACAGAATTACTACAAATCAAATACCCAATTTTCCAAGGAGGAATGGCATGGGTAGCAGATGGAGACTTGGCAGGTGCAGTCTCAAATGCAGGTGGCTTAGGGATTATTGGTGGGGGAAACGCTCCTAAAGAAGTTGTGAAAGCCAATATTGATAAGGTGAAATCCATTACAGATAAGCCCTTTGGTGTAAATATCATGCTACTTTCTCCGTTTGCTGATGACATTGTAGATTTGGTGATTGAAGAAGGTGTCAAGGTGGTAACAACAGGCGCTGGAAATCCTGGGAAGTACGTGGAACGTTTCCATGCAGCAGGGATTACAGTTATTCCAGTTGTACCAAGTGTTGCCTTGGCCAAGCGTATGGAAAAACTAGGTGCAGATGCGGTCATTGCAGAAGGAATGGAGGCAGGTGGTCATATCGGAAAATTGACGACCATGACTTTGGTACGTCAAGTGGTAGATGCCGTTTCGATTCCTGTCATTGCAGCAGGAGGTATTGCTGACGGACGTGGTGCGGCGGCTGGTTTTATGTTGGGTGCTGAGGCCGTTCAAGTCGGTACTCGCTTTGTCGTTGCCAAAGAATCCAATGCTCATCCTAACTTTAAGGCGAAAATTTTGAAGGCTAGGGATATTGACACTGTTATTTCAGCTTCTATTGTCGGTCATCCTGTTCGTGCCTTGAAGAACAAATTATCCACAGCCTACTCAGCGGCTGAAAAAGATTTCCTTCGTGGGGAAAAAACAGCAGAGGACATTGAAGTTCTAGGAGCTGGTGCCCTTCGCAATGCTGTTGTAGATGGGGATGTGGAGAACGGTTCAGTTATGGCGGGACAGATTGCTGGTTTGGTCAAGGCTGAAGAAACTTGTGAAGAAATTTTGAAAGATATTTACGAAGGTGCTGCCGAGGTCATTCGTCAAGAAGCTGCTCGCTGGGCATCAGTTGGAGAGTAAGATGACAAAAACAGCTTTTTTATTTGCTGGTCAAGGTGCACAAGGTTTGGGCATGGCGCGGGATTTGTATGACCGCTTTGCTCTTGTCCAGGAAACTTTTAACCAGGCAAGTCAAATTCTAGGATACGATGTTCGTAGCTTGATTGACCAAGATGAAAATAAGTTGAACCAGACACGCTATACGCAACCAGCTATTTTGACGACTTCGGTAGCGATTTATCGCCTACTTTTGGAGCATGGAATTGCGCCTGGTGCAGTAGCTGGCCTTTCCTTGGGGGAATACTCGGCTTTAGTGGCAGCGGGTGCTTTGGATTTTGAGATCGCTTTGAAACTGGTTGCTATGCGGGGTGTCTTCATGGAGGAGGCTGCGCCTATTGGTAGTGGGAAAATGATTGCAGTGCTGAATACCGATGCCGCTTTGATTGAAGAAGTTTGCCGAGAAGCATCGGCGGTAGGTCTAGTTGCTCCAGCAAACTACAATACACCAGCTCAAATCGTTATCGGTGGAGAAGTGGAGGCTGTGGATAAGGCTGTAGAATTATTGAAAGAAGCAGGCTGTAAACGCCTCATCCCTCTCAATGTCTCTGGTCCCTTTCACACAGCCTTGTTAAAACCAGCCAGTCAACAATTGGCAACTGAATTGGCTTCGATTGACTTTGCAGACTTTCAAGTGCCACTGGTTGGAAATACGGAAGCACAGATCATGGAAAAAGACCAGATTGCGGGCTTGTTGGCACGTCAGGTCATGGAGCCAGTTCGTTTTTATGAGTCTATTGCTTGTTTGACAGAGCTAGGCGTAGAAAGATTTATCGAAATTGGACCAGGGAAAGTTTTGTCTGGTTTTATCAAAAAAATAGATAAAACAGTGCCAGTTGTCTCTGTTGAAGATGTGGCAAGCTTTGAAAATCTTTTGGGAGAATGGAATGGAAATTAAGAATAAAAATGTATTTGTAACAGGATCTAGTCGTGGAATTGGGCTTGCCATTGCTCATAAATTTGCCAGTCTCGGTGCCAATGTAGTGCTGAATGGTCGCTCTGCTTTGTCAGAAGACTTGCTGGCGAAATTTGCAGACTATGGTGTCAAAGTGGCGGGGATCTCAGGAGATATTTCTTCTAGCGAAGATGCTAAGCGCATGGTAGAAGAAGCTACCCAAGCACTAGGATCAGTGGATATTTTGGTCAACAATGCCGGTATCACCAAGGATGGGATGCTTTTACGTATGTCAGAAGAAGATTTTGAGTCAGTTCTCAAAATCAACTTGACAGGTGCTTTCAATATGTCACAGGCAGTTTTAAAACCCATGACCAAGGCGCGTGAGGGTGCAATTATTAATATTTCTAGTGTTGTTGGCCTTATTGGAAATGCTGGGCAGGCTAACTATGCGGCTTCTAAGGCAGGCTTGATTGGTTTTTCTAAGTCTTTAGCACGTGAAGTAGCAGGTCGTAATGTTCGTGTGAATGTGATTGCACCAGGCTTTATCGAGTCCGATATGACAGCTGTTTTGTCAGACAAAATCAAAGAAACGATGACAGGACAGATTCCGATGAAACGATTTGGTCAGCCAGAAGAAGTTGCGGAGGTTGCGGCTTTTCTTGCAGGACAAGAATATATGACAGGACAAGTCATTGCGATTGATGGCGGACTATCCATGTAAATTGGACTGGTTTTCCGATAAATCCGATAAATAAGGAGAAAAGAATGACAAAATTTAATCGAGTTGTGGTAACAGGTTATGGAGTGACTTCACCCATTGGCCACACACCAGAGGACTTCTGGAAGAGTCTTGAAACAGGTCAGATTGGGATTGGTCCCATTACAAAATTTGATACTAGTGACTACAATGTTCACAATGCAGCAGAGCTGAAAGATTTTCCTTTTGATAAATATTTTGTGAAAAAGGATAGCAACCGCTATGACAACTACTCCTTGTATGCACTTTATGCAGCTCGTGAGGCGGTTGCAAATGCGGGGCTTGATACAGAGAAAGTTGACAGCGATCGCTTCGGTGTTATCTTATCAACAGGTATCGGTGGTATTTTGGAAATTGAAGAGCAAGTGGCTCGGATGAACGAAAAAGGTCCAAAACGCATTCGTCCCATGGCTCTTCCAAAAGCTCTTCCAAATATGGCGGCCGGAAATATTGCCATGCAGGTCGGTGCCAATGGTGTCTGCAAGTGTATTATCACAGCCTGTGCTTCGTCAAATGATGCCTTAGGAGAAGCATTCCGTGAAATCAAGTTTGGCTTCCAAGATGTCATGTTGGCAGGTGGAGCAGAAGCAGCCATTACTCCGTTTGCAATCGGTGGTTTCCAAGCTTTGACAGCTATGTCGACTACTGAGGATCCAGAACGTGCGTCTATTCCATTTGACAAGGACCGCAATGGTTTTGTCATGGGAGAGGGTTCCGCGGTTTTAGTATTGGAAAGTTTGGAACATGCAGAAGCTCGTGGGGCGACGATTTTGGCTGAAATTGTTGGTTATGGAAATACCTGCGATGCTTACCACATGACTTCTCCACATCCAGAAGGTCTGGGTGCTATTAAGGCCATGAAGTTGGCCATTTCAGAAGCAGGTTTAGAGCCAGCTGATATTGACTACATCAATGCCCATGGTACTTCGACACCGGCTAATGAAAAAGGGGAAAGCCAAGCTATCGTATCTGTCTTCGGCAAGAACACGCCAGTTTCTTCTACCAAGTCCTTCACAGGGCACTTGTTGGGGGCAGCGGGTGCCGTTGAGGCGGCAGCTGTCATTGAGGCTATGCGTCATTCTTATGCACCAAAGACAGCTGGTACGACAGAATTATCTGAAGATATTGAAGCGGATGTCATTTATGGACAGGGGCGTGATATGGAAATCCGCCATGCCATTTCAAATACATTTGGCTTTGGAGGTCACAACTCGGTGATTGCTTTCAAACGTTGGGAGGCTTAAGTGAATATTACAGAAATTAAGGACCTGATGAGTCAGTTTGACCAGTCAAGTTTGCGAGAATTTTCATATAGCAATGCTGGGGAAACCTTGCATTTCAGTAAAAACCAACAGGCGACAGCGGCTCCGAGTCCAATCGTAGAAGCTCCGCTTGCTCCAGTAGCTCCTGCAAGCCCAGCCCCTGTGCCAGCAGTTGAAACCAGTGAGCCAGCTCCAGTAGAAGCAGGTGCCAGCCCCGTGGCAGAAGGTGCGGTAGTGGAAAGTCCACTGGTTGGTGTGGCTTATTTGTCACCAGCCCCTGACAAGCCAGCCTTTGTAGCAGTTGGCGATACGGTCAAAAAAGGGCAGACTCTCATGATTATCGAAGCCATGAAGGTCATGAACGAAGTGCCTGCTGATCGTGATGGTGTGGTCACAGAGATTTTGGTGGCCAACCAAGACGTTGTAGAATTTGGACAAGGATTAGTACGCATCAAATGATTGATATTTTGAAAATTAAAGAGGCTCTTCCTCATCGCTACCCTATGCTCTTGGTCGATCGTGTCCTTGAAGTATCGGAAGATGAGATTGTCGCCCTTAAAAATGTGACCATTAACGAGCCCTTCTTCAACGGGCATTTCCCAGAATACCCTGTTATGCCAGGAGTTCTCATCATGGAGGCTTTGGCACAAACGGCTGGTGTCTTGGAATTATCCAAGGAAGAAAACAAGGGCAAGCTGGTTTTTTATGCCGGCATGGACAAGGTCAAATTTAAGAAGCAAGTTGTACCTGGTGACCAGTTGATTATGACAGCTAAATTTGTCAAACGCCGTGGAAGCATTGCGGTCGTTGAAGCAAAGGCAGAAGTGGACGGAAAACTGGCTGCGTCGGGGGTGTTGACTTTTGCTATTGGAAATTAGTATCTAAAGGAGATAGGATTCATCATGTTTGAGAAGATTTTGATTGCCAATCGTGGTGAGATTGCGGTGCGGATCATTCGTGCGGCCAGGGAATTAGGGATTGCGACGGTGGCTGTCTGTTCAGAGGCTGACAAGGAAGCCCTCCACACCATGTTGGCAGATGAGGCTGTCTGTATCGGACCTGCTCGTTCGACAGACTCCTATCTCAATATGCAGGCGGTCATCTCGGCGGCTGTTGCGACAGGTGCTCAGGCCATTCACCCAGGTTTTGGATTTTTGAGTGAAAACTCCAAATTCGCCACCCTCTGTGAAGAGGTTGGTATCAAGTTTATCGGTCCTTCTGGGACGGTCATGGATACCATGGGCGATAAAATCAATGCTCGGGCGGAGATGATTAAGGCTCAGGTGCCTGTTATTCCAGGATCAGACGGTGAAGTTTTGACCAGCCAAGAAGCCCTTGAAATCGCTGAAAAGATTGGCTACCCTGTCATGCTCAAAGCATCGGCAGGTGGAGGCGGCAAGGGGATTCGTAAGGTGGAAAAAGCTGAAGACCTAGTGCCTGCCTTCGAATCAGCTTCCAGCGAAGCCAAGGCAGCCTTTGGCAACGGAGCCATGTATATGGAGCGTGTCGTCTATCCAGCCCGCCACATCGAAGTACAGATTTTGGCGGACCAGCACGGTCATGTCATCCATCTGGGAGAACGGGATTGTTCCCTTCAACGCAACAACCAGAAGGTCTTGGAAGAAGCTCCGTCGATTGCTATCGGCCAGACCATGCGGGAACGTATCGGTCAAGCAGCAGTGCGGGCTGCCCAGTCAGTTGGTTATGAAAATGCGGGGACCATTGAGTTCCTTTTGGACGAAGCCAAGGGCGAATTTTACTTCATGGAAATGAACACACGGGTGCAGGTAGAACATCCTGTTACCGAATTTGTTACCGGTGTGGATATTGTCAAGGAGCAAATCAAGATTGCGGCTGGTCAGGAACTCAGTGTCCGCCAAGAAGATGTGCGGATTACAGGTCATGCCATTGAATGCCGCATCAATGCTGAAAATCCAGCCTTTAACTTTGCCCCAAGTCCAGGTAAGATTTCCAATCTCTACCTGCCAAGTGGTGGCGTTGGTTTACGTGTAGATTCAGCTGTTTACCCAGGCTATACCATTCCGCCTTACTACGATTCGATGATTGCCAAGGTCATCGTGCATGGGGAAAATCGTTTTGAAGCTCTGATGAAGATGCAGCGAGCCCTTTACGAATTGGAAATTGACGGAGTGGTGACCAATACAGACTTCCAGCTGGACTTGATTTCCGACAAGCGAGTGGTGGCTGGTCATTATGATACTGCCTACCTCATGGAAGAATTTTTACCCCGCTATCAGGAAGAATTAAAAAAGTAAACTAGGAGAATGCTATGGCTTTGTTTCGCAAAAAGGACAAATATATCCGCATCAATCCCAATCGTTCGCGGATAGAGTCAGCACCTCAAGCAAAGCCAGAGGTGCCAGATGAACTCTTTTCCAAATGTCCAGCTTGTAAGGAAATCCTCTACAAGAGGGATTTGGGACCAGAGAAAACCTGTCAACACTGTTCCTATAATTTCCGGATTACAGCCCAGGAACGCCTGGCTCTGACAGTCGATGACGGTTCGTTTGAGGAATTGTTTACAGGGATTGAAACGAAAAATTCCTTGGACTTCCCCGATTATCTAGAAAAATTAGCAGCTACCCGTCAAAAAACGGGCTTGGATGAAGCTGTTTTGACAGGCAAGGGGACAATCGGTGGTCAGCCAGTTGCCCTTGGCATCATGGATTCGCATTTTATCATGGCCTCTATGGGAACGGTGGTCGGTGAGAAAATCACCTGCCTCTTTGAGTTGGCGATTGAAGAGCGTTTGCCAGTTGTCCTCTTTACCGCATCTGGTGGTGCTCGGATGCAGGAAGGCATCATGAGCCTGATGCAAATGGCCAAGATTTCGGCAGCAGTGAGACGCCATTCCAATGCTGGCCTCTTTTACCTGACGATCTTGACAGACCCCACAACAGGAGGTGTGACGGCTAGTTTTGCCATGGAAGGCGATATTATCCTGGCTGAACCGCAGACCTTGGTTGGTTTTGCAGGACGACGGGTTATTGAGTCAACTGTGCGTGAAAATCTGCCAGATGATTTTCAGAAGGCTGAATTTTTACAAGAACACGGCTTTGTCGATGCCATTGTCAAACGCCAGGACTTGCCAGCGACCATCAGTCGCTTGTTGAGAATGCATGGAGGTGTCAGATGACCAGTGATGTAGCACGTATGATCCGTTTGGCACGTGACCAAGCTCGCCTGACGACCTTGGACTATGCCACACAACTCTTTGATGACTTTATCGAACTGCACGGCGATCGGAATTTCCGTGATGACGAAGCTGTAGTGGGTGGCATCGGCTTTCTAGCAGGTCAACCTGTGACAGTTATCGGTATCCAAAAAGGGAAGAACCTTCAGGACAACCTCAAACGCAACTTCGGTCAGCCTCACCCAGAAGGCTACCGCAAGGCCCTTCGCCTCATGAAACAGGCGGAGAAGTTCGGTCGTCCAGTTGTCACCTTTATCAATACCGCTGGAGCCTATCCAGGCGTCGGTGCCGAGGAGCGTGGACAGGGCGAGGCCATTGCCCGCAACCTCATGGAGATGAGCGACCTCAAGGTACCTATTATCGCCATCATCATCGGTGAGGGGGGCTCTGGTGGAGCACTTGCCCTGGCAGTCGCAGACCAGGTCTGGATGCTGGAAAACTCCATGTACGCCGTCCTCAGCCCTGAAGGTTTCGCCTCTATCCTCTGGAAAGACGGCAGTCGAGCTATGGAAGCAGCAGAACTCATGAAGATCACGTCATACGAGTTGGAGAAGCTCCGAGTGGTCGATCGGGTTGTTTTGGAAAATGGCAGAGCTACCAAGGAAGTCTTGGCTGACATCAAGGAAAACCTAGTCAGCCAGTTGGCTCAATTACAAGCCTTACCACTTGATGAGCTACTCGAAAACCGCTATCAACGCTTTAGAAAATACTAGGAAGACCTAGTATTTTTTTGCTAGATTTGATACAATGGATAAAATAATTTTCAGGAGGTTTTCCATGTTAGTAAAAGCAGATTTATCAAATGCAGAAGAATTGCTGCCTATTCAGCACCGAGCATTTGCAGCCTTGTATGAAACCTATCAGGACCAATACAACCCTGCTATTGAAACTATGGACCACTTCCAATCACGCTTTGTACGACCAAATTGCACCTACTACAAGATTGTTGAGGAAGGGCACACAGTCGGTTTAGTACGAACAACGGTCGCTGAAGATGCAGATCAGGGCTGGCTAGGCTTGATTGGCATCGATCCAGACCACAGAGGAAAATGCTACGGTTACAAGGCAATGCTAGACTTAGAAAGTCTTTATCCGACGGTTAGACGCTGGGTGCTCTGTACGGTTTTACAGGAGCCTAGATTAGTCACTTTCTACGAAAAACTCGGTTATAAGGCTATCAAAACCGAGCCTGAGCAGGAGGGTATGGATATGGTCTATATGGAGAAGTGGGTAGGATAGGAGTTTGGAAATGCTAGAAACATTCAGTCAACGATTGGAATGGCTTTGTCGGAAAATCTGGATTTTGCTGCAGGCCTTTCTATTGTTGCTTCTTGAACTCATTCCAACTTTCATATTGTAACAATCCACCTCGCCAGTCGCTCAATGGACTACCGGCATATCTTCTATTGGAATTATGGTATTTATGTGTTGGTTGGCAGAAAGGAAAGGGCTTGCCATTTGGGATAGAAAATTCCTGACCTGGCAGGAACTTGGACTGGTCGCCCTAACCTTACTATTCACCAGCCTTTCTACTGTCTTAGGGCATACTATCATGGACCTTCAAGGGATTGAAGATACTGCAAATCAGATTGGCATTGAAAAGCTGTTAAGAGCTATTCCCTTTGGGTTAGCCTTTGTAAGGATAGCCTGTCAGGCAGCCATTACCGAGGAGATCATTATCAGAGGTTATCTATTCAAAAAGTTGTTTGAAAAGCACAAGATTCTGGGAATTGAGGTGTCTGGTCTGTTTTTTGCCTTCTTGCATGGACCAACCAATCTAGGCTCTTGGATCATTTATACTAGTCCAGGTTTTATCTTGGCTTACTTGTACTATAAGACGGATTATCTAATCTACCCCATTGCAGTACATCTTATCAATAATGCCTGGTCGGTGGTGGCTTTCTGCTACTCATAGTTCCTGAACAGGATAGAGATAGGAATGATGAAGGAGAGAATATGGAACAATTAGGTCAAGGTTTGAAATGGATTGGTGGAAAACTTTGGATTTTATTGAGAGTGTTTGGTTTCTTAGTGTTAGCTGTTCTTCCAGACATCCTATTGGAAGAGTCTAAGTCGCAAGTCACCTTGGTAATAGTTGGGTTGATGACGTTGGGACTTTTGGTCTTTTTCTGGTGGCGGGCTGAAAGAAATGACCTGCCTGTTTGGGACTCTAAAATTCTTACTTGGGATGGTCTGGCGATAGTCGTATTAGGCTTTGCTATCATGCAGTTGACGGATATGTTAGGTTATTATTTGTTGGAATTGCAGAGTGCTATCGCAACAGCCAATGATGCTTTAATCATAGAATCTTTGAAGGGAGTTCCTTTTTGGCTGGCCTTCTTAATAACAGCTTTTTTACCAGCAATTGTAGAAGAGGTCGTATTGCGGGGTTACTTCTTTAAGAAATTGTTTGGGTCTCAGGTACTTATTGGTATGCTTGTTTCAAGCCTGCTTTTCGGAGCCCTTCATGGACCGACCGATTTTGCCTCTTGGCTGATTTATGGAGGTGGAGGTCTTATCTTTTGTGTTCTCTATCATAAGACAGGTTACTTGATTTATCCTATTGCAGTGCATTTTATCAACAATGCCTGGTCGGTAGTGGCACTTTACTATTTATAAGTCATAAGAAAATCAGCTCTTCTCAGGTGGAAGAGCTGATTGTTTACTTTTCTACGGTGTGTCAACACGATAATAGACATAGTCTGGATTTGAATTGATAATATTTTGTCCGATGAGGATCCGATCTTTACTAGTGTCAGAAGTATCTGGACTACTTGTACCATCTTCGTAGGTAGGAGAATAGGTGATGTTTTGAGGGATAAATACTATCCTGAAGCTACCCGTTTGTTCGGAATTTTGGACAGATAGTTCCAAAACATTGTTGCGAATATTAGAATTTGGCCCCATTTTTACAGTAGGATATTCTGCCAACGCTCCATATTTATCGAAAGTCAATGTATTTCCAAGGTTGTCTCTCCAAGTGCCAGCTAGGCTAGAATAATCGCCTGCTTGAATGCCAAGGATATCAAGGACAGGTTGGGCTTGCTGGCTGGAAGAAGTTTGTGTTGTTTCATCTTGACTGCTCGAACTAGTACTAGTTTCAGAGCTGATAGTAGTGGTACTAGAGGTTTCTTGACTGGTTGAAGTAGTGATAGTAGAGTTTGTCTCCTTCTGGCAGGCAGAGAGGCAGGACAGACTCAAGAGGACTCCGGCAAGTAACATCATCTTTTTCATTTTTACCTTCCGTAGAGGTTAAGGTTTAATCACATCAACCCCACCCATGTACGGACGGAGAACTTCTGGGATTGTAACAGAACCATCTTCGTTTTGGTAATTTTCAAGGATGGCAGCGACTGTACGACCTACTGCCAAACCTGAACCGTTCAAGGTATGGAGCAATTTAACCTTGCCGTCAGCTTCGTCACGGTAGCGGATTTGGGCACGGCGTGCTTGGAAATCTTCAGTGTTTGAACAGCTTGAGATTTCACGGTAGGCATTTTGTGCTGGAATCCAGACTTCCAAGTCATAGGTTTTGGCAGCTGAGAAGCCCATATCCCCTGTACAGAGAGCTAAAACGCGGTATGGCAGGCCCAATTTTTGGAGAATATTTTCAGCGTTAACAGTCATTTTTTCCAATTCTTCGTAAGATTCTTCTGGTTTGGCAAATTTGACCATTTCAACCTTATGGAATTGGTGAAGACGGATAAGACCGCGTGTGTCACGACCAGCAGAGCCCGCTTCAGAACGGAATGATGGGCTCATAGCTGTGAAGTAGATTGGCAAGTCTTTGCCGTCAATGATTTCGTTACGGTAGTAGTTTGTCAATGGCACTTCAGCTGTTGGGATAAGAACAAATGGGCGTTCGTCGTCATTGATTTCAAAGGTGTCTTCCTTGAATTTTGGATATTGTCCAGTTCCAAACATTGAGTCGCGGTTCACCATGTATGGTGTGATGACTTCTTCATAACCTTCTGCCAAGTGTTCATCCAACATGAAGTTGTAAAGAGCACGCTCCAAACGAGCACCGAGACCTTTATAGAAAAGGAAACGAGCCCCAGTCACTTTTGCCCCGCGTTCCCAGTCAAGAATACCAAGGTCTTCCCCAAGGTCCCAGTGTGCTTTCACCTCAAAATCAAACTCACGAGGTGTCCCCCAGCGGCGGACTTCAACATTTTCTTCCTCGTCAGCACCAACTGGTACAGAATCATGTGGGGTATTTGGCAACACAGTGATGATAGCAGTCAATTTGTCATCAATCTCAGCTAGCTCAGCATCAACAGCTTTGATGCTGGCGGATACGGTCTGCATAGCAGTGATTTTGGCATCTGCGTTTTCTTTGTTACGTTTTGCTTGAGCAATCTCCGCAGATACAGTATTGCGTTCAGCCTTGAGTTCTTCTGATTTCACCAGAAGATCGCGACGTTTTTCGTCTAGTTCTTTGAGTTCGGTTAATGTTTCTTCAGATACTCCACGAGTTGCTAGTTTTTGTGCAACAGCAGCAAAGTCTGTTCGAATTCGTTTTAAATCAAGCATATGATTTTCCCTCCAATATGATAGAAAAAACACTCCGGTCAAGTGTTGGAGTGCGATTGCACGGTTCCATCCAACTTCACCGAAGTGCTCTTAATTGTTATTCTAATTAAATCACGGTAGAATTTCACTTGCTCCTAATGCCTACTCACAGCAACCGCAGACTTTCTGAAAGAAGGAAACAACCTACTTATCCGTTGAGATTATTATACAGGAATTATGCGTTTTTGGCAAATAATTCTTTGAGTTTTCTACCGATCATTTGGAGAAGTGTCGGTAGTTTTATTACTTTTTCATTTCCGATATGATGTCTGGTAATTTTTAAGATTTTACCAGAATCTTTTGAAGCAAAAAGAAATTTTCCTTGGTCGGTAAAGATTTCAAAATGCCGGCTAACTTTGCTACCGTGAACATTTGCCCCAATTTGTTTGATAGATGTCCAAGGAATTTGGATATACATTTCTACGTTTACATCTGGATAAAATTCTAGGGCAGTATCGCCGACTAAAAATTTTCCAACCTTACCACCAATCCCCATATAGGAAACACCAGTAGTCTGAAATTCGATCTCTTTGTTTAATGACTGTGCCATGTTTACTCACTTTGTTATCTGATTTTATTCTATTATATCATAAGCAAAAGAGTTTCCAAAAACGGAAACTCTTTTGTGTCTTACATGATACCGAAGAAACGTGCAACCACACCAACAACGAACAATGCGATGATGATAGTGATTGGAGATACTTTCTTCTTGAGTAACCACATACATAGGAAAGTAAGGGCAAGACCCATCAATCCTGGAATCAAGGAATTCAACTGACCTTGAAGCGATTGTGCTTGTACTTGATCCAAGCTCATGCCACTGAGGGCTTGTCCAAGAATACCTTTCAATTCTGCACCTTTAACGGCACCTTCTGGGAAGACAACGTAAGCACCTTCTGATAATTGTTTACCTGGAAGATCCACTGTAAAGTTGATGGATACCCAACGTTGTACCAAGACAGCCAAGATGAACATACCAAGGATAGAAGCACCTTTCGTAATGTCTTTCAAGATACCACCTGACATGTCTTTAGTGATTTCAGAACCAGCTTTGTAACCAAATTCTTGAGTGTACCACAAGAAGGCCATACGGATTGCGTTCCAACCAAAGAAGAAGAGAAGTGGACCAACAAGATTTCCTGAAGCAGCAAGTGAAGCTCCAAGAGCACCGAGGATAGGACGAACTGTAAACCAGAAGACTGGGTCACCGATACCAGCAAGAGGTCCCATCATACCAATCTTAACCCCTTGGATTGCTGCATCTTCAATTTCAGTACCGTTTGCTTTTTCTTCTTCAAGGGCAAGCGTTACACCGATGATTGGAGCTGCAACGTATGGGTGAGTATTGAAGAATTCCAAGTGACGCTCAAGGGCAGCAGCTTGGTCTTCTTTTTTAGTGTACAATTTTTTGATTGCAGGGATGAGTGCATAAGCCCAACCCAAGTTTTGCATACGCTCATAGTTCCATGAACCTTGCAAGAATTGTGAACGCCACCAAACTTTTTGGCGATCCGCTTTAGAGAGTGTAATTTTTTCAGCCATGTTCATTCCCCTTTCTAGTAGTCTTCAAGGATGTCGCCGATTGGGTCACCAGAACCTGAAGCAGTTCCACCACCGTTACCACCTTGTTTTGAAAGGTTGAGGTAGATGAAGGCAATCGCTACACCCATTGTACCAAGTGCGATAAGTGTGAAATCAGTAACAGCTGCGAATACGAAACCGAGGGCGAAGAATGGCCATACTTCACGAGTAGCCATCATGTTGATAACCATCGCATAACCTACGGCAACAACCATACCACCACCAACAGCCATACCGCCTTTGAGCCATTCTGGCATCATGTTTAATACTGCTTGTACAGCTTCAGCTGGCATTGCAAGAAGAAGGGCAGCAGGAACGGCGATACGAAGACCTTGAAGGACAAGGGCAAACAAGTGAGCGCGTTCAACACCAGCTATATTACCGTCTTTTGCAGCCTTGTCTGCTGTGTGGACAAGACCGACAGAGATAGTACGAACGATCATTGTCAAGAAAAGACCTGCAACGGCAAGAGGGATAGCAGCCGCAGTTGCAACGTTTACCCCAACGTTTGAAAAGTCGCCACCTTTGATGAAAATGATAGCTGCTGCAACAGATGCTAAAGCAGCATCAGGTGCAACCGCAGCACCAATGTTTGCCCATCCAAGAGCAAGCATTTGAAGAGCGCCACCGAGCATAACGCCGGCAGTCAAGTTTCCTGTTGCAAGACCGATAAGGGTACATGCAACGATTGGTTGATGAAATTGGAATTGGTCAAGGATACCTTCAAGACCAGCCATGAAGGCAACAATAACAACCAAGACCGCAGAAATAATTGAAATATCTGACATAGTTGTATTCCTTTCTATTGTACGTTTGCTTTGTTAATCAACTCAAACAAATCTTTTTTGCTATCGTTTGGTACTTTACGAACGTCGAATTGAACTCCGAGGTCACGCAATTTTTCGAAGGTTGCAACGTCTTCTTTGTCCATAGACAATACGTTGTTGACCATTGTTTTACCAGTTGAGTGAGCCATTGAACCAACGTTCAATTCTGTAATTGGCACACCGCCTTCGATTGCTGCAAGAGCATCTTGAGGTGTTTCAAACAAGATAAGGGCGTGAGTATTTCCAAAACGTGGATCTTTTGCTGCTTCAATCAATTTCTTGATTGGAACAACGTTTGCACGTACTCCATTTGGTGCAGCTTGTTTAATCAAACCTTTGCGCAAATCATCTGTTGCAACAGCGTCAGAGGCTACGATGATACGGTCAGCTTTAGAAGCTGGTGTCCAGTTTGTCGCAACTTGACCGTGCAAAAGACGAGTATCGATACGAGCGAGGTTGATTTTTAACTTACCATCGCCGATGACAGTGCCTTCTGGAATAGCACCTTGAGGAGCTGCTGCGGCAACTGGAGCTGCTACCTCTTCTACAGGATTTAGTTCTTCAGGAAGGGCTTTCACACCATCCTTCGACTCTTTAATAATATTTGCAGCCACTTGATCCACGCCTGCAGATGCGTCCATCATACGCTCTGTGTAGGCTTGGATTAACATTGGTAGGTTGAGACCTGTAAGGATGACAATCTTGCGCTCTGGGCGTTCACCAGCAAGGCGACTTGCTTGGTTAAATGGAGATCCACTCCAAAGATCGGCCAAGACCAAGACTTCGTCATCACCGTCAAATGCGTCAATAGCGGCATTGAACTTAGCATAAAGATCTTCTGGTCCTTCACTTGGCATAAAAGTAACAACTTGTACTTTTTCTTGTTCGCCAAAGATCATGGAGCCAGACTGATGAATACCAGCAGCAAACTCGCCATGACTTGCAATAATGATTCCAATACTCATTATTGATCCTCCTAAATATATTTGATTTGAAGAGTTAACTATAATAAAATTGTTCTCTTCTAAACATACATTATTATAAACCGCTTACAGAAGTTTTGTCAATCCTTTATTATAGGAAAATGGAACCGGCACCAGCGGAAAACATACTTATAAGTGCACAAGGTGTGTGCAAGTTTTCGGCATATATTATGGAAGAATTATGAAAAAAGTGATGAAGTTGTTCGCTTAAAAAAGATAGATAAAATCTATGTATTTGAGAGAAATAGAAAAGGAATTTGCCTTCTTAATGAGCTTGCTGTGGATGAATTTGTCAAGGAATGAGGGGGGATACATACTATTTTTAAAATTTTTCAATCGGCTGTAACAGATGAGCTTCCCTTTGTGACTAAAATCGTGCATGCGTATCGGTACAGTTTGCTTAAAAAAAAGACCTCCGATTGTTGAATGAGAAGTCTTTTGGCTTATTTATAAGAATAATTTTTCTAACTCACGTGCTACGCCGTCTTGATCATTGGTAAATTCGGTCATGCGGTCGGCGTGTGGAAGGAGAGTATCGCTAGCGTTCTTCATGGCGTACCCAGTACCAGCCAGTTGTAGCATTTGGACATCATTGTGCTCATCGCCAAAGGCAATCAAGTCTGTGGCATCAACTTGGTATTGGTCCAGTAAGTATTGCAGGGCTGAAGCCTTTGTTACGCCTTTAGCACAGGTTTCTAAAATACTAAGCGGACCGCCCCAAGTGTTGATTTCCAACTCGTTATTAAACAATTTGCGCATGTCTTGGGCTAGCTCATAGCGATCTTCTGCGCGTGTATGCATAAGGATAGAATGCGGGTCACTGGTGATCAGTTCGGGTTTAATCAAGGTATCAGGAGTAATATTTTCAACCCCCATGAGACTAGGGTGAATTTCATCCAAATGGTCTTGGGTAATGAAAAATTTATTCTTGTATTCTCCTGCGATGAAAATAGCTTGAAAATTTTCCTTGTTATCTAAAAAATCCAACAAATACTGCTTGTCGATTAAGATATTTTGCTCCCATTCCCACTTTTTTTCCGGAATATGGACCAAGGAACCATTAAAGTTAATCATAGGAGTATCCAATTTCAGTTGTTGGTAAAATTGGTAGGCCATGCGGTAAGGACGCCCTGTCGCAATTAGGACAGTATGACCAGCTTGTTGCACTTTTTGAATGGTTTCAATGGTGTAATCGCTTAGTTGACTTTGGTTATTGAGAAGGGTGCCGTCTAGATCTAAGGCAATCAATTTTTTCTTCATTAATAGCTCCTTTAACTTTCCTAAAAGTATAACAAAAATCGTCTAAAATAGAAAGTCATTGAAAAAACATTGGTTATTTTTCTTGAAAAAGTGAATGTTTTATAGTATAATTTGGATATCGTTCGTAAATAAAGGAGAATTTTAGAAAAATGGAACGTTTTTTTAGATTGAAAGAATACGGCACGACCGTATCAACTGAAATCATGGCTGGTTTGACAACTTTCTTCGCCATGAGTTATATCTTGTTTGTTAACCCATCTATTTTGGGTGCAGCAGGAATGCCAACTAAAGCTGTTTTCTTGGCTACTATCATTGCGTCAGTTATTTCAACCACGTTCATGGGCTTGTTTGCAAATGTACCTTACGCCCTTGCACCAGGTATGGGACTTAACGCTTTCTTTACCTATACAGTGGTATTTGGACTTGGTTTTTCTTGGCAAGAAGCACTCGCAATGGTTTTCCTCTGTGGTTTGTTTAACATCTTTATCACAGTGACAAAAGTTCGCAAGAGCATCATCAAAGCGATTCCAGTTAGTCTTCAGCATGCTATTGGTGGTGGTATCGGTGTCTTTGTAGCCTATCTTGGTTTCAAAAATGCTAATATTATTGATTTCTCATTGTCAGCTGGAAATATCGTGAGCATCAATGGTGCTGCTCCAGATGCAGCTGATTTGTCAAATGGTGTCCAATCAATCGCTGCAAATGGTGGTGTAGTGCCTGCCATTTCAACCTTTACAGATCCAGCAGTTCTATTAGCGATTATCGGACTTCTCTTAACAGCTGTTTTGGTGATTAAAAATGTTCGTGGTGCTATTTTGATTGGTATCGTAGTCACAACGCTTCTTGGTATTCCAATGGGTGTAGTGGATCTATCAACCATCTCATTCTCAAGTCATATGGGTGATGCTTTTGGTGAACTTGGGACGACTTTCCTTGCTGCCTTTGATGGCATGAAGTCTCTCTTTAGCAATAGCAGCCGTTTGCCACTTGTTTTGATGACAATCTTTGCCTTTAGCTTGTCGGATACATTTGATACACTTGGTACATTTATCGGTACTGGTCGTCGTACAGGTATCTTCTCAGCAGAAGATGAAGCAGCCCTTGAGAATTCATCAGGTTTCTCTTCAAAAATGGACCGTGCTCTCTTTGCAGATGCAATCGGTACATCAATTGGAGCCCTCTTTGGTACTTCAAATACAACAACTTATGTTGAGTCTGCTGCAGGTATTGCTGAAGGTGGACGTACAGGTTTGACGGCTGTTTCAACAGCAGTGTGCTTCCTTTTGTCCATTCTTCTGTTGCCGCTTGTTGGGATTGTCCCAGCAGCTGCAACAGCACCAGCCCTTATCATCGTTGGGGTTATGATGGTTTCATCCTTCCTTGATGTGGATTGGAGCAATTTTGAAGATGCCCTTCCTGCTTTCTTCGCCGCATTCTTTATGTCATTGTGTTACTCTATTTCATACGGTATTGCAGCAGCCTTTATCTTCTACTGCCTGGTGAAAATCGTGAAGAGACAAACAAAAGAAATCCACCCAATTCTTTGGGCAGCGACAGCTATGTTTATCTTGAACTTCATTATTTTAGCCATCATCTAATCAGATTTCAAACCGTCGTCTATCGGCGGTTTTTTCTTTTGCCAGAAAATGACAAAAACCACCTTCTATGGTATAATATGGCCTATGTATAGCCAAAATGAACGAGAATTAACAACCATTGGACAGCGTCTAGGGAATCTTCTACAGGCAGGAGATATCCTAGTTTTATCTGGCGACTTAGGAGCTGGAAAGACCACCTTGACGAAAGGTATTGCAGCGGGGCTGGATATTGAGCAAATGATAAAAAGTCCGACCTATACGATTGTACGTGAATATGAAGGGCGCCTACCTCTTTATCATCTGGATGTGTATCGGATTGGGGATGAACCGGATTCGATTGACTTGGATGATTTTTTGTATGGTGATGGGGTAACGGTCATCGAATGGGGAGAATTGTTAGACGCGTCCCTTTTAGATGATTATGTGACCGTAACGATCAAACGAAGCGGAGATGGTCGTGAATTGACCTTCGCAGGACATGGTGCTCGTAGTCAGGCCTTGGTGGAGGAAATGGTCTATGGCTGAGCAGGAAGTTGTTTTTGAAGAAGCAAGTCCGAGTGATGCCCAGGTTTTTATTGATTTTATGAGACAGGTGGCTGATGAGACGGACTATTTGGATATGTCCGGTGCTGAGTTTGACTTGTCCCTAGAAGCGATAAAGAAGATTTTTGCCGCCAATTTGGAATCGGTAGATCAATTTTGCCTCTTAGCCAAGATAGGTTCGGAAATTATCGGGCTTGTGAATGTGAAAACAGCTCAACCTTACCGAGTAAGTCACATTGGAAATGTTTTTATTGCTGTAAAGAAGGCTTATTGGGGACAGGGGATTGGTCGGATTTTATTGAAAGAAGTCATTAACTGGGCTGAGTTTTATCAGGTATTGGGGCGTTTAGAGTTGACAGTTCAGTTGCGAAATGAGCGAGCTGTCAAATTGTATCAATCGCTAGGATTTGAGATTGAAGGCTTGCAAAAACGCGGTGCTCGGACAGATCAAGGAGATTGGTTAGACCTGTACTACATGGGGAGAATGGTAGATTAAAGATGAGAATTGGGAAGAAAATTTTTCTGATGTTCTTGGCGATTGTCTTATTGACATTAGGAGCAGTCGGGACTTATGGTTGGACCTTGTACCAATCATCTACATTGGCAGCAGACAAAACCTATAATAATTTAGGTCGCAATGTCAATGACAAGATTATCGAAGCGACAGAACCTTTAACTATTTTGTTAATGGGGGTTGATATGGATCAAGCTACTCGTGGCGGTGAATGGGAAGGTGGACGAAGTGACTCCATGATTTTGGTGACAGTCAACCCTAAAACCCAAAAGACAACCATGATGAGTTTGACACGTGATATTATGGTAGAATTAGCCAATAGCGATGGGAGTTCAGCTGGAACAACAGAGAAGTTAAATCATTCTTATGCCTATGGACAAGCTCCGATGGCGATTGCGACCATTGAAAAGATGATGGATGTTCACATTGACCGGTATGTTCAGATTAATATGGACGGATTACGTAGTTTGGTTGATGCGGTTGGGGGTATTACAGTCAACAACACCTTGGGCTTCACCATCTCTATTTCGGATACAGAACCTGGTTATACGGCTACGGTTGATCCAGGTAAGCAGCATATCAATGGTGAACAGGCGCTGGTTTACTCACGGATGCGGTACCAGGACCCAGAAGGAGACTATGGGCGTCAAAAGCGTCAGCGTGAAGTCATTGGAATCCTTCTTAATAAACTTCTACAATTGGATGGCATTACCCAGTACCAAAAAATATTGGATGTCTTAGCCAACAATATGCAGACGGATGTGAAGATTAATTCATCGACCATTCCAAGTCTTCTGGGCTATAAGGATTCTTTGAAAAAAATTGAGTCTTACCAACTCACGGGTGAGGGGCAAATGGTTAATGAAATTTCTTATCAAATCCCAACCAGTGAACACTTACTTGAAATGCAAAATGTGATTAAGACATCGTTAGGCTTAGATCCTGCTACTGTTTTAAAAACAAATGTTAAAGTTTATGAAAATCTCTTTGGTTATGCGAATCCGATTACGGTTGAAGATGTCTTTACAGGCGAAGTGACCTACGGAACAGGAGAGATTACAGAAATGAGTAGTGTTACTATGTCAGAAAGCTATTCAACAGATGGTAGTCAATCCACTACAACTGAATAAAAAATAACAGAACAGGGGCTCCCCTGTTCTGTTATTTTTGTTCTTGTTCATACTTCTCAGCTATTTTTTGAATTTCTTCAAGATTTCCAGCGATACTTTGTTGGTAGGTTCGGATTTTGTATTGCAAATCTTCAGTCATTGCTCGCAAGGGTTCTTGATAGGATTGAATAGTAGAGAGTTGTTTTTGGATGTTTTGGTAGCTAGCTTGGGCAGTTTTTGCTAGGTCAATCGTTTCATTTGTTTCTTGAGCAATCTTTTCACGATTGCTGACCAGCCAGTAGCTAGCAAGAGCAGCTCCGCCGGCTGCTATGAGTTGGGATAATTTCATCTTATTCTCCTAAGTAGAGGTCTTGAGCTAGTTGTGCTAAGGCAGGGAAGTCTGGTTCGTTGGCAACAAAGTCAATTTTGAGTCCATCGTTTTGGTCGAAACGAGGTAAGAGGTGAACATGGGTGTGAAAGACAGTTTGTCCAGCAGCTTCTTCGTTGTTGTTGATAATGTTGACACCAGCAGCACCTAATTTGTTTTTGAGCTGGCGCGCAATTTTAGGTACACGAGCAAAGAGGGAACTTGCGCTGTCACCATCCATTTCCAACATATTGCGATAATGTGCTTTTGGAACAACCAAGGTATGTCCTTTTGTGACCTGCGTAAGGTCTAGGAAGGCCAGAACTTGGTCGTCTTCGTAGACTTTTGATGAGGGGATTTCTCCAGCGACAATCTTACAAAAAATACAATCTGACATAGTTTGAACTTCCTTTTATAGATTTTTGTTATAATGATTATATCAAAAAATCGGAGAAAAGCATGTTAGAAGTTACGAAACTGACAGGTGGCTATGCCAATATTCCTGTCTTAAAAGATATTTCATTTGATGTGAAAAATGGTGAACTAGTTGGTTTGATTGGACTGAATGGGGCTGGAAAGTCTACCACCATTAAAGAAATTATTGGTTTGTTGACGCCTTATCAGGGAACAATCAGCATTGACGACTTAACCTTGTCTAGTCAGCCAGAAGACTATCGTAAGAAAATTGGTTTTATTCCTGAAACGCCCAGCCTTTATGAAGAATTGACTCTGCGAGAACATCTGGAAATAGTGGCTTTGGCCTATGATTTGGACTTGGAACAAGTATGGACGAGAGTCGAGAGATATTTGAAGATTTTTCGTCTGGATCAAAAATTAGACTGGTTCCCAGTGCAATTTTCAAAAGGGATGAAGCAAAAGGTGATGATTATCTGTGCCTTGATGGTGGAGCCTAGTCTCTTGATTGTGGATGAGCCGTTTTTAGGATTGGATCCAGTGGCTATTCAAGATTTGATCGACCTGTTGGTAGAAGAAAAAGCGCGTGGAACTTCCATTCTCATGTCCACTCATGTCCTAGATTCAGCTGAAAAAATGTGTGATCGCTTTGTGATTTTGCACCAAGGACAGGTTCGAGCAGCGGGGACGTTGCAGGACTTGCAAGACGTTTTTGATCAAAAAGGGGCTAGTCTCAACGAAATTTACCTAACCTTGACCAAAGAAGGAGACGGAGCATGAAGACAGTCTTTCAACAACGACGCCAGCTCTTTCTATCGCGCTGTGCCAAGTATCTACGCTATGTCTTAAATGACCACTTTGTCTTGGTGCTTATGGTTTTATTGGGTTTCTTGCTCGTTCAGTATCGAGAATTGTTGCTGCATTTTCCGGCAAATTCTTGGTATGTCTATCTCTTGATTCTTGCTGTGTTGACACTCTTGTTTTTCGTAGGGCAACCTGCCAGCTATTTAGAAGATGCGGATCAGCTTTTTCTTTTAGTTAAGGAAAATCAGGTTAAGGAAGAACTGGGAAGAGCTGCTCATCGCGCCTTTCTAACTTGGGGTGGTCTTCTGATGTTGGGTTACTTGTTTTTCTTTCCTTTGTACCTGAAATTGAACTGGTCCCCTCTTGTGATAGCGGTTGTTTTATTGGCCTTGCTGATAGGGAAATTTTTCTGGCATCAGAGACAGATTCATAGTCTGTTAACCTCACATGGTTTGAACTGGTCAAGGGCTATTTCCAAAGAAGATGGGCGCAAGCAAAGAATACTTCAGTTTTTTGCTCTTTTCACCACCGTTAAGGGGATTACTAGCAGTGTGAAACGTCGTTCCTATCTAGATTTCTTGCTGGGAATGGTTAAGAAAGAGAAAGGGAAAACGTGGGATTATCTATTTTTACGTGCCTTTTTACGGTCAGGAGATTTCTATCCCTTGACCTTGCGCTTGCTGGGGATGAGTCTTATTTTTCTTGTGACGCTCAAAGAGTCGCTTCTAGCGACGGGTTTGACGGTACTTTTTGACTATCTTTTGCTCTTTCAGTTACTTCCTCTTTATAAGGTCTATGACTACCAGTACCTAGCTCAGCTTTATCCTCTCTCTTCTTTTGAAAAAAGGCAGAGTTGTAAACGCGTGATTGGGCTGATATTTTACGCGGTGCTCTTTCTTCAGGCGATTACTGCCGTCATGCTCTTAACAGATAAAAAATACATTTTTGTCATAGTTGGAATCGGTATCATTTTACAGCAAATTTATTTACCAATAAAAGCGAAAAAATTGTTTGACTAACCGCTAGAAAACTAGTAAAATAGTAAGGAATTTTAGAAAGGAGTCAGGCATGCAGTTTGAAAATAGAGGCCTACAATTACAATCAATTGCGGGTAACAGTGGAAAAGCTTTTAAAGGCCTAAGATCAGATGGTACGCCTGTCTTTGTCAAGTACGAAATGCCTCCAATTGTGTCAGCCTTGGCACGGGAGCAAATTACACCGCCCGTTATTTCCATTAATCGTGAAGTAGGAAAGGGACAACGCGTCGAACAAGAGTGGCTGAATGGTCGCACCTTGGAACGTGTCGATATGACCAGCAAGCAGGTTCGTCAGATTTTGGTGCGTATGCATTTTTCACGTATCTTGTTGAATCAAGCCTTGCAGCTTAATTATAGTTACCAAGAACCACGTGATTTGGTTAAGAAATGGCAAAATGATGTGCCAAATCGGTTGCAGCAAAACACCTATTTACAGTCTGTCTGTAAGGATTTGTTGGCGCACTTGCCAAACTTCCAACAGGAGGCTGCAACCTTCGTTCACGGCGATTTGCACCATAAAAATTGGATTGAAACCACGAGTGGCCTAGTTTACCTCACAGATTGGGAAACAGCTTGTTTGACGGATCGTATGTTGGATGTTGCCTACGTTTTAACCCACTATATTCCTCGTATGTCTTGGGAAGGTTGGCTTAAAGAGTATGGTTACAAGTACAATAAGACAGTTTTGCGTAAAGTTTATTGGTATGGTCAGATGAGCTATCTCAACCAGATTACCAAGTATGCAGAAAGTTACAATTTAGAAGCGGCTAATAAAGAAATTTATGCTCTTCGTCAATTTAGGGAGACATTTTACAAAGAATTATGAGAGTGAGAAAACGAAAGGGTGCGGAAGAGCACCTAGCTAATCACCCCCAATACGTCATCCTCAATCCAGAAGATGCCAAAGGGAAATGGTATGAGGTCTTTGGTAACAATAACCCAATTCACATCGAGGTTGGTTCAGGAAAAGGCGCCTTTATTACAGGAATGGCCTTACAAAATCCTCATATCAACTACATTGGGATTGATATTCAGTTGTCAGTTCTCAGCTATGCCTTGGACAAGGTCTTGGAAAGTGGAGCTACCAATGTTAAATTGCTCCGTGTGGACGGTTCAAGCTTAACCAATTATTTTGAGGATGCAGAAGTGGACATGATGTACCTGAATTTTTCAGATCCATGGCCAAAAACCAAGCATGAAAAGCGTCGTCTGACTTATAAGACCTTCCTTGATACTTACAAACAAATTTTGCCAGAACATGGGGAAATTCATTTCAAGACAGATAATCGTGGCTTGTTTGAGTACAGTCTTGCTAGTTTCTCGCAATACGGTATGACCTTGAAACAAGTCTGGTTGGACTTGCATGCCAGCAATTACGAAGGAAATGTCATGACTGAGTATGAGGCGAAGTTCTCAAGTAAGGGACAGGTTATCTACCGTGTAGAGGCTGTCTTTAATTGAAGTAAAAAGAAAGAGTTCGAGCAATCGGACCTTTTTTGATTTTCTCAGAATCGCCTAAAAACACATATTCCTAGACAAGTTGGTCATTCTATGCTATAATAAATGAAAATAGAGAAGAAAGGGGTTGGTCGTGTACCAACCCTTTGACTTGTTCTCGGATTTTGCGAGGAGGTATGAATGGCAACAATTGTTGAATTGGTGACAGAAGTGGTAGCACCTGCTATCCAAGCACCCTATGAATTAGTTGACGTGGAATATGGAAATCTCGGTGGTGACTATGTCTTGTCTATCTTTGTGGACAAGGAAGGTGGTATTACGCTTAATGATACGGCAGAATTGTCGGAAGTCATTAGCCCACTTTTGGATACTATCAAGCCAGACCCATTCCCAGAGCAGTACATGTTGGAAGTAACCAGTCCTGGATTGGAACGTCCTTTGAAAACACCTGAAGCACTTGAGAAAGCTGTTGGAAGCTATATCCATGTCAAGTTGTATCAAGCGATTGATAAAATCAAGGTTTTTGAAGGAAATCTTCTTAGCTTTGACGGGGATAACCTTGTCATGGAATACATGGATAAGACCCGCAAGAAAGAAGTAACCATCCCTTATCAGACAGTGGCTAAAGCCCGTCTTGCTGTAAAAATTTAAGAAAGAAAGGACCTTTTGAAGTTCAAAAGGAAAAAAACATGAGTAAAGAAATGCTAGAAGCCTTCCGTATTTTGGAGGAAGACAAGGGGATTAAGAAAGAAGATATCATTGACGCAGTAACAGAATCACTTCGTTCAGCTTACAAACGTCGTTTTGGTCAGTCTGAGTCAGCTGCAATTGAATTTGACGAGAAAACAGGTGACTTCCGTGTTTATACAGTTCGTGAAGTGGTGGATGAAGTATTTGATAGTCGTTTGGAAATCAGCTTGAAAGATGCCCTAGCTATTTCATCAGCCTATGAATTGGGTGATAAAATCAAGTTTGAAGAGGCACCAGGTGAATTTGGTCGTGTGGCAGCCCAATCTGCTAAACAAACTATCATGGAAAAAATGCGCAAGCAAACTCGTGCCATTACCTTCAACACTTATAAAGAACACGAAGGCGAAATCATGACTGGTACTGTGGAACGTTTTGACAATCGTTTCATCTACGTTAACTTGGGAACATTGGAAGCGCAGTTGTCTAAACAAGATCAAATTCCAGGGGAAGTCTTCCAATCACATGACCGTATCGAAGTCTACGTTTACAAGGTAGAAGATAATGGTCGCGGTGTTAACGTATTTGTTAGCCGTAGCCACCCAGAAATGATCAAACGCCTCATGGAACAAGAAATTCCTGAAGTTTACGATGGAACGGTTGAAATCATGAGCGTGTCTCGTGAAGCAGGTGACCGTACGAAGGTTGCGGTTCGTAGCCATAATCCTAACGTGGACGCTATCGGTACGATTGTTGGTCGCGGTGGTAGCAACATCAAGAAAATTACAAGCAAATTCCACCCAGCGCGTTACGATGCTAAATTGGATCGTATGGTACCAGCAGAAGAAAATATCGATGTCATCGAGTGGGTAGAAGATCCAGCAGAATTCATCTACAATGCGATTGCACCAGCTGAGGTTGATCAAGTCCTCTTTGATACAGAAGACGGGAAACACGCAACAGTTGTTGTTCCTGATAGCAAATTGTCACTTGCTATCGGTCGTCGTGGTCAAAACGTACGTTTGGCAGCTCATTTGACAGGATTCCGTATTGATATCAAGTCAGCTTCTGAATATGAAGCTATCGAAGCAGCCTTGTACGGTGACGCTGAAGAAGTTGTAGAAGAAACAATCGTCGAAGACCAAGGCTAAGTTGGAGGTACTATGGCAAAAGCTAGAAAAATACCTTTACGAAAATCAGTCGTTTCTGGCGAGATAATTGACAAGCGAGATTTACTTCGCATTGTCAAAAATAAAGAAGGACAAGTATTTATTGATCCAACAGGCAAGGCTAATGGCCGTGGTGCCTACATCAAGTTGGACAATGAAGAAGCCCTTCAAGCCAAGAAAAAACAAGTTCTCAATCGAGCTTTCAGTATGGAAGTGGAGGCAGCTTTTTATGATGAATTGATTGCCTACGTTGACCATAAGGTCAAGAGGAGAGAACTTGGACTCGAATAAAAAAGATAAAATCTTGAGTTTATTAGGATTGGCCCAACGAGCAGGTCGTATCACTTCAGGTGAAGACTTGGTGGTTGAAAGCATTCAGAAAAAGCAGGCTAAACTGGTTTTTTTGGCTCATGATGCCGCTCCGAATTTGCACAAGAAAATTACAGACAAAAGCAAGACTTATCAAGTAGAAGTCAACACCACCTTTTCAACGCTAGAAATAAGCGCAGCATTAGGCAAGGCTAGAAAAGTTCTAGCTGTTACGGATGCTGGATTTACGAAGAAGATGAGGTCTATTATGGAATAGAAGAGGAGGACAAGAGATTGTCTAAGAAGAGATTGAATGAAATCGCTCGTGAAATTGGGCGAACTAGTAAGGAAGTTGTCGCCAAGGCACAAGAGTTGGGCTTTGATGTCAAGAGCCATGCGTCATCAGTCGAAGCAGATGCAGCTCAAAAAATTGCAGCTAGCTTCTCAGTAACAAGTCCAAAAGTAGAAAAAAAAGTGGAGTCAAAACCGGCAGAAAAGCCAGCTCCTGTAGAGAAAAAGGTAGAAAGCCAGCCAGTAGAAAAGGCGACCACACCAGTGACGCCAAGCGCTGAGCCAGCTAAACCTGCTGTTCAACGTCCGCAGAGTCGTAACTTTAAAGCCGAGCGTGAAGCGCGTGCAAAAGAACAAGCTGCAAAACGTGCTCAAGGTCAAGGCAATAACCGTCAACAGAATGATCGCAATAAAGACCGTAATCAGAAAGACCATCGCGATTATCGCAATCAAGAACGTCGCAATGATCAAGGCTCAGGTCGAAACAATGAGCGTCGCCAAGACAATCGTTTCAACGATCGCCGTCGTGATAATCGTTCAGATCAAGGACGTAACCAAGGAAACTTTAATCAAAATCGCCAACAAGCCTCAAGTCCAGTACCAAGTACCAAGATTGATTTCAAAGCACGTGCGGCAGCCTTGAAGACAGAGCAAAATGCAGAGTACGCTCGCAGTAGTGAGGAACGTTTCCGTCAAGCGCAGGAAGCTAAGAAGCAAAAACAAATCAAACCCAAGGAAATTAAGTTTGAAGAGCCAGAAGAAGTTGTAACACCTAAAGCAGCTCCTGTAATCGCTCCAAGTCCAGCGCCTGTCGCAGAACCAGCAGCTGCTGATACCCGTCGTAAGAAACAAGCACGACCAGATAAAAAACGTGACTTTAATAGTGATGTTGAAGATGGTCCAAGAAAACAACAAAAGAATCGAAATAATCAAAATCAAGTGAGAAATCAAAGAAATAGTAACTGGAACAATAATAAGAAAAACAAAAAAGGCAATAATAAACAAACTGTGAAACCAGTCACAGAACGTAAGTTCCATGAATTGCCAACCGAATTTGAATATACCTCAGGTATGACCGTAGCTGAGATTGCAAAACGTATCAAGCGCGAACCAGCTGAGATTGTTAAAAAGCTCTTTATGATGGGGGTTATGGCAACTCAAAACCAATCTTTGGATGGAGATACGATTGAACTCCTCATGGTTGATTATGGTATTGAAGCTAAGGAAAAAGTGGAAGTGGATAACGCTGATATTGAGCGCTTCTTCGTAGAAGATGGGTACCTCAATGAAGATGAGTTGACAGAACGTCCACCAGTTGTAACGATCATGGGACACGTTGACCATGGTAAAACAACCCTTTTGGATACTCTTCGTAACTCTCGTGTCGCAACAGGTGAAGCGGGTGGTATCACTCAGCATATCGGTGCCTACCAAATCGAAGCAGACGGCAAGAAAATTACCTTCCTTGATACACCAGGACACGCGGCCTTTACGTCAATGCGTGCGCGTGGTGCTTCTGTAACGGATATTACCATCCTTATTGTTGCGGCCGATGACGGTGTCATGCCTCAAACGATTGAAGCTATCAACCACTCAAAAGCAGCTGGTGTGCCAATCATCGTTGCCATCAATAAAATCGATAAACCAGGTGCAAACCCTGAGCGTGTTATTGGTGAATTGGCTGAGCACGGTGTCATCTCAACTGCCTGGGGCGGTGACTCAGAATTCGTAGAAATTTCTGCCAAATTTAACCAAAATATTGACGAGCTCTTAGAAACAGTTCTTCTTGTAGCTGAAATGCAAGAATTGAAAGCTGATCCAACTGTTCGTGCAATCGGTACTGTTATCGAAGCGCATTTGGACAAAGGAAAAGGTGCGGTGGCAACCCTCCTTGTTCAACAAGGTACCTTGAATGTTCAAGATCCAATCGTTGTCGGAAATACTTTTGGACGTGTTCGTGCTATGGCAAACGACCTTGGTCGTCGTGTTAAAGTAGCTGGACCATCTACCCCAGTTTCCATCACAGGTTTGAACGAAGCACCAATGGCTGGTGATCATTTCGCGGTCTACGAAGATGAAAAATCAGCTCGTGCAGCCGGTGAAGAACGTGCGAAACGTGCTCTTCTCAAACAACGTCAAGCAACACAACGTGTGTCTCTTGAAAATCTCTTTGATACCCTTAAAGCTGGTGAAGTTAAGACTGTTAATGTCATCATCAAGGCCGACGTACAAGGTTCTGTTGAAGCCCTTGCTGCCTCTCTCTTGAAGATTGATGTTGAAGGTGTTCGTGTCAATGTCGTCCACTCTGCTGTTGGTGCGATCAACGAATCAGACGTGACCTTGGCTGCTGCCTCAAATGCTGTTATCATTGGTTTCAACGTTCGTCCGACACCAATTGCTCGCCAACAAGCTGAAAATGAAGAAGTGGAAATCCGCTTGCACTCTATCATCTACAAGGTTATTGAGGAAGTGGAAGATGCCATGAAGGGTATGCTCGATCCTGAATACCAAGAAAAAATCATTGGTGAAGCTATTATCCGCGAAACCTTCAAAGTTTCTAAAGTGGGAACTATCGGTGGATTTATGGTTATCAACGGTAAAGTTACCCGTGACTCAAGCGTCCGTGTTATCCGTGACGGTGTCGTCATTGCTGATGGTAAATTGGCTAGCTTGAAACACTACAAGGATGATGTGAAGGAAGTTGGGAATGCCCAAGAAGGTGGTTTGATGATTGATAACTTTAACGACCTTAAAGTGGACGACACCATCGAAGCCTACATCATGGAAGAAATTAAAAAATAATCAAAGCTGAGGAAACTCAGCTTTTCTAAGATAAGAGAAAGGAGATAGTATGGGAAATTCATTTCGTGTTGACCGCGTTGGGATGGAAATTCAGCGCGAAGTCAATGAAATCTTGCGTCTCAAGGTTCGTGACCCACGTGTTCAGGAAGTAACCATTACAGATGTTCAAATGCTGGGCGATTTGTCTGCTGCTCGGGTTTATTACACCATCCACTCTACCTTGGCTTCTGACAATCAGAAAGCCCAGATTGGTCTGGAAAAGGCGACAGGCACTATTAAGCGTGAATTGGGTAAAAATCTTAAAATGTATAAAATTCCAGATTTGGTCTTTGTCAAAGACGAGTCTATTGAATACGGAAATAAGATTGACCAGATGTTGCGCAATCTTGATAAAGAATAAAGTTTAAAACGCGTGGAATTATTTTCATGCGTTTTTTTGTATATTTTACCGGCGGCAATTATTGCAAATACAACATAAATGAGATGGAATAATTCCTGTAACAAAAATAATTTAGGAGATCTCTGCGATCTACCATCTTCACTTAGAAAAATTTTATGTAGCTGATACTGCTCAATTTCACCAACTAGCACAACAATTTTTGACCAAGAAAGTTTACAAAGAAGGCTTTCGGTCTCACCTAGCACAAGTTCACGATGTGCAGAAGTTGTTGACAGCGGATTTAGACCAAAAAGAAATCTATCTTGTTCATCATGAGCAAGAAAGTCATGGTTTTGTGGATATGGAGAAGGGGGAAGCGGGGATTTACTTGCTGCACCATCAAAAGCATCATCTGTTCAAGCAGCTACAAAAGCAATTGAATCAGGCTGGGGAGTTGACGGAAAAGACTTGTTTTGGACCATTTTTGGCATTTGTTTGGTAAATGTAAAAAAATACTCTTTATTTTAAGGTTTCTTTAAGGATGGCTGTGTATATTATATCTATTCTTTTTCATATATCTCCTGAAAGCATCGGCAAAATAGTCGGTGTTTTCTTTTTGTGTTTTAGTGAAAAATTCGGTAAAATAGCCAAAAGAGAAAGCGAGGGTTTAGAAATGTTGTGGTCGTTAATGGTTGGTGCCTTGATTGGTGCTGTAGCAGGAGGAATTACAGGGAAAGGCAACTCCATGGGTTGTTTTACTAATATTTTGGCAGGTTTGATTGGCTCATCAGTGGGCCAAAGTCTATTTGGTTCTTGGGGTCCAAGCCTTGCAGGTATGGCTTTGTTGCCATCAATTGCTGGAGCGGTTGTGGTGATAGCAGTGGTATCTTTTTTTCTAGATAAAAAATAAGGAAAATGAGCACTAGGGGAAACCTAGTGTTTTCGTATTTAATGGCTATTTAGAGCGATTTATGATAAAATAAAATAATTAGCAAAAGAGGAGTGACTAGTGAGCGTAGAACAGTATATGCCAGATTTTGCCTTAGAAAAGGCTTATGATTTGACCGTAGAAAGTCTCAAAAAAGAAGGAATTCGGGCAGTCTTTGTCGACTTGGACAATACCTTAATTGCCTGGAACAATCCTGATGGAACGCCAGAAATGCGCCAGTGGCTGCATGACTTACGAGACGCAGGTATTCGTGTCGTTGTAGTTTCAAATAACAATCATGGCCGTGTCAAAAAAGCAGTGGATAAGTTTGGGATTGACTTTGAATCGCGTGCTATGAAGCCTTTTACGCGGGGAATCAAGCGCGCTATGAAACGCTTTGATGTCCAAGCAGACGAGGTAGTGATGGTGGGAGACCAGCTCATGACAGATATTCGAGCCGCTAAGAGAGCAGGTATTCGTTCTATCTTGGTCAAGCCTCTCGTGGTGTCCGATGCTTGGGTTACTCAGTTCAATCGCTGGCGCGAACGCCGTATGCTCAAAAAAATCATTGCAAAATACGGCCCAATTCAGTATAAAAAGGAAATTTAAGTGGAAGAATTATTTTGTATCGGCTGCGGTGCGGCCATTCAGACCAGTCAAAAGGAAGTAGCAGGCTATACTCCTCAGTCTGCCCTTGAAAAGGGACTAGAAACAGGGCAATTGTACTGTCAACGTTGTTTCCGCCTGCGCCACTACAATGAAATTTCAGATGTCAATATCTCTGATGATGAGTTTATGAAGTTGCTTCATGAAGTGGGGGATAGCCATGCCCTAGTGGTCAATGTGATTGATATTTTTGATTTCAACGGCTCTGTGATTCCAGGTCTGCCTCGCTTCGTATCGGGCAATGACGTTCTGCTTGTGGGAAATAAGCAGGATATCTTGCCTAAGTCAGTTAAGACAGGTAAAGTTACTCAGTGGCTGACCGAACGGGCTCACGAAGTTGGTTTGCGACCTGTAGATGTTGTCTTGACATCTGCGCAAAACAAGCAAGCTATCAAGGACCTTATCAAGAAGATTGAAGAGCACCGTAAGGGACGTGATGTCTATGTAGTGGGCGTGACGAATGTTGGTAAGTCAACGCTTATCAATGCGATTATCCAAGAAATTACAGGGGATAAGGATGTCATTACGACCTCGCGTTTCCCAGGTACGACCTTGGATAAAATTGAGATTCCGTTAGATGATGGTTCCTACATTTTTGACACGCCAGGAATTATTCATCGTCACCAGATGGCCCATTACTTAACAGCAAAAAATCTCAAGTACATCAGCCCCAAAAAAGAAATCAAGCCAAAGACCTATCAGCTCAATCCTGAACAAACTCTTTTCTTGGCTGGTTTGGGACGCTTCGACTTCGTGGAAGGAGAGCGTCAAGGCTTTACAGCTTTCTTTGAAAACACCTTGGAATTGCACCGCACCAAGTTAGCAGGCGCAAACGAATTTTATCAAAAACATGCGGGAACCTTGCTGACACCGCCTTCTAAGAAGGAATTGCCAGATTTCCCAGAATTGGTTCGTCACGAATTTACCATCAATGAAAAAACAGACGTAGTCTTCTCAGGCTTAGGCTGGATTCGTATCAATGGCAGAGCAAAAATTGCTGCCTGGGCACCAAAAGGAGTGGACGTCGTCTTGCGGAAAGCCATTATCTAGGCTGAAGGAGGTCGCCATGGCTGAAAAAACGACACTTGTTAGCACGCAAAGAGTTTCATTCACTGACATTCAAGATAGACTGTGTGAAAAATTAGTTGTTGATCCGGTCAATATCGTGCATCGGCGTTTCGGAAAAGTCGAAGTCATGGAGTTGATTTTCGAGAAATACTACTTCCGCACAGGGAGTTTCGCCTGTCTGACCATTCTCTTATTGCGACCGGACGAAGAACACGTTCAGGTAGATATTACTGCGGCAGCAGGAGGTGTAGGAATACTGGACATCTCTTGGGGAAGCCAGAAAAACTTTTTCAAAGCTGGGAAAGCTATTTTAGAAGAATTTGGATTTTGCTAGAAATAGCGGAGGTATCCTATGAAAAAGATAATGATAGCAGTTCTTCTTATCCTTCTCAGTGCAGGTGTTGGATGCTGGTGGTTTAGACCGAGTTCAGGAGAGGCACCGACCTTGCCTAAGATAAGGGAAATTCAAGAAATCCAAATGACAGATTCAAGTGGAGCAGTTGTGCACTTGGATATGGAAGAAAAAATCACTTCCTTTATCTACTTTACCAAGGATTCCCACAAAACTCGCCAAGAGAGCATTAATGATCAGCCTAGTTCGGATTTAAGTCCTTACCAGTTTGATTTGAAATTAAAAAATGGAACAGTCAGACTGTATATTTACCAAAAAGGGTGGAAAACTTATCTAGAAAGTCCATATGTTGGTATTTATGAATTAGATCATTCACTATCAGACTGGTTATCTGGAAAATTAGATTACTAGCTCTGCTATTTTACAAAAAGGAAAAAATATGACATTAACATCAAAACAACGTGCTTTTCTGAACAGTCAAGCACATGCTATGAAGCCAATTGTACAGATTGGGAAAAACGGTCTCAATGACCAAATCAAAACTAGTATCCGTAACGCACTTGATGCGCGCGAGTTGATCAAGGTTAAATTGCTCCAAAATACGGACGAAAATATCCATGAAGTGGCTGAAATTCTAGAAGAAGAGATCGGTGTCGAGTCAGTGGCAAAAACCGGTCGCGTTTTGACCCTTTTCAAGGTGTCTGCTAAGAAAGAAAATCGAAAATTATCTGTTAAAGTGAGAGAAATTTAAGGAGAGCCTATGGCCATTGAATTGCTAACCCCTTTTACAAAAGTTGAAATAGAACCAGAATTGCGCAACCCCAAGCGGAAGCAGGTAGGGATTTTGGGTGGGAATTTCAATCCCGTCCACAATGCTCATCTGGTGGTGGCTGATCAGGTGCGCCAGCAGTTGAACCTAGATAAGGTCTACCTCATGCCTGAATTTACACCGCCTCATGTGGATAAGAAGGAAACCATTGACGAGCTTCATCGTCTTAACATGCTCAAAATGGCCATTGCAGGTATTGATGGCTTGGATATTGAAACCATTGAGTTAGAGCGTCGAGGGATTTCTTATACCTACGAAACCATGAAGCTTTTGACGGAGAAAAATCCTGATACGGATTATTACTTCATTATCGGTGGTGATATGGTGGACTACCTGCCTAAGTGGCATAAGATTGATGACTTGGTGCAGCTGGTGCAATTTGTCGGGGTGCAACGTCCGCGCTACAAGGCTGGGACTTCCTATCCGGTCATCTGGGTGGATGTACCGCTCATGGACATCTCCTCTAGCATGGTGCGCGAGTTTATCAAAAAGGGGCGCACGCCTAACTTTATGCTTCCTCATGAGGTCTTGGACTATATTGAGGAAAAGGGACTCTATCTATGAACTACAGCGACTATGTGAGCTTTTCCCGTGAGGAGCTTTTGGAAAAAATTGCTGGCGCTATGTCTCAGAAACGCTTTACACACGTACTTGGGGTGGAACAGTCAGCCTTGGAATTGGCAGAGCAATGCGGTTGTGACCCAGTCAAAGCCAGTCTAGCGGCCCTTCTCCATGATTATGTTAAGGAAGTAGATGACCAGTTTTTTCTAGACCTGATTGACAAGTATGACTTGGATGCAGACTTGAAAAATTGGGGTAATAATATCTGGCATGGTGTAGTTGGTGCCTACAAGATTGCTGAGGATTTTGGTGTAAGTGACCAAGAAATCCTGACAGCTATTCAACGACATACAGTTGGTGCCGGCAAGATGACACTTTTGGACAAGGTGCTCTATGTGGCAGATTACATTGAACCCAATCGTGATTTTCCAGGTGTGGAAGAAGCGCGAGCTATTGCGCGTGAAGAGCTGGACAAGGCAGTAGCCTTTGAGACAGCTCAAACGGTAGCATTTTTAGCCAAGAAAGCCATCCCAATTCACCCGCAAACTATTGAAACTTATAATAGTTATATCGGATGGTTGAAGAATTAGTAAGAAAATAAAGGAATCATATGAACAAAACTCAATTATTGGAAGTGGTCGTGAAGGCCGCAGATGAAAAACGTGCGGAAGACATTTTGGCACTGGACTTGGCTGGCTTGACAAGCGTGACAGATTACTTTGTCATCGCCTCTGCTACCAACAGCCGTCAGCTGGAAGCTATTGCGGACAATATCCGTGAAAAGGTCAAAGAAGCTGGTGGCGACGCTAGTCATGCCGAAGGCGACAGCAATAGTGGCTGGGTACTTCTTGACCTTAACGACGTTGTCGTACATATCTTCTCAGAAGAACAACGTTTCCACTATAACCTTGAAAAACTCTGGCACGACGCACCAGTAGTGGAAGTGGCGGAGTATTTAGCGTAATCAAAACCTTGTCAATAGACAAGGTTTTTCGTGAAGAGGTAGAAGAATATGCTTGATTTGTTCTCGTATTGAGATGATAAAAGAAAATCAAAATCCGTATTTTGTGAAAGAATTAGAGACAGGCTATGTTGTACTAGGAGACCATCAACATTTTCAAGGCTATACCTTATTTCTTGGGAAGCATCATGTCACTGAGTTGGACCAGCTTAGAAAGCCTGACCGTGACTTATTCTTATCTGAAATGGCAGATGTGGCAGAAGCTGTAAAATTGGCCTTTGAAGCGGATAAGATGAATTGTGAATCACTTGGGAATGGTGATGCTCATGTTCACTGGCACCTCTTTCCTCGGAAAGATGGAGATTTAAGAGAGTATAGTCACAATGGTAAAGGGCCAGTATGGTGGTATCCTATGGAGCTCATGTACCATCAAGATAAAGAACCTACTGCCAAAGAATTGATATGTATGAAAGCAAAACGTCAAGCGGCATTAGAAGAAGTGGAGAAAAAATATGGCAACTTATGAAACTTTCGCATCAGTCTATGATGCTGTAATGGATGATTCTTTGTACGACAAGTGGACGGATTTTTCGCTCCGCCATTTGCCAAAATCAAAAGATCGTAAAAAACTCTTGGAATTGGCTTGTGGGACTGGCATTCAGTCTATTCGATTTGCGCAAGCTGGTTTTGATGTGACAGGGCTTGACTTGAGCGGTGATATGCTCAAAATCGCTGAAAAACGCGCGGCTTCTGCTAAACAGAAAATTGACTTTCTCCAAGGTAATATGCTGGACTTGTCACAGGCTGGTAAGTACGATTTTGTGACATGCTATTCAGATTCCATCTGCTACATGCAGGACGAGGTTGAGGTCGGCGATGTTTTTAAACAGGTCTACGATACCCTCAACGACGACGGCGTTTTCATCTTTGACGTCCACTCAACCTACCAGACCGACGAGGTTTTCCCAGGCTATTCTTACCATGAAAATGCCGATAACTTCGCCATGCTTTGGGATACCTATGAGGACGAGGCCCCACATTCTATCGTGCATGAGTTGACCTTTTTTGTTCAAGAGGCGGATGGCAGCTTTACCCGTCATGATGAAATTCATGAAGAGCGCACTTACGAGGTCTTGACCTATGATATCCTCTTAGAGCAAGCTGGATTTAAGTCTTTCAAACTCTATGCAGATTTTGAAGATAAAGAACCTACTGAAACATCGGCACGTTGGTTCTTTGTGGTGGAGAAATAGCTTATGACAATCACAGGCATCATCGCCGAATTCAACCCCTTTCACAACGGGCATAAGTACCTCTTAGAGCAGGCAGAGGGGGTCAAAATCGTTGCCATGTCAGGCAATTTTATGCAGCGTGGCGAGCCTGCCATTGTTGACAAGTGGACCCGTGCTCAGATGGCGCTGGAGAATGGAGCCGACCTGGTGGTTGAGCTCCCTTTTCTAGTTGCGGTCCAGTCGGCTGACTACTTCGCCCAAGGTGCTGTTGACATCCTTGCCAAGCTGGGTGTGGACAACTTGACCTTCGGCACCGAGTCCGTCCTAGACTACAACCACATTGGGGATATCTATGTGGAAAAAGCCCAGGAAATGGTGGCTTTTTTGGCCAATCAGCCCGCCCACTTCTCTTATCCACAGAAAACCCAGGCCATGTGGGAGCATTTCACAGGCATCCAGTTCTCAGGTGACACCCCTAATCATATTTTGGGGCTTGCCTACACCAAGGCAGCAAGCCAAAAGGGCATCCGCTTGAATCCCATTCAACGTCAGGGTGCAGGCTATCATTCCAAGGAAAAAAACGTGGCATATGCTTCGGCAACAAGTATCCGTCAGCACAAAGCCGACAAGGACTTCGTGAATGCATTTATGCCAAACGCAGAGCTTCTTTTTGCAAGTCCGCAGGTTTCATGGGACAATTATTTTAATTTGCTCAAATATCAAATCCAAACCAACCCAGATCTGACTCAGATTTACCAAGTTAATGATGAGCTAGCAAATCGCATCAAATCCAACATCCGCCATGTGAAAACAGTGGAAGAATTAGTGGATAAGGTAGCCACAAAACGCTATACCAAAGCACGTGTGCGACGGATTTTAACCTACATCTTGGTCAACGCTGTGGAAACCCCACTCCCTCAATCTGTTTATGTTCTAGGTTTTACACAAAAAGGCCGCCAACACCTCAAAACGGTGAAAAATTCTGTGGATATCGTAGCTCGAATTGGAGCAGAGCCATGGGACGCAGTGAGCCAGCAGGCTGACGCTGTTTATCAGTCGGGGGATAAGAGGATAGCGGAGCAGACATGGGGACGAGTGCCGATTACTAAAGCATAAATTGGAGAAGGCTTAGGAGGTTAAATAATTAATTCCCCTTACGACTCCATTTAAGTCACATTAACAACGGTTGGCTATGGGGATACTTTCGCAGTATCATTTTGGGGTAAGGTTTTTACTATGCGATCTTCTCTGTTGGGAATAGCTATTGTTGCTTTACCGGCGGGGATTATAACAGCAGGATAGTTGAATGAAATTAAAGGAGAGTGAGAGGCAGAAATAGAAAGCAAGGTATGGTCATTGAGAGGTGAGTTGAGGATATGGAGAAGAAGTATTCTCAATGAAAGCCTTTTCTGTTATAATAAAAGAAAAACACGGAGGTATCTTATGCAAGAGACATTATTTATCATTAAACCTGATGGTGTGAGACGTGGTTTAGTTGGTGAGGTCTTACGACGCATTGAGCGACGTGGCTTTAAATTGACACGTATGGTCATGAGAGAAGCTAGCAAGGAAATTTTAGCTCAGCACTATGAGGATTTATTGGAGAAACCTTTCTATCATCAGATTGAAACCTATATGATGGAGGGACCAATTGTTGTCGGTACTTTCTGTGGTTCAGATGCGGTGAAAACATGGCGTAAGACGATGGGGGTGACCAATCCAGCTGAAGCTGAACTTGGTACTATCCGTGCTGATTTTGCTCAGGGGCCTGATGACAATGGTGACATGCGCAACATGGTTCACGGTTCAGATTCTGTCGAAGCAGCCAAGCGTGAAATTGCCATTTGGTTTGGCGAGTAGGCTCAGATGAGAAGAGGCGATTATGACAAATAATCGTTTTTTCCATTTACTGCTTGACCCTCACGTCAGGTCATAGCTTATACTACTGATAGAGAGGTAACTATGAAGACAGTTAAAGAGATGAGCACCATCACAGGCATCAGCGTGCGCACGCTTCACTATTATGACCAGATTGGCCTTTTGTCGCCTGCTTTTGTAGGGGAAAATGGCTATCGCTACTATGATGACGACAGCTTTGCTCGTTTGCAGGAGATTCTTCTCTTTCGAGAGCTGGAGTTCCCTCTCAAAAAAATTAAAGAAATCATGGATAGCCCAAACTATGACCGCAACCAAGCGTTGACTGACCAAATCAAATGGTTAGAACTCAAAAAACAACACTTGGAGTGCGTGATTAATCAGGCTAAAGCCATGAAAGGAGGGCTAGACATGACCGATTTTACCGCCTATGATCAGGCAGAACTAGACGCATTCCAAGAGGAAGCCAAAGAGCGTTGGGGACAGACATCAGCTTATCAAGAATTTGAACGCAAACACAGCGACAGCGATTTTTCCCAAGTCCCTCAAGAAATGAACCAAATCATGGCAGGCTTCGGGAAATTGAAGGACTTGCCAGTATCAGATGAAGCGGTTCAGGCGCAAGTCAAGGTTTTGCAGGACTACATCACTGCCAACTTCTACACCTGCACCAATGATATTTTAGCAGGTTTGGGGCTCATGTATGTGGCTGATGAGCGCTTTCTAAAAAACATAGACGCTACAGGTGGCCAAGAAACAGCACAATTTATCTCAGAAGCTATTGAAGTCTATTGTCAGTAATCAGTAAATAGAAGAACCCCTCAGAAAGTCAGCTTTCTGGGGGGTGATTGTTTCTTAAAGCATACCGAGTGCTAGGTTGTAAATGAGAGCACCAAGGATACCACCTACAATTGAACCTGCAACTGGAATCCAAGCGTATGACCAATCTGAATCGCCTTTATTAGCGATTGGGAGAATGGCGTGCATGATACGTGGACCGAGGTCACGTGCAGGGTTAATGGCATAACCTGTTGTTGGACCAAGTGAGAAACCAACAGCGAAGATGACCAAACCAACGATAATTGGACCAAGGCCAGCAGCAACTTTATTTGGTCCGATAGCCATGATGGTCATGATGAGGACAGCTGTTCCAAGGGCTTCGCCAAGGAAGTTTGAAGGTGTATGGCGGATAGCAGGTCCAGTTGAGAAGCTAGCAAGGACAAGCCCTTTATCCTTAGTTTCCTTCCAATGTGGGTAGTAGTGTAACCAGAGGACTAGAGATGCTGCCATGGCACCGAGGAACTGAGCCAAAATAAATGGCACCACTTGACTCCAAGCAAGAGCTCCAATGGAAGCCATTGCAAGGGTTACAGCTGGATTGAGATGGGCAGGGCTAAAAAGTCCTGAAACGTAGACCGCTACGGTACAAGCAATCCCCCAGCCAAGAACGATGGCTACCCAGCCAGTGCCTTCTTCTTTTGTCTTACTGAGGATATTCCCAGCAACAACCCCATTTCCGAGGAGCACTAGGATAAAGGTTCCGATAAATTCACCGAAAAATTGAGTCATGATAATCTCCTTTATTTATTGATGGTTAATTCCGCTAATTGGGCTTGAATACTGTCAAGGTCAGCGCCAGCTTGCAAGAGAGCAGTAGCTGTATAGGCACCTTCGACAATCGGAACTGAGTTGACAATGATTTCCTTATCTGAAAAATCAGCAACCATTTCCAAATTCATTTTGGCAGAGCCTAGGTCAAAGAAGGCTAGCAGGGTCTCTTTGTCATTTTGATCAACCACAGCTTGTACCTGGTCAAATGAAGTTCCGATACCGCCATCTTCTGTCCCGCCAACGTAAGTGATAGAAACATCTTTAGCCACTTCAGAAATCAGGTCAATGACGCCCTGAGCAATGTTTTTTGAGTGAGAGACAACAACAATTCCAACATCTGCCATCTAGACACCTCCCACTTCAAGAAGGGCTTTGAAGAGCAAGCCTGATGAGAAAGAACCTGGGTCGATATGACCAACAGAACGCTCACCTACATAAGAGGCACGGCCCTTGGTTGCCTTCATGTCTTTAGTCGCTTCCACCAAACCATCGATGACTTCCTCAGACAAGGTACCTGATTTGATGGCTTCAATCACACCAGTCCAAATATCAACCATGGTTTTTTCATTGGTTTCAGCCTTGCCGCGTTTTTGAATCATTTCTAGACCAGCAGCTAGGACATCGGCCATGTCAGTGCCAGCCGTTTCTGCCTTGGTCATGCCCATAAAAGCAGAGCCATAAAGAGGTCCAGAAGCGCCACCGACTTTGCTCAAGAGTTGCATGGATACCATCTTTAAGACATCAGCTGCGCTAGCAAAATCAGCGCCGTCCATGTTTTCCATAACAGCAGCCATACCACGAGCCATGTTGCCACCGTGGTCGCCATCACCAATTGGAGTATCCAATTCTGATAAGTAATCTTTATGTTCTTGGATTTTAGCATTGAAGGCTGCCATCCAAGCTGTTGCAGTTTGTAATTCCATAAGTATCTCCTATCCCCAAGCGATGGCTGTTACTGGGCTTTCAAGGGCAGCACGCCAGTCTTCATTTTCCAATTTAATCAAGGTCAATGACAAACCAGCCATATCAATTGAAGTCATGTAGTTACCCAATTTCTTGTAGGTGATGTCAAGTCCTTTTTCAGCCATTAGCTGTGCCACATCATTAGCAAAGACATATTGTTCCATAAGAGGGGTAGCTCCCATACCATTGATGAGAATACCGAATTTGTCTCCTGCTTTAGCCTCAAATGACTCTGTTAATTTATCAACCAATTCTTTGGCCAAGTCTTTAGAGCTTTGCATTTTTTCTTTGCGGTAGCCTGGTTCACCGTGGATACCAATACCAAATTCAATTTCATCATCTTCGAGAATGAAACCTGGTTTACCAACTTCAGGAACCGTTGCACCACTGAGGGCAAGTCCTACGGTGTGGATATTTTTCACTAATTCATCAGCGCAAGCTTTGATCTCGTCAAGAGATTTACCAGCGCGAGCCATTTCCCCAAGAATCTTATGAACAAGAATGGTTCCAGCAACTCCGCGACGGCCTTGAGTGTAGAGGCTGTCTTCAACGGCAATGTCATCGTCAACGATAACGCTAGCTACATTGATACCTTCCATTTCAGCCATGTCTTGGGCCATTTCGAAGTTCATGACGTCACCAGAGTAGTTTTTGATAACCATGAAGACGCCAGCGCCTTCGTCAGCTTCTTTGATAGCTTCAAAGACTTGGTCAGGTGTAGGAGAAGTGAAAACTGCTCCGCAGATGGCTGCAGAAAGCATACCATCACCGACGAAACCAGCGTGAGATGGTTCGTGACCGCTACCACCACCAGAGATGATACCGACTTTGCCCGTTTTTTCAGCGTTACGTGCAATGATGTCAAAGCCTTCCACACGATGCACTAAATCGCTGTGGACAAAGGCAAGACCGTCAAGCATTTCAGGGAGCACGTCTGTTGGTTTGTTGATAATTTTTTTCATGAGTCTAACTCCTTTTTTGATTTTTACACATTTATTATAAAAAAGAGGGACTAAGATTGGAATGGACAAAAGAGAAGTTCTGTCCGCCTAGAATTAGTTTTCAGTCTGGAGAAAACATGGTAGACTAGAGGAAATAGATTACGGTTTAAAGGGGGAAAGTATGGTCTCCTCATTGATTACGAAAAAGCGGATAGCCAAGGCTTTCAAGAGGTTGTTTGTTCGTCAATCTTTTGAAAAAATTTCTGTCAGTGTGATTATGGAAGAAGCTGGAGTTCGGCGACAGACTTTCTACAATCATTTTGTGGATAAGTATGAGCTGCTGGAGTGGATTTTTCAAACAGAGCTGCGTGAGCAAGTGACGGATAATTTGGATTATATTTCAGGCATTCAATTATTGACGGAACTCTTGCATTTTTTCCATTGCAATCGGGATTTCTATAGAAAATTGTTTGAAATTGAAGATCAGAATGATTTTTCTTCCTATTTTGAAGGTTACTGTCAACAATTGATTGCTAAGTTGATAGCAGATTATCAGATTCGGACCTTTGAGACAGAAGAAGAGAAGGAACTGTTTTTGACCTATCATAGTTTAGCTTTGGCCAATCTCATCAAGCATTTGTTAACGTGTTCAACGACTTCTTGTCAGTTGGACAATCAGGCGATTGTGCAGTTGATTACAACATCGTTAGAAAATTATTAGGGTGAAATGTATGGTACAGGTATGTAATAAGGGAATGGATTTTGTGTTGGAAAGTATCAAAGCTATCACTCGTATCCATCCACATTTGAAACAAATTGGCAATCTACCAGCCATTTATAATAGCCAGGTAGGTGCGGAACAAATCCCGATTTTATCAGGTGGAGGCAGTGGCCATGAGCCAGCTCATTTTGGCTATGTGGGACAAGGCATGTTAACAGCTGCTATTAGTGGTCCGATATTTATCCCACCGTGTGCAGCGGATATTTTAGAAGTGATTCGATTTTTGAATCGTGGCAAGGGTGTTTTTGTTATCATTAAGAATTTTGAAGCGGATTTAAAAGAATTTTCTCAGGCCATTCATGTTGCGCGTGCGGAAGGGATTCCAGTAAAATACGTCGTAGCCCATGATGATATTTCTGTGGAGACGTCTAATTTCAAGTTACGTCACCGTGGAGTTGCAGGAACAATTTTACTGCATAAAATTTTAGGCCAAGCAGCCTATCAAGGAGCTAGTTTGGATGATTTAGAGGCCTTGGGATTGGAGGTTGCAACTTCCATGGCGACCCTAGGTTTTGCAACAAAACCAGCTACTATTTTAGGGGACAATCATCCTATGTTCCAATTGGAACCAGGGAATATTTCCTTCGGGATTGGGATTCATGGTGAACCAGGTTATCGGACGGTCCCATTTGATTCTTCCGAAGTTCTTGCCAATGAATTGATTAATAAACTCAAAATGAAGTTGAAGTGGCAGGACGGAGAGCGATTTATCTTACTGATCAACAATCTGGGGGCCACTTCTAAAATGGAAGAGTTGATTTTCACCAATGATGTCCTTGATTTTTTGACCCTAGATGAACTGGATATTGTCTTTTCTAAGGCAGGTCATTTGATTACGAGCTTGGATATGGCTGGTCTGTCGATTACCCTCTGTCGCCTGAAAGAGGCTATCTGGCTGGATTATTTAGAGGCGCCGACAGATGCCTTTGGTTGGTAAACTGATAGAGAATCATTCGATAGTTTCGAGTGATTTTTTATTTTTTTACAATAGGTCAAAAATAGTCAAACAAAAACATTGACCTTTGCTGATCAATGGTGTATAATAACAACATAAGGTTAGAAAACCTTAGTGAATTGAGATTTTGGAGGTGGCTGTATGACAAGTCATTTCATTTTTGAAGTAAAGGTCAGTTTTGGTCAAACACACATTACTGAACCTGAAATTATTCCGAGACAGGCCTAGTTTTTATTTTTAGAGAAAAGGTCAGCAATAGTCAAAAAGGAGCAAACACATGAACAACAATTTTAATAACTTTAACAATATGGACGATATTTTCAATCAACTCATGGGGAATATGGGAGGCTATCGTTCTGAAAATCGTCGCTACCTCATCAATGGTCGCGAGGTGACACCGGAGGAATTTGCGGTTTACCGTCAAACGGGTCAGTTGCCACAAGAAGACGGCGCGCAAGCTATTTCACAAAAAAATGGAACTGTAAAAGAAGATGGAATTTTAGGCAAGTTAGGAACTAATCTGACAGAAGAGGCTCGGCAAGGGAAGCTTGATCCGGTCATTGGACGTAACAAGGAAATTCAAGAAACTGCGGAAATTCTTTCTCGTCGTACCAAGAACAATCCAGTCTTGGTCGGTGATGCTGGGGTTGGTAAGACTGCCGTTGTCGAAGGTTTAGCGCAGGCCATTGTCGCTGGTGATGTACCGGCTGCTATCAAAAACAAAGAAATTATCAGTATTGATATTTCAGGCTTGGAAGCGGGCACTCAGTACCGTGGGGCTTTCGAGGAAAATATCCAAAAATTGGTGGAAGAGGTCAAGGTAGCTGGAAATATTATCCTTTTCTTTGACGAAATTCATCAGATTTTAGGAGCGGGTTCAACAGGTGGAGATTCTGGTTCCAAGGGGTTGGCGGATATGATCAAACCTGCACTTTCACGTGGTGAGTTGACAGTGATTGGGGCTTCTACTCAGGATGAATACCGCAATACGATTTTGAAAAATGCAGCCTTGGCGCGTCGTTTCAATGAAGTCAAGGTCAATGCGCCGTCGGCTGAAGATACTTTGGCTATCTTAAAAGGTATTCGCGATTTGTACGAGAATCACCACAATGTTATCTTGCCAGATGAGGTCTTGAAAGCGGCAGTAGACTATTCTATCCAATACATTCCGCAACGGAGTTTGCCAGATAAGGCCATTGACTTGGTGGATATGACGGCCGCTCACTTGGCAGCACAGCATCCTGTGACAGATGTCAAGTCTATTGAGGAAGAGATTGCTCGCCAGAAAGATTTACAGGAAAAATTTGCCCAAGAGGAGGACTATGAAAAAGCTCTCCAAGCCAAAGTACGTATCGAAGAATTGCAAAAACAAATCGAAAACCACACTGAGAATAAGAAAGTAAGGGCAACAACCAATGATATCGCTCAATCAGTAGAGCGCTTGACAGGTATTCCTGTTTCACAAATGGGAACTTCTGACATTGAACGTCTCAAAGAAATGGCCAGTCGTTTAGAAGGAAAAGTCATTGGTCAGGATCAGGCAGTTGAAGCTGTGGCACGTGCTATTCGTCGTAATCGTGCTGGCTTTGATGATGGCAATCGACCAATCGGTAGTTTCCTTTTCGTTGGTCCAACAGGGGTCGGTAAGACGGAATTAGCCAAACAGTTAGCACTGGATATGTTTGGGACCAAGGAAGCCATTATTCGTTTGGATATGTCGGAATATAGCGACCGGACTGCGGTTTCTAAGCTGATTGGCACGACAGCTGGCTATGTGGGTTACGATGATAACTCGCATACCTTGACCGAGCGCGTGCGCCGCAATCCGTACTCTATCATTCTCTTGGATGAGATTGAAAAGGCGGCTCCTCAGGTCATTACCCTTCTCCTCCAAGTCTTGGATGACGGCCATTTGACAGATGGTCAGGGTAATACCGTTAACTTCAAGAACACCGTGATTATCGCGACGTCCAATGCTGGTTTTGGCTATGATCCTTCTGGGGAAATGGCAGAGCTGTCTATCATGGAGCGGATTGCACCCTACTTCCGTCCTGAATTTCTCAATCGTTTCAACGGCGTGATTGAATTCCACAAACTAACCAAGGAAGACCTGCGCGCGATTGTAGACCTCATGCTTAAGGAAGTTAATCAGACGTTGGCCAAGAAAGGTTTGGTTTTGTCGGTCAGTGATGAAGTTGTTCAGCACTTGATTGAAGAAGGTTATGATGAAACCATGGGAGTACGCCCCCTCCGTCGCGTCATTGAAAATCAAATTCGTGATAAGGTCACTGATTTTTACCTAGACCATACAGATGCCCAGCACCTTAAGGCTGATTTGGTGGATAATCAAGTGCTTATCAGTGCAGCCTAATATGTTTTAAACGTCGCTTACTACAACTGTCTGTAGTTTGTGCAGTATAAAAGAACCGCCTTTCAGGGCGGTTTCTCTATTTACAAAACGAATCAAGTGGCATATAATGAAGAGGTAAAATTTTTTAGGAGATTGTTTTAAAATGGACAAGATTATCCATCGGTGGCTCTATTTTGCCTTAGCTAGTCTGGTTGGAATCATGCTACTGGGCTCTTCCCACTTTGTCGCAGCAAGAGAAGTGAGCAATGGAGGAACAGAGAGTGCCACACAACCTTCTTCATCTGTTCCTGTAGAAGCTGTAGAAGCAGATGAAATTACAGTAGCTGTAGAATTGGAAGAGGACTCTACAAGTGATCAGGATGCGGAAGGAACGACGGTAACTAATCCGGATACGATGGAGAGTAGTAGTCAAGAGGAGCCAGCGCTAACGTCTGATGACTCTGTGCCCGTCCCTTCATCTGATACAGGGGACTCATCAACTCCAAGTCCAGCAACTGAGTCTGAAAAAAACGAGGAAGAAAGTGCTACACTAGCTAAAGAAATTGAAAGCAAACCTGTTTATCGTTTGTATAATTCTCAAAATGGAGAACATCTTTATACCACGGATGCTAATGAGAAAACTGTTCTCTATGAAAAACATGGCTGGGGCTATGAAGGGATTGCTTGGTTTGCACCAGTCGAGGGAGTTCCAGTTTACCGTCTTTATAATCGTGGATTGCAAAATCATCTCTATACAACAGATACAAATGAAGTGAATGTCTTAACCCTTCAACATGGCTGGACGAAGGATAATAATGGTCGCCCAGTATTTTATTCTGGGGGAGAGGTTTCGATTTATCGCATCTACAATCAAGTACTTCGTGGTCTCCACCATTGGACAACAGATAAAAATGAGTACAATATTTTGCGACAACATGGTTGGCGTCAGGAAGGTGTTAAGTTTCAGGCGGTTCGTTTAGGTCAACCAATTCGGACACAGTATGCAGCCGATGAGGCCTTGGCTGCACAAATTAAGTCTATAGGTGGCTATCAGATTGATTATGATACCAAAAAAGACTTATTAAAGGCTATTAGAAGTATACAAAATGTGGGCTATCAATTAGGATTTATCATGGTTGATGTTCGTACGAAGCAAGGTCTAGAATTTAATGCAGATCAAAAGTTTTATGCTGCTAGTACCGTGAAAGGGCCATTTGTTGCAAGTCTGGCGGCAAAAAATCCAATGTCCATTCGTTATTCAAAGGCTATGATGCAATCTGTTTTGCAATATTCTAGCAATGAAGGTTACTGGTCTTTACGTGTAGATACATATGGAGATTCTAGTTTACGCGCTTGGACAAGAGAAGCAGGCGTACGAGAAAGTGTTGTAGATGCTCTTTATCCATATTACAGTAGTCGCGAATTACATAAATTATGGCAACGCAATTATACTTATTTTACGAATGGTAAGACTGGTCAACAAGTCGGTACTTGGTTTGAAAATCCAAATTTATCGCCCATCAAGTCAGTGCTTGGCGACCAATATAGAACGCAATCAAAAGCGGGTTGGATTGCTTATCCAGGCTATCACGCAGCTAGTGATGCTGGAATCGTCTATGCAAAAAGTGGTCCTTATATTTTAGCGATTATGACAGACGCTGATGCACAGCTTTATCGACTAAATCCAGTTGTTACTGCTTTGCATAAGGCACAGAGCAAAATAAAATAGGAGATGCGATGATTCAACCAATTATGAAAGATTTTTTCTTTCTCCAACAGCCGTCACAAGTGGCGACGCAGGCGGATTTACAGGTCGGGATTGACTTGCAAGATACCTTGCGGGCTCATCAGGAGCATTGTGTAGGTATGGCAGCCAACATGATTGGAGTGCAGAAACGGATTATCATTGTCAATATGGGTTTTACCAATTTGGTTATGTACAATCCAGTTCTTCTCAGCAAGGCTGGTCCTTATGAGACAGAAGAGGGCTGTCTATCGTTGGTTGGTAGCCGTCCGACGACACGTTATCAAGAAATCACAGTCAGCTTTTTCAATCAAGATTGGAAGAAGCAAACGTTGACCTTAAAAGATTTTCCAGCCCAGATTGTCCAACATGAACTGGACCATTTGGAGGGGATTATCATCTAAAAAGAGCTGAGACATTTCTCAACTCTTTTTTGTTTTGCTTTTATAGGCAATTTGGAAATAAAAAATAGCAAGGATAAGGAAGAAATAAGAGAAGATACCGCTTCTTCCAATAGCAAAGGGAAGTTCAAATAAAAAGGAAACCCAAAAATGATACCCCTGCCTGTCCCAGATACCAGGAGTAAGGAACCAGGTTTTAGGTGCAAAGAATTGGTAATGGTGTTGGTGCATCACAGTTGTCTGTGAAAAGTAGATGGATAAAAAGACAAGAAAATAGCTGTAGGCAAAGTTGCGGTAACGAGTGTAGAAGGCATTTTTAGATTCGCTGTCAGAAAAAATTTGGTCAGACGAAGCTTTTTCTGTCTGGCGAAAATACTGGGTTCCGCTAAAGCGACTGCCGGCAATCAGTTGCCAGCCACTATCCGCAAAGAGGGTCAGATAGTCTAAGTAGGCTTCCTTTTTAAAACTTTCGCGAAAATCTAAGCGGATAAGAGCTTGTGTTTCTGTTTGGCTTGGCTCAAAGGTATAGCTGGCTAACCAAGGATTGACCTTAGTCAGTCGATAGCCTTGAGCTTGGATACTGTTGATCCAATTTTCTTCGTCTTGCAATGAGGTAAAAATTTTGTGCTTTTTCATGATAAACTCCTAAAAATTTAATTTTTGCGCAATGCTGCTTAGTTTACGGATGCGGTCCGTTTCTAACTGAAGCATTTCCTTGCCACTAGCTGTTATTTGATAGACTTTCCGACGCTTGTCTTCACTAGGAACAGCGACAATCCAGCCAGTTTTTAATAGGTTTTCAATGGCTCCGTACATGGTTCCGGCAGCAATTTTGACATCACCGTCGCTCATTTCTTCCACCTGCTGCATGACTGCATAGCCGTGAGCAGGCTCTAAAAGTGCCAGCAGGATATAGTAGGTGGTTTCGGTCAGTGGTAAATATTTATTTCGTTTCATAGTGATGGATTTTTATCTTTCTATACAGTTGAACTTTATAATTGTATTATATATCATCAGACTATACATGTCAACTGTATAGTTGAGACCATTTCCTTTCTTCTCAAAACTGAAAGAATGTGGTATAATAGGGCAGTCTGAAACTAGCTCTGCTATTTTCAAAATAAGAAAAAACAAATATAGATGAGGTGAATCCCATGGGACGTAAGTGGGCCAATATCGTAGCTAAGAAAACAGCTAAAGACGGTGCTAACTCAAAAGTTTATGCAAAATTTGGTGTAGAAATCTATGTAGCAGCTAAAAAAGGTGATCCAGATCCAGAAACAAATGCTGCCCTTAAATTCGTTGTGGACCGTGCAAAACAAGCACAAGTGCCACGTCACGTAATTGATAAAGCCATCGACAAAGCCAAAGGAAATACAGATGAGACTTTCGTGGAAGGTCGTTACGAAGGCTTTGGACCAAACGGTTCAATGATTATCGTGGACACATTGACATCAAATGTCAACCGTACTGCGGCTAATGTTCGTGCTGCCTATGGAAAAAACGGTGGTAACATGGGTGCATCTGGCTCAGTGTCTTACCTCTTTGATAAAAAAGGGGTTATCGTCTTTGCCGGTGATGATGCGGATGCTGTCTTTGAACAATTGTTGGAAGCAGATGTCGAAGTAGATGATGTGGAAGCAGAAGATGGTACAATCACTGTTTACACTGCCCCAACTGATCTTCACAAAGGAATTGAAGCCCTTCGTGCCAACGGTATTGAAGAATTCCAAGTGACTGAATTGGAAATGATTCCTCAATCAGAAGTAGTGCTTGAAGGCGACGACTTGGCAACGTTTGAAAAACTTTATGATGCCTTGGACGACGATGAAGACGTACAAAAAATCTACACAAACGTAGAAGGATTTTAAAGAGAGAAAAAGCTGGGGAATATTCCTTGGCTTTTTTGGAATACTTCATAGAACAATGGGACAGTTGAAAAGGGTGAAAATATGAGGATTGAAACATTGTCACTTCAAAATGTGGGCAAGTATTTAGACTATTTACAGTTAGCTCTCTCCTTAGAGCCTGAAATGATGACAACGGATATTGTTGATGAGAAAGAGATAGTAGAAGCCCTAGCTAAAGAGTCTAGCGAAGTCTGCAAGTCATTACTAGCTTTTGAGCAGGACCAAGTTATCGGAAGACTAGAATATCATTTTTATACCTGTATACAAGACCAGTATAAAATGGCCTATGTCAATTGGGTATATGTTTTACCGGCCTATCGCCACAAGGGAGTTGCGCAATACTTATTTAAAACATTCGAGGCTATCTGTGTTGATAATCAGGTAAATCAGTATTTTTTGATTCGGGCTGATAATGAAGAGGCAGAGAAGTTTTACACAGCATTTTCCAATGTTAAATTGAGTGACATGCCTATCTTACGAAAAGATATAAACTAGGCTATTTGTTAGTGGGGAGGAAGACGACTGAGTCTGCTCCCTATTTTTGTGTCAATTATTTAGCGATTAAAATTTTTTAATTACTCTTTAAAACTATATATTTGTCAAGAACTAGTGAAACTGTTAAGATAAGGACCATATCAATTAAGAAAAGTTTAAGGAGAGTACATGAAGAAAAAAATAGTAGCAAGCCTTCTCTCAGCTGTAGCCGTTTTGGCTCTAGCAGCTTGTGGATCAGGCAATAGTAGCAAGACAAGTTCCTCTCGTTCAGCAGCAAGCTCAGATACCTTTACTTATGCCATCAATGGAGATCCGAGTTCAACAAATCCGATTAATACGAGTGACCGCTGGGGCTTGACCTTTGCAAATATGGTCTATTCACCGCTCGTCCGTGTGGAAGCAGACGGTTCTTATGTCAATGAATTGGCAGATGGTTATGACATTGCTGAAGATGGTCTCAGCATTACAGTTAAATTGCGTCAAGATGTCAAATGGTCAGACGGTGAGAAATTTACAGCGGATGATGTAGTCTTTACCTATGAGCAAAAAGTGAAAAAAGAAAATGGCAATGCTGATGGTCTTTGGATCAATGACAAGCCGGTTACCGTAGAAAAGGTAGATGATTACACGGTTAAATTCATCCTTCCGTCTGTCAGTGCAGCGGCCTTGGATAATATCGTTACAGAAACCTATATCATTCCTCAACATGCCTACAATGATGAGCCAGATTTCTCAGTTAGCCAATTGACCAATGATGTAGTGGGGACTGGTCCTTACAAACTGGTTGAATACAAGCACGGTGAGTACATCAAGTTGGCAGCCAATGAGAATTACTATAAGGATAAGGCGAGCATTGAAAATCTTGTGTTACGAATTATCACCAGCGCAGATACCACAAAAGTTGCCCTTCAAACAGGTGAAGTCGATGCAGCTTTCGTCTTGCCAACAGATATTGCAGACTTGGATAAAAATAGTATTGCGACCTATGCCTATACAGAAAATCGAGTTGGCTACATGGGCTTGAATACTCTGACTGATGAGTTGAAAGATGTGCGCGTGCGCCAAGCGGTTCTCTACGCTCTCAATAAGGATGAGATGAACCAAGCGGCTTATTTGGACAAAGAATATTATGAAACACCTTACTCATTCTTACCAGTTGCCAATCCTTACCAGACTAAGAAGGTTGAGAAATACAGCCAAAATGTAGATAAGGCTAAAAAACTCTTGGCAGAAGCAGGCGTTTCTAACTTGAAACTCAATTTGGCCTACTCAGCTTCTGACGCTGCTCAAACCTTGCAAGCAACCTTGATTCAAGAACAATTGGCCAAAGTTGGTATTACCGTCGAATTGGCTGGTGGTGACTCAACAGCTATCTCAACTGAAATTCGCAAACCAGACTCAACCATGTATGACCTCTTCTTGAATGGTTATATCATGGGAAATGACCCTGACCAATACGCTCGCCTCTTCAAAACAGGCGGTGGTTCAAACTACTTCCACTTGAATTCGAGCAAGGTAGATGAGCTCTTTGCCCAAGGTGCTGTTGAATTGGACAAGGAAAAACGTCATCAGATTTATGATGATTTGCAAGCAAGTTTGGCAGATCAAGCAGCTATCTACCCAATCGTTGACAACAAGAAAATCTTGGCTGTTAACAAACGGATTGGAAACGTTGAAAAAGCTGGTTTGATTCCAATTTATACTTTTGAAGATCCGTCAAAATTGACAGTAGAAAACTAAGACGGACAAAATCATAGACCTGAGACTGGACATTGCTCCAGTTTTAGGCATTTATAGGAGAAAAAATGTTCAACTATATTTTAAAGCGAATTGCCCAAGCCATCCCCTTGCTTTTGGTTATTTCCTTTATCGTATTTTCTTTGATTCAGCTGGCACCCTATGATGTCATTGACTCTTTGACAACACCCAATATGACGCCAGAGCAGATAGAGATTTTGAAGGAGCAGCACGGTCTCAATCAGCCTTTTTTGAGCCAGTATGTGATTTGGCTCAAGGGGATTTTGACGGGTGATTTTGGAAACTCGCTCTTGACCCAGCATAGTATTGCTGCAGATTTGGCAGAAAAAATTCCTCATACAATTTCCTTAGTCTTACCAGCCTATCTGACAGCCTTGGTTTTGGCCATAGTCTTGGGCTTGGTGTCTGCAGCCAATCGTGGGAAATGGGCAGACCGCTTCATTGATGGCTTTGCTTCCTTTGGGATTGCAGTGCCAACATTTTGGTTTGCCATGATTTTGATTTATATCTTTGGCTATCGTCTCAATGCTTTGCCATTTATCGGCATGTATACCTTGGGCAAAGAAGGGCAGTTAGGAGACTTTCTTGCTCATTTCACTTTGCCCTATATCACGCTGACCATGGCTTTTATGCCAGAGTTGATTCGTTATATTCGAACGGCAGCGATTGTCGAAGTGGATAAGGACTATGTGACGGTGCAGGAGGCTTTTCAGGCTTCGCGCGCGGCTATTTTTGGCAAACATATTTCGCGTAATGTCTTGATTCCTATCGTGACGCAAATCGGTATGGCTCTGCCCATGTTGGTAACGGGAGCCTTGATTACGGAAACGATTTTTGCTTGGCCAGGTGTTGGTCCCTATCTGACGACGGCGACGCGGAGTTTGGACTATCCTGTTATCATGGCAGCTATGCTTTTATCAGCTATTCTGGTGATTTTGGGTAATCTTTTATCCGATATTCTCTATTCACTTGTTGATCCACGCATTACGAAAGGAGGTCAGGGATGACATTTTTGAAACATCTCAAAGAAGAGTTACTGGCTTCGCCTCTCTACCTTTTTTCAGCGGGATTTCTCTTGCTTATTTTGATTTTGTCTTTGGTGGCACCACTTATTCCTATTAATCCTAATGCAACCAATGTCAGTCAGATGAATCAAGCGCCCGGTTTAGAGCACATTTTTGGGACAGATAATGTTGGGCGAGACTACTTTATTCGCGTTGTTTATGGAGGACGTGTGTCGCTCTTGGTTGGCGTTTTAGCCATGTTGGCTTCTGTGACCATTGGGAGTGTGATTGGGATTATTGCTGGATTTTTCGGAGGGAAAGTGGACAATGTTCTCATGCGACTAGTGGATGGCTTGTCTTCTATTCCTTGGTTGGTGTTGGTCATTGTGCTCAGTGTCTTTTTGAAACCAGGTCTGACGACCATTATCATCGTTATCGGTGGCTTTTCTTGGATGTCCATCGCTCGTCTGCTTCGTGCGGAAACATTGGCTGCTAAGGTTCATGATTATGTGCAATATGCGGACTTTATCGGTGTGAAAAAGTCGGTGATTATTCGTCGTCATATTTTACCTGCCATTCTGCCAACCTTGATTGTAGCCGCGTCAGCCAGCATTTCCTCGGCTATCATGACCGAGTCAGCTCTTAGCTTCTTGGGAATCGGGATTCAGCAGCCTCTGGCTTCCTGGGGAAGTCTTTTGCAAAATGCCCAGTCAACCCTGCAAAGTGCACCCTATATGGCGATTTTACCGGGGTTTTTTATCCTCTTCACTATTTATTCTTTCAATAATCTTGGTGACTTGCTCCGAGATAGTCTACAGAAGGAGGTGACTGTCGGTGACAACTAGTTTAGCCATTAAAAATTTAAAAATTGAAAAGATTGGGAAGAAGTCCAATCAAGTTCTAGTCAAAGGGGTGGATGTTTCTCTGACGTCGGGTCGTATTCTAGGAATTGTTGGCGAGTCTGGTAGTGGGAAAAGTCTGACCATGAAGTCCGTCTTAGGTATCTTGCCAAAAGGATTGAAGGCTACCTATGATACCATCAAAGTGGAAGGGTTGCCGATTGAAAATCAATCCTCGCTTCCAGTAGCGATGATTTTCCAAGACCCCATGACCTCGCTCAATCCTTTGCGAAAAATCGGCTATCACCTAGAAGAAGTGCTCAAACGATTTCAGCCAAATTTGACCAAGGAAGAGCGCCAGGGAAAAATGCTGGAAATGTTGGGGCGAGTAGGGATTCAAAATCCCCAACTCCGTCTCAAACAATATCCTTTTGAGTTTTCAGGAGGCATGCGCCAGCGGATTCTCATTGCCATGGCTCTATTAGCAAATCCCAAGGTTTTGATTGCGGATGAACCGACAACCGCACTTGATGTGACCATTCAGGCCCAAATTTTGGTGCTACTCAAGGAGTTGCAGGAAACGCTTGGTTTAACGGTTGTTATCGTAAGCCATGATTTCAGTGTGATTGCTGGACTTTGTGATGAAGTGAAGGTTATGCGTCAAGGCGAGTTTGTGGAAGAGGGCAGTGTTGAAGAGATTTTCGACAATCCTCAGCATTCCTATACACAGGAATTATTGCGAGCAGCTTGTCTGGAGGCAAGCACTGTCACTACAGATATGCAAGCAACGCGGGCAACGGAGCTAGTGGCCTTAACTCCAACTCATCGTGTTAGAAAGGAGATTGTTCATGACTAAGCCAAGCTTTATTCAGGTAAGTGATGTAGAGAAAGTTTACGCCAAGAAAAATCTTCTAGGACAAGAACAGCGCCACCTAGCGGTAAATGGGGTTAGTTTGGACCTTTATAAAGGGGAAACCCTGGGCTTGGTTGGTGAGTCGGGTTCTGGGAAATCCACGCTTGCTAAGTTGATTTTAGGTTTGGAAAAACCAAGTTCTGGTCAAATTTCCTATCCGGGTCTGACAGATCAAGAATTGAAGAATCAAGCACTTCAAATCATCTACCAAGATCCATTTTCAGCCCTGAACCCCTACCTGTCAGCCTTAGATAGTGTTAAAGAACCCTTGTTCAAATTGCCTAAGGAAGAGGCGGAAGCACAGGCTTTGGCTGTCTTAGAGCGGGTTGGTATCAGTGGCAATGACGTTCATAAGCGACCAAAATCCTTTAGTGGTGGACAACGCCAGCGGATTGGGATTGCGCGTGCGGTGGTCAGTCGTCCACAATTTATTGTCTGTGATGAGCCGACATCAGCCTTGGATGTCTCTATTCAATCTCAGATTTTAGAGTTGTTGGCAGAATTGCAGGATGAATTTCAATTATCTTATTTGTTTATCTCGCATGATTTGACAGTGGTAGAGCATTTTTCAGATCGGATTGCGGTGCTCTACAAGGGGGCATTGGTCGAATTAGCACCTGCGGATAAACTTTTTGCTAATCCACAACATCCCTATACCCAATACCTTTTGGCCGCTAATCTGCCTCTGAATCCTGCTCGTGCAAAAGAGCAATTAAGTCAGTTATCTAGCCAAGTCTCAGACTTTACCTTGACGGAAGCATTTGACTGGGTTGAGGTAGAAGAAGGACATTTTGTTAGAAAAAATAAATAAACCTAGGCTGGGATAAAAATCTCAGCTTTTCCTATTAAAATTCTTTATTTGTTCTTAAATTTTATATATTAGACGAAGAAATTTACCCATGTTAAGATAGGAATATCAAAAAAGAGGAGGACTAGATATGGCTAAGGTAATTGTTGGAATTTCAGGAAATGTCAAGGTGCTACCAGCCATGTCAGGCATGGTTTATGATGCGGTAGGCCGAGATCTCTCTCAAGCCGTGACTCATGCTGGCGGTCTTCCGATTGTTATTCCTATGGGGACGCCAGATTTAGCAAAAAACTATGTTGCCATGATTGATAAGCTTATTTTGTCTGGTGGGCAAAATGTTCACCCTAAATTTTACGGTGAAGAAAAATCCATTGATAGCGACGATTATTCGCTTGAACGTGATGAATTTGAACTGGCCCTTATCCAAGAAGCCTTGAAGCAAGGGAAGCCCATTTTTGCAGTATGTCGTGGCATGCAGTTGCTCAATGTTGCCTTGGGTGGTAGTCTTCATCAAGATATTGAAAATCATTGGCAGGAGGATTTGACAGGCACCTCACATGATTTGCAGATTCGACCTGGTAGCCGTGTCAGCCGTCTTTTTCAAGAAAGTCGTCAAGTCAACTCTCTTCACCGTCAAAGTATCAAAACCTTGGGAGAAGGCTTGGTTGTAACAGCTAAAGATCCACGTGACGAGACGATTGAAGCCTATGAAGGAGATTCCCTTTTAGGTCTCCAATGGCATCCAGAATTTCTCATGGAAAATAGCCAAGCCAACCGTCGCCTCTTTGAGTATTTGGTGCAAGAATTTTAGAAATATGAAGTCGGATGAAGGTCCGATTTTTTTTACAAAAACAGATATAGTTTTTAACTATAACGTTTACAAAAAAGAGATAAAAGAAATTTAAGTGGCACTTAAAAATTCTATATTAGGCAGGGCTATTGGTTTATGATAAGATAAGAACAGTTAAAAAACTTAGGAATGTGAAAGTATCTAGAGATGGTTCACATTTAAAAAGGAGAAGAGTTATGAATTTTAAAAAAGTATTTGGATTAGCAGCGGTTGCTGCCTTGTCAATTGGTGCTCTTGCAGCATGTGGTTCGAAGAAAGAAAGTAAGTCAGACAGCAACACTGTTAAAATTGGAGTTATGGGCTTGAGCGCAACCGAAGAAGCTCGTTGGGATAAAATCCAAGAACTCTTGGGCGATGATGTCAAAGTTGAGTTCACTGAGTTCACAGACTACTCACAACCAAACCGTGCCGTTGCTGAAGGTGAAGTAGATATCAACGCTTTCCAACACCACAACTTCCTGAACAACTGGAACAAAGAAAATGACGGTGACTTAGTTGCAATCGCGGATACTATCATCTCTCCAATCCGTCTCTACTCAGGTACTGAAAATGGAAAAAACAAATACACTTCAGTAGACCAAATTCCAAACGGAGCTGAGATTGCTGTACCAAACGACGCAACAAATGAAAGCCGTGCCCTTTACCTCCTTCAATCAGCTGGCTTGATTAAATTGGATGTATCAGGTACTGAATTGGCAACTGTTGTTAACATCAAAGAAAATCCTAAAAAATTGAAAGTGACAGAATTGGACGCAAGCCAAACTGCTTCATCTCTTCAATCAGTAGCAGCAGCAGTTGTAAACAATACCTTCGTACAAGAAGCAGGTTTGGACTATAAAAATGCTATCTACAAAGAAGTAAAAGATGAAAATTCAGAGCAATGGTACAACGTCATTGCAGCTAAAAAAGACTGGAAAAAATCTGATAAAGCTGAAGCAATCCAAAAAATTATCGAAGCTTACCACACAGATGATGTGAAAAAAGTTATCGAAAAATCTTCAGACGGTTTGGATGAACCAGTTTGGTAAAAAGCAACAACAGGAATACGATCGTATAACAAGGGGCGTGTGAACACATACGCCTCATTTGCCTTATTATAAAGGAGTAAGCCATGTCAGGAAAAGTAGAAAAAATTCAAAAATTTGAGTCGGATGAATTGATCCAGCACTATTTTGAAGTGTTAAAAGTCTTGATTTCGAAAAAGTCTATCTTTGCCCAGCAAATCGGGCTTTTGGAGGTTGCGACTTTCTTGAAAGACTTGTTTGAAGCTGAAGGAGCCGAAGTGACCTTAGATGATTCCTATGCAGCGCCTTTTGTCATGGCCAAGTTCAAAAGTCCAGTGCCTGATGCCAAGACCATTATCTTCTACAATCACTATGACACAGTACCAGCAGATGGGGACCAGATTTGGACAGGGAAACCCTTTGAAGTGGATGTCCGTTACGGGCATATCTATGGTCGCGGTGTGGATGATGATAAGGGCCATATCATTGCTCGCTTGACGGCGGTCAAGAGCTACTTGGCACAGCACGGTCAGCTTCCTGTCAATATTACCTTTATTATGGAAGGGGCTGAAGAGTCGGCTTCTGTTGACTTGGACAAATATTTAGAAAAATACAAGTCTCACTTAGTCGGTGCTGACTTGCTAGTCTGGGAACAAGGTTCACGCAATGTTCTTGACCAGCTGGAAATTTCTGGTGGAAATAAGGGAATCGTGACCTTTGATGTTTCCGTCAAGAGTGCGGATTTAGATATTCACTCATCCTTTGGTGGGGTTATTGACTCAGCGGCCTGGTATTTGCTCAATGCCCTTCAATCTATGCGGGCTGCAGACGGACGCATTTTAGTAGATGGCATTTATGAAAATGTCCAAGAACCTAACGAACGTGAATTATCCTTAGTAGAAGAGTTTGCCTTAGCGACCAGCCAAACGGTGACGGATGTTTACGGATTGACCTTGCCAACCTTGGTAGAGGACCGTAAGGAATTTCTCAAACGCCTTTATTTCGAGCCTTCTATGACCATTGAAGGATTGTCCACAGGCTATCTTGGTCGAGGGGTCAAAACTATCATTCCAGCGCAAGCCTCTGCAAAAATGGAAGTCCGCTTAGTACCAGGTTTGGAACCTCATGATGTACTGGACAAGATTCGTCAACATTTGATAAAATATAACTTTGAGAAGGTTCAAGTAGACTTTACCCTAGGAGAAATGAGTTACCGCAGCGACATGTCTGCACCGTCTATCTTGAACGTTATTGAATTGGCTAAAAAATTGACCCCAGAAGGTGTGGCTATCTTGCCAACTTCACCAGGAACTGGCCCGATGCATACTGTTTTCCATGCTCTTGGTGTACCACAAGCTGGTTTTGGAATGGGCAATGCCAATAGCCGTGACCACGCTGGCGACGAAAATGTCCGTATTGCAGACTATGTTAGCCACATTGAACTAATTGAGGAGTTAATCACAAGTTATGAGTAAAAAAATGATTCAGTTGGATCATATTGATGTGACCTTCCACCAGAAAAAACGCACCATTGAAGCCGTGAAAGATGTGACCATTCACATCAATCAAGGTGATATTTATGGGATTGTGGGTTATTCTGGTGCGGGTAAGTCAACCTTGGTCCGTGTTGTCAATCTCTTGCAAGTACCTAGTAAGGGGAAGATTACCATTGATGAAGATGTCATCTTTGAAGGAGACAAGGTGGTCTTGAAACCGAGTCAACTTCGGCAAAAACGCCGTGAAATTGGGATGATTTTCCAGCATTTCAATTTAATGGCACAAAAAACAGCTGCAGAAAATGTAGCCTTTGCCCTCAAACATTCTGGTTTATCAAAAGCTGAAAAGGCAGAGAAAGTTGCCAAGTTGTTGGATTTGGTTGGCTTGGCAGATCGTGCGGAAAACTATCCGTCACAATTGTCAGGTGGACAGAAACAGCGTGTCGCAATCGCGCGTGCTTTGGCCAACGATCCAAAAATCTTGATTTCAGATGAAGCAACATCTGCCTTGGATCCTAAGACAACCAAGCAAATCTTGGCGCTTTTGCAAGAACTTAATCAAAAACTGGGTTTGACCATCGTTCTGATTACCCATGAAATGCAGATTGTCAAAGACATTGCCAATCGTGTGGCGGTCATGCAAAATGGTCAGCTCATTGAAGAAGGTTCTGTATTAGAAATTTTCTCACATCCAAAAGAAAGTTTGACTCAAGACTTTATTACAACTGCAACAGGAATTGATGAAGCCATGGTCAAAATAAACAAACAAGATGTGGTCTGCAACTTGCAAGCTAGTGAAAAATTAGTTCAGCTTAAATACGCTGGGCATGCGACGGACGAACCCTTGCTCAATCAAGTTTATAAGAATCACCAGGTTACAGCTAATATTCTTTATGCTAATATTGAGATTTTGGATGATACGCCTGTTGGGGAAATGGTCGTCATCTTATCAGGTCAGCTTGAAAATGTTGAAGCTGCCTTGGCTGAAATTAAGACGGCTAATGTTGAAGTAGCTATTTTGAAGGAGGGAAACTAAATGTTGGATTCCATTTTACAGTATATTCAAACCAATTTCCCAGATGTTTACAAGATTGGCTGGGACGGGCAGACAGGTTGGTGGACAGCTACTTACTTGACTCTCTATATGACCTTTGCTTCCTTTGCAGTTGGTGGAGTCATGGGCTTGGTGACAGGTTTAGCCTTGGTGGTAACAGGTCCTGGTGGGATTCGTGAAAACAAGGTCCTTTTCTGGATTTTGGATACTGTTTCATCAATTCTTCGTGCGGTTCCCTTCATCGTTCTCTTGGCCTTGATTTTCCCATTGACTAAGTTAATTGTAGGGACAACCATTGGTACAGACGCAGCCTTGGTGCCACTTGCCCTTTCTGTTTTTCCATTCTACGCCCGTCAAGTACAGGTAGTTTTGGCGGAATTGGACCGCGGTGTTATTGAAGCGGCTGAAGCTTCAGGCGCAACTTTCTGGGATATCGTCTTGGTTTACTTGGGTGAAGGCTTGCCAGAAATCATCCGTGTTACAACCTTCTCGCTGGTTTCCTTGGTTGGTTATACAGCTATGGCAGGTGCCATTGGTTCGGGTGGTTTGGGAATGGTGGCCCTAGTTTACGGACAACAGCGTTTCAACTATGATGTTACCTTCCTAGCAACTATCTTGATATTATTGATTATCTTCGCCATTCAGTTTATCGGAGATTTCCTATCACGTAAAGTGAGCCACAAATAGGAGTAGAAGATGAAAACATATACAATGAACAATGGTTTGACCATTCCAGCGGTGGGTTTTGGAACCTTTAATTCAGCCGACGGTGAGGAAGTTTACAATGCTGTTTTGACAGCTCTTAAGGCCGGTTACCGTCATATCGATACGGCTGCCTATTATGGTAATGAAGAAAGTATCGGTCGTGCTTTGAAGGATTCAGGCCTTCCGCGCGAAGAGCTTTTTATCACGACAAAATTATGGAATGACGCCCATGGTTATGAGGAAGCAAAAACTGCGCTTGCAACTTCTTTGGAAAAATTGCAGTTAGACTATTTGGACCTTTACCTCATTCATTGGCCAAATCCAGTCAATCTTCGTGACCGTTGGCAATCGGCCAATGCTGAAACATGGAGAGCGATGGAAGATATGCTAGAAGCAGGTCTTATCCGCACAATCGGTGTCAGCAATTTTATGGTTCACCATTTGGAAGAGCTCTTGAAAACAGCTAAAATTGTTCCTGCGGTCAATCAAATCCGTCTAGCACCAGGTGTTTATCAGGAAGAGATTGTCAACTACTGTAAAGATAAGGGCATTGTCATTGAAGCCTGGAGCCCGCTTGGTCGTGGGGAATTATTCTCTCATCCGACCATGCTTGCCTTGGCTGAAAAGTATGGTAAGTCTGTTGCTCAGATTGCCCTTTCTTGGTCGTGGGCGCACGGTTTCTTGCCACTTCCTAAGTCGGTGACGGATAGCCGTATTGTTGAAAATCTAGATTTCCAAGACCTTGCTTTATCGGCTGAAGATATTGAATCAATTACAGCTATCCAAGGCGTGACGGGGGCTTATAATCCTGATGAAACCAATTTTTAGCAGATAATTATTAGACAAATATCCTATTTTCTGCTACAATAGTCGCTAAGAAAGAAAGTCTTAGGACGCTTGTCTAGCGAGCCCGTGGTAGTGGAAGACGGGTCGGGTTACCTGATGAACTGGCGCTTTCGGTATTTTTGTCACATAAATGAAGTAATAAATTAGGGTGGAACCGCGTTTCGACGCCCCTATGTCAGATGGCATAGGAGTGAAGGACGTGGTTCTTTTCTTGTATGCTAAACCTAAAGTTTTAAGTAGCTAACGGCAATCGCTGGGGCGACTTACCTAGTCGATGCACTAGTTTGTTAGTCAAAAAAATATCGTTTTTGACTAACAAATGTCGCAAGAAATTATTATTTAAGAAAGAGAGAAACTTATGTCTAAAAAACTAACTTTCCAAGAAATTATCTTAACTTTGCAACAATATTGGAATGACCAAGGTTGTATGCTCATGCAAGCCTATGATAACGAAAAAGGGGCGGGTACCATGTCACCTTACACCTTCCTTCGTGCTATCGGACCTGAGCCATGGAATGCGGCTTATGTAGAGCCATCACGTCGTCCTGCGGATGGTCGTTACGGTGAAAACCCTAACCGTCTTTACCAACACCACCAATTCCAAGTGGTTATGAAACCATCACCATCAAACATCCAAGAACTTTATCTTAAATCATTGGAATTGCTTGGCATTAATCCACTTGAACACGACATTCGTTTCGTTGAAGATAACTGGGAAAACCCATCAACTGGTTCAGCTGGTCTTGGTTGGGAAGTTTGGCTTGACGGGATGGAAATCACTCAGTTTACTTACTTCCAACAAGTTGGTGGTTTGCAGACGGGTCCTGTAACGGCTGAGGTAACTTATGGTTTGGAACGTTTGGCATCATACATCCAAGAAGTGGATTCTGTTTATGATATCGAATGGGCACCAGGTGTTAAATATGGTGAAATCTTCACGCAACCTGAATATGAGCACTCAAAATACTCATTTGAGATTTCGGACCAAGATATGCTTCTTGAAAACTTCGAGAAATTTGAAAAAGAAGCTGCGCGTGCCTTGGAAGAAGGCTTGGTTCACCCAGCCTATGACTATGTTCTCAAATGTTCACACACCTTCAACTTGCTTGATGCCCGTGGTGCGGTTTCCGTAACAGAACGTGCTGGCTACATCGCTCGTATCCGTAACTTGGCACGTGTGGTGGCTAAGACCTTTGTGGCAGAACGTAAAAAACATGGTTTCCCACTCTTGGATGAAGCGACACGTGCGCAACTTTTGTCTGAGGAAGATTAATGGATACGCTGATTATTAACAGTCATCCAGATTTTAACAATTCCCATTCCTTTTCCCATCGTATCCAGTCCCTCTTTTGTGAGAAATTTGCGCAGGCATTTCCGCAGAGTAAGCTAACGGTTCTTAACCTCTACGATACGCTTATTCCTGAAATTTCCAAGGAAGGTTTGTTGACCATTTGGCAGAAATTGGGAGCAGGAGAATCTTTGACCGCTGCTGAGGATCAAATGGCAGAGCAGTCAAAAGCTCTTTTGGAGCAGTTTAAGGCGCATAAGCGTCAAGTCTTTGTCTCACCCATGCACAATTTCAATGTGACTGCCCGTGCTAAATCATATATTGATAATATTTTGATTGCTGGCGAGACCTTCAAGTACACGGAAGATGGTTCTGTCGGTCTCATGTCAGATGACTATCGCGTGGTGCTTTTAGAGGCTTCGGGGTCTGTTTATTCAGATAATGGTCGTTACACGCCTTATGAATTTCCAGCCATGTATTTGAGAGCCATCTATGAAGAATTCATGGGCTTTGCAAGTTTTCAAATTGTCCGAGCAGAAGGGACAAGTATTCTTGACCCTCAACACGTTTTAGATAAGGCATCCAAAGATTTAGATGCTGTTTTTGCAACATTTTACCAGTAAGGAGTAACACATGACGAAAGATTTATTAGTTGAACTTGGTTTAGAAGAATTACCAGCCTACGTTGTCACACCGAGTGAGCAACAATTGGGTCAAAAAATGGCCAAATTCTTGGAAGACAATCGCTTGTCTTTTGAGTCAGTTCAAACTTTTTCAACCCCACGTCGTTTGGCAGTTCGTGTTAAAGGCTTGGCTGACCAACAAACAGATTTGACAGAAGATTTCAAAGGCCCATCTAAGAAGATTGCTTTGAATGCAGAAGGAAACTTCTCAAAAGCAGCCCAAGGATTTGTTCGTGGTAAAGGCTTGACGGTTGATGATATTGAATTCCGCGAGATTAAAGGTGAAGAGTACGTTTACGTCACTAAACATGAAGCTGGAAAACCTGTGGTAGAAGTTCTTGCTGGTGTTCCAGAAGTTCTTGCTAGCATGACTTTCCCAGTGAACATGCACTGGGCTGGAAACTCATTTGAGTACATCCGTCCTGTCCATACTTTGACAGTGCTTCTTGATGACCAAGCTTTGGACATGGACTTCCTTGATATTCAGTCAGGACGTGTTAGTCGCGGTCATCGTTTCTTGGGTCAAGAAACTGAAATTGCTTCAGCCAACTCTTATGAAGATGATTTGCGCAAAGTCTTTGTCATCGCTGACGCTAAAGAACGTGAGCAAATGATTGTTGACCAAATCAAGGCTATTGAAGCTGAGCGTAATGTTCAAGTTGAAATTGATGCTGATTTGTTAAACGAAGTGCTTAACTTGGTTGAATACCCAACTGCTTTTGTAGGTTCATTTGACACTAAATACCTTGATGTTCCAGAAGAAGTTTTGGTAACCTCAATGAAAAACCACCAACGTTACTTCGTTGTTCGTGACCAAGAAGGCAAACTCTTGCCAAACTTCATCTCGGTTCGTAATGGTAACGCTGAGCATATCGAAAATGTCATCAAAGGGAATGAGAAAGTTCTTGTTGCCCGTCTTGAAGATGGTGAATTTTTCTGGAATGAAGACCAAAAATTGGTTATCGCTGATTTGGTTGAAAAACTGAAAAAGGTTACCTTCCATGAAAAAATTGGTTCCTTACATGAACACATGGGCCGTGCCAAAGTTATTGCTGACTACCTTGCTGACCAAGCAGGTCTTGCTGCAGATGAGAAAGCAGCCGTTCTTCGTGCCGCAGACATCTACAAATTTGACCTCTTGACAGGTATGGTTGGTGAGTTTGATGAGCTTCAAGGTCTCATGGGTGAAAAATATGCCCTCCTTGCAGGTGAAGAAGCAGCGGTTGCCACAGCTATTCGTGAACACTATATGCCAATATCAGCTGATGGTGACCTTCCAGAAAGCAAGGTTGGGGCCGTTCTTGCCCTTGCTGACAAATTGGACACCCTATTGTCATTCTTCTCAGTTGGCTTGATTCCAAGTGGTTCAAACGACCCTTATGCCCTTCGTCGTGCGACACAAGGTATCGTTCGTATCCTTGACGCTTTTGGTTGGGAAATTCCACTTGATGAGTTGGTGGCTAGCCTTTACAACTTGTCATTTGACAGCTTGACTTACGCTAATCAAGAAGAAGTTATGACTTTCATTTCAGCTCGTATTGAGAAGATGATTGATTCAGCCATTGCTAAGGATATTCGTGATGCGGTTCTTGCGTCAGACACTTATGTGGTCCGCCTCGTTCTTGAAGCTAGCGCAGCCATTGCCCAAAAGAGCAAAGAAGGCGGCTACAAGGCCGCTGTTGAGAGCTTGTCACGTGCCTTTAACTTGGCAGAAAAAGCTGATGCTTCTGTGTCAGTTGACAACTCACTCTTTGAAAATGCCCAAGAAGCAGCCCTTGAACAGGCTGTCGCTTCACTTGAATTGACAGACGACATGGCAGCGAACTTGGACAAACTCTTCGCCCTCAGCCCAGTGATTAACGACTTCTTCGACAACACTATGGTTATGGCAGAAGATGAAGCTGTGAAGAATAACCGCTTGGCTCTCCTTGCCAGCCTAGTTGCCAAAGCTAAGAAAGTTGCTGTCTTTAATTTGTTGAATACGAAATAGGAGATTGATTTACTATAAATTGAGAAAGGAATTGAACCCGAGTGGAAAGCTAGGAATTTAGATAAAATCACTAGAAATTCTGATTTCTAGTGATTTTCCTAAAATTCAGTCACTTTCTGGTCGCTCTTGGTATCTTAAATGTCACCAGAAAAAATCGCTCGTATTAACGAGCTTGCCAAAAAGAAAAAAACAGTTGGCTTGACCGGTGAAGAAAAGGTTGAGCAAGCTAAATTACGCGAAGAATACATTGAAGGTTTCCGTCGTTCTGTTCGTCACCACGTTGAAGGAATCAAATTGGTGGACGAAGAGGGAAATGATGTGACTCCTGAAAAACTTCGCCAAGTCCAACGCGAAAAGGGTCTCCATGGTCGTAGTTTGGATGATCCGAATTCATAGAATGACTGGTCCTCTCGCAAATCGTTGCGAGGGGATTTTTGCAATCAAAAAAACCAGAACAATTGTCTGGTTTAGAGGATCTTATTTGTATATTCTTCAAAGTGGTCGACAGTATTATTATCTGTTACTGCCATGATGAGTTCGTCTTCGTTGAAGACATAATCAGGTGTCAGCTGAATATGAAGTTGGCGATCCTTGTCATATTTGCTGCGGTAACCGATGATGTTCATCATGTATTTTTGACGCAGGTTCAGTTGAGCAAGTGTTTTTCCTAACCATTTTGTTGGTGGTTGGAATTCAACGATAGAAATATTACCATCTAGTTCTACCAACTCTGTTGTATCGTGGTGGAGGAGGTGTTTAGCAAGAGAGATTCCTGTTTCGCGTTCGGGTGAGATGACACGGTCAGCACCAATTTTGAGAAGAACCTCGCGAGTCGTTTTACTTTTTGCCTTTGCGATCACTTTTGGGACTCCAAGCGCTTTACAGTGCAGAACAGCCAAGACGCTTGATTCTAAGTTATTACCAGTGGCAACCACAACTGTATCGCAAGAACCGATACCAGCTGCACGAAGCAAATCCTTGTCAGTAATGTCACCCACGACACCGCGAGCAAGAATGGCTTCCATTTGATTGATTTGGCTTTCATGGTTGTCAACGGCAATGATATGGCTATTATATTTGGCGAGGGTTTTGGCGATATTGGTTCCAAAGACTCCCAAGCCAAGAATTCCGATAGTTTGTACAGGCATGTTGTCTCCTTTTAGACGATCATAGTTGATTTTGCATATTGGATATTTTCTTCGCGAGAAGATTTACGGTTTGAAATACTCATGAGAATAGACATAGGACCGATACGACCGAAGAACATGAGGGCTACGATAACAGCCTGCCCAGCATGGGACAAAGTAGGCGTGAGATTTGCAGTTACTCCGACAGTTGCTAAGGCAGACATGACTTCAAAAATAAGAAAGAGAAGTGGTTTTTCAGGATCTGTGATCGTAATGGCGAAGAGGCCTAGGATAAAGGTCATAAGAAAGACACTGAAGAGAGCGACAGTTTTTCGAATCGTCACAGTGTCAATGGTCCGTGACATGAAATTTGTATGGGTTAAACCAAGGATTTCACTCCGAGCAAAGAGGACTAATGCAAGGAAGGTGGTGATTTTCAATCCACCAGCTGTCCCCCCAGGTGCGCCCCCTAAGAGCATTTGAAAGACATAGAGTAGAAGCGTGAACGGATTAGCTTTTGTGTAGTCAATCGTAGCAAAGCCTGCTGTTCGCATTGTAACTGTCTGGAAGAAACTTGCGAGAACCTTATGTCCCAAAGAAAAGTTACCGATGGTTGCTGGATTGTTAAATTCTGTTAAGAGAGAGAGGCTTGTTCCAGTGACGAGAATAAAGGCTGTTAAACTAACGACGACCTTGGTATGGAAAGATAGCTTTCGGCAATGTCCCTGCTTTGTTAAATGGGTTTTCAAGTCAAACCAGACGGAAAAACCAAGCCCACCCATAATAATCAGAGCTGCAATCACCAAGTTGATGATTGGAACAGTCGCATAGTCAATCAAACTACTTGCTCCCATATTATCAAAACCAGCGTTACAGAAAGCAGAGATAGCCAAGAACAAGGAAGTAAAGAGTCCTTTTGCAAGCCCAAATTTGGGAATGAAATGGAGAGAAAGTAGCAAGGCTCCCAGCAGTTCTACTACAAAGGTAAACTGAAAAACAGAAAAGATAAATTGTTGGAAGTTACGGGTATCGTCTCGGCTGAGACTTTCTTGTAGTGTTGCAATATTGATAAAGCTCAGTCTTCGGCGTGCTTGCAATGAAAACAAGCCGATAAAACTAATCAAACTGAGCCCGCCAATTTGCATGAGCATCATACAAATGATTTGGCCAAATGTTGTGTAGGTCTCAGCAACGGGAACTGTAAAGAGTCCTGTTACACAGACCATTGATACGGTAGTAAATAAATTATCCCAGTAATATGCCTGTGAAGTGGCTTGCTGGGAAACAGGCAGGCTTAGTAAAATAGATCCTGTTAGAATAACCCCAAGAAAACTCATGATAATTCGCTGAGTGGGGGTTAGTTTAGTCCTAAAAATAGGCATGATTCCCTCAAAAAGTTTCTGTTAAAATTAAATATGAAGATATTCTACCACATTCTAAGAAAAAAGAAAGAGAAAGCTACCAATTTGGTAACTTTTGAGCCTATTTTCCTTTGTAAGCACGGACAATCAGTGACATAGAGGCGCCGAAGACAAGTCCACCAAGAATTCCACCGATGATGAATTGAGGTTTTAGGAGGAGTGGGAAAAAGGCGATGTTGTCTGACCATGCTGTTTGAATGCTAAGGTAAAAATACATGAAAATTCCAAAGAAGAGCCCGGACTTGAGTCCTGCGTGCTTCATTTTTTTTCGTTCGACTGGAGTGAGTTCTTCTTCATCAAATTTTTTAATATCGGTCAAATCTGATTTGATCATGACATAAAAGAAGGTGGCAAATAGCCCCAACATGAGAAAACCAGGATAGGCAATCGCAACGACCTCAGGAAATCTCATCCCAAGAAAGATAGCCAAGACATTGCCAATTATAATCAACCAAGATAAGTAGATGAAGCAGACATTGCCAATTCGATCAGCTTCGCGGTGCTTGTATTCATCAAGTGGGCCAGTAATACCATAAAATCGTTTAATCATCTTTTCTGTGAAAGTTTCTTTGTTCATCATATTTCTCCTATTTTTTATCTAATTCTTTGAGACGAGCTTCTGTTTGAGTGATAGTGATAATGAGGAAGGTCACGGGAATGGTACCGATAGGATTACAGAAAGATGTCTTCCCTGTAATATATTGCAGGAGGCTGTTTAACGGCCATGCCCAGGCAAGCACGGTAGGGATGAGGTACCAATGCAGGCGTAAAGTTTTCTTTATCTTTTCATCCAAATCAGACCAGTGTTTGAAAAGAGCATTCTGGTATTGAAGGACTGCACTGAATAGTGGAAAGGTAAGAGTAGATAGCAAGAGTAGGAGAAGTGGCGTAGTACTTCCTGACAAGCTATGAATTAAACTATTTAGCATCACCGCTCCTGTGAAAATCAGAAGTGCATACAAGACGATTTTACTGCGTTTAATAATTGTTTCTTCTTCTGGTAATTGTAAATCTTGACTAGAAAAGATCCATTTTATAACATTCATCCAAATCACCTACCTATTCCAAAATAAGCTATTGAGGTCAGTCTCTAGTGTTTCTGCTAATTTGATGCAGAGATCTAGGGAGGGATTGTATTTGTCGTTTTCAATCATATTAATTGTTTGCCTAGACACGCCAATAGCTTGTGACAAGGCTAGCTGTGACAAGCCGGAGTTGGTTCGAAATTCTTTAACGCGATTCATAAGACCTCCTGAATAGTGTCAATTATACACGACACTTTGGGATAAAATTTTTTTGGTGTTCTACCAAAAAGTCAACTATATTTGATACAGATAGTTTACAACTTTTGAAGAAGTGTGTCAATTATATCTGACATATTTTTTGAAGAAGTGTGTCAATTATATCTGACATATTTTTTGAAAAAGTTTTCAAGGCAGGAATTTAAGGAGCTTTTTTAGGAAGTGTGATATAATAAACAGATATGACAAAGGAATTTAACCATACAACTGTGCTCTTGCATGAGACAGTTGATTTACTAGATATTAATCCAGATGGTATATATGTTGATGCAACCTTGGGTGGAGCTGGACACAGTGAGTATCTCCTGAGCCAGTTGAGCGACAAGGGGCATTTGTATGCTTTTGACCAAGACCAGACGGCGATTGACAACGCCCACATTCGTTTAGCGCCCTTTATTGAAAAGGGGATGGTGACCTTTATTAAGGATAATTTTCGCAATCTCAAGTCACGTCTAGGGGAGCTAGGTGTAAGTGAAATTGACGGCATTTGCTATGATTTAGGAGTTTCAAGTCCACAGCTGGATGAGCGGGAACGTGGTTTTTCTTATAAAAAGGATGCTCCGCTGGATATGCGCATGAATCGTGACCAGAGCTTATCAGCTTTTGAGGTGGTCAATACCTATGACTACCATGATTTGGTGCGTATTTTCTTCAAGTATGGAGAAGATAAGTTTTCTAAGCAAATTGCTCGTAAAATTGAGCAGGCTAGAGAAGTTAAACCTATTGAGACGACGACAGAATTGGCAGACATCATTAAGTCAGCTAAGCCTGCTAAGGAGCTCAAGAAAAAAGGTCATCCTGCCAAGCAAATCTTCCAAGCTATCCGAATTGAGGTCAATGATGAATTGGGCGCTGCCGATGAGTCTATTCAGCAAGCCATTGATTTGTTGGCTTTGGACGGTCGGATCTCGGTGATTACCTTCCATTCTTTGGAGGACCGTTTGACCAAGCAATTATTCAAAGAATACAGTACGGTGGATGTGCCGAAAGGTTTGCCCTTCATTCCAGATGATTTGAAGGCGCCACTTGAGTTGGTCAATCGTAAACCAATTTTGCCAAGTATCGAGGAATTGGAAGCCAATAATCGCTCTCATTCTGCTAAATTACGTGTGGCTAAAAAAGTACATAAACACTAGGAGAAATCCATGTTACAAGATAAACGAAGAGATGTCGCAAGACGAGTGATTGAGGAAAAAATTAGAACTTTTTCAAGAGTGGAAAAGGCTTTTTATGCTAGTATTGTTTTTTCAGGTCTTGTATTAGCTATTGGCATTGTCTTTGTTCAGACCCGTCTTTTGCAAGTCCAGTCAGATATGGCAACGGTCAACCAAAAAATCAGTGCCAAGCAAGCTGAGTTAAGCGACGCACAGCAAGCTATCAATGAATTAACTCGAAAGAACCATTTGACAGAAATTGCAGGGAAGGCTGGCTTGACCTTTAATAACAACAATATCGGAGTAGCTGAGTAGTATGGCAAATAGGAAAAATAGAATAATACGGTATGCGCTAAAGAACCGTTCCTATCCTTCTAAAAACCGTCGAAGAGTGGGGCAAAGCCTCATTCTTTTGACAGTTTTTATCTTTTTTGTTTTCTTGATAAATTTTGCGATTATCATTGGAACAGATACCAAGTTTGGTCAAAATTTATCTGAAGGTGCAGCGAGAGTCCATCGGATGACGGTTACCAAGCAGGCAAAGCGGGGAACAATTTACGACCGGACAGGAATGCCGATTGCTCAGGATTCAACAACCTATACGATCTACGCAATTATTGACAAGGATTACGTCTCGGCCTTGAAGGAACCGCTGTATGTGCAAAGCAGTCAATTTGACAAGGTAGCTGAAATTCTCAACAAGAAGTTGGGAATGAAGAAAGAGTTTGTCATCCAGCAGTTGAATCTTCCTAATTTGAGCCAAGTTTATTTTGGAACTGCAGGGAAAAATATTTCCTATTCAACCATGACGGAGATTCAGTCGACCATGAAAAAGGCGGGAGTTAAAGGGATTAATTTTGACACCAGCCCAGGTCGGATGTATCCAAACGGTAACTTTGCTAGTATTTTTGTCGGTCTCGCTCAGTTAGCGGACAATGATGATGGCTCACAAAGTCTGGTTGGTCAAACGGGAATGGAATCTGCCTTGAATGGAATCTTGTCTGGTCAAGATGGTGAGATTGTCTATGAAAAAGACAGCAAGGGTCGGATTTTGCCAGATACAGCTGACATCAAAAAAGAAACGATTGATGGTCAGGATGTTTATACCACGCTATCTGCTGATTTGCAACGATCTTTGGAAACCAATATGGATGTCTTTTACAAGGATACAAAGGCTGTTAATGCCAGTGCTACCCTAGTTTCTGCTAAAACAGGGGAAATTTTGGCGACGACGCAACGCCCGACTTTTGATGCAGATACCAAGGAAGGCTTGAGTGAAAAAGACTTTTCATGGCTATCTCTTCTCTATCAATCTCAGTATGAGCCTGGTTCAACCATGAAGGTGATGACGCTGGCAGCAGCTATTGATAGTGGGAAATTCAAGCCCAATGAAGTCTACTATAATGACAAGTATGATATCGCCGACGCAACCATTAAAGACTGGACTGTCAATACTGGTCGCGAACCGCAATACCTGAACTATGCCCAAGGATTTGCCCTGTCAAGTAACGTGGGAATGACACGTTTGGAGCAGGCTATGGGAGATGACCTTTGGCTCCATTACTTGTCTAAATTCCGCTATGGTTTTCCAACACGTTTTGGAATGACAGATGAGTCAGGGGGGATGTTGCCAGAAGAGAACATCGTTTCCTATGCTATGACGTCCTTCGGTCAAGCTATTAACGTAACCCATTTACAAATGCTGCGTTCCTTTAATGCGATTGCCAATGATGGGGTTATGCTGGAACCCAAATTTATCACGGGAACCTATGATCCCAATACGGATACTTCACGGGTTTCACAGAAGGAAGTGGTGGGAAATCCTGTTTCAGCTGATGCTGCTAGACAGACACGAAATTATATGATTGCTGTCGGTACAGACCCCTATTATGGAACGCTTTATTCTAAGGCGGCAGGTGGGGCAGTCATCACAGTAGATGGCTATGATATTGCTGTTAAGTCAGGGACTGCCCAAATTGCCAAGTTAGATGGGACGGGTTATATGGAAGGAAATAACGACTACATCAACTCAGTTGTAGCCATGATTCCTGCCGAAGATCCACAGTTCATTATGTATGTGACCCTGCAGCAACCAACGAATTTCACCCTTCTTTCTTGGCAATCAATTGTTAATCCTGTCCTAAAAGAAGCGATGTTGTTGAAGGATAGTTTAAATTTGGATACACCAGCGCAAGCCTTGACGACTGTCATCGGTGAGACAGAGTACAAATTAGGAAATATCGTTGGTCAAAGTCCAGGTACAACAGCAGATGATCTTCGTCGCCATTTGGTACAACCTGTTATTTTAGGAAATGGTTCAAAAATCAAGAAGGTATCTGTCAAAGAAGGCAGCAACGTATCAGCCGATCAGCAGATATTGCTACTGACCACGGATTTTACAGAACTGCCTGATATGTACGGTTGGACCAAGGAAAATGTCAAGATATTTGAAAAATGGACGGGGATTGAAATCACCTACCAAGGAAGTGGAGATAAGGTTACCGCGCAAAGTAGTGACACTGGCACCTCTCTCAAAAAATTGAAAAAATTAACCATTACACTAGGAGAATAATATGTTTTCGGCTATTTTAGCAGGGATTGTTGCCTTTGTCGCAACCGTCCTCCTCATGCCACAATTTATCACCTTTTATCAGAAAAAGCGGATAGAAGGTCAACAGATGCACGAAGATGTCAAGCAACATCAATTTAAGGCTGGTACCCCCACAATGGGTGGAACTGTCTTCTTGGTAGTAGCCATTCTGGTCAGTCTTCTCTTTGCTCTTGTTTCAAATAGGATGACAGGGGCAGTCTTTGGTGTTCTTTTTATCCTCATGCTCTACGGAGTGGTTGGTTTTTTGGATGATTTCTTGAAAATTTTTCGTAAAATCAACGAAGGTTTGAATCCAAAGCAAAAATTGATTTTGCAGATTGTTGGAGGATTGGTCTTCTATGCAGTTCATGTAGCTGGAAATGGTGGTGGTGAACTGAATATTTTCGGTTATCACCTTCACTTGGGCATTCTCTACATCGCTTTCGTCCTCTTCTGGCTAGTCGGTTTTTCAAATGCCGTTAATCTGACAGACGGTATTGATGGCTTAGCCTCTATTTCGGTTGCTATTAGTCTTATAGCTTATTCAGTTATTGCAGTTAAACAAGGTCAATACGATATTCTTCTTGTCTGTGTAACCATGATTGGGGCGCTTCTTGGCTTCTTTGTCTTCAACCACAAGCCAGCTAAGATTTTTATGGGTGACGTGGGAAGTCTAGCTCTAGGCGGGATGCTTGCAACTATTTCAATTGCCCTCCATCAAGAATGGACCTTGCTCTTTATCGGCTTGGTTTATGTCTTTGAAACCTCATCGGTTATGATGCAGGTGAGCTACTTCAAGTACACTAAGAAAAAATATGGGGAAGGTCGTCGGATTTTCCGTATGACTCCTTTCCATCACCATTTGGAATTAGGTGGCCTGACTGGTAAAACTAAAAAATGGTCGGAATGGCAAGTTGACTTCTTCCTTTGGGGAGTTGGTCTGGTCATGAGTTTGATCACTCTAGCTTTTCTATATTTGTAATTTAAAAAATCAGCCTAGTGCTGGTTTTTGTTTTTGTCAGAGAAGGTCAGTTCAGATTTTGCCAGTAAAGGAAAAAATTTGCTATAATAGGAATAAGTAGAAAAAGAGGAAACTATGAAATTTACAGAATTTACATTAAAAAATTACATTCAGGAAGCTCTAGTAGCTATCCAATTTATCACGGCGACAGAAGTACAGGAAAAGTTGATTCCGGTTGTCTTATCAGGACGTGACTTGGTTGGCGAGTCCAAGACTGGTTCAGGGAAAACACACACCTTCTTGATTCCGCTTTTCCAAAAATTAGATGAGAATCAAGACTTTGTACAGGCAGTAATCACTGCTCCATCGCGTGAGTTGGCGACGCAGATTTACCAAGCGGCCAAGCAAATTGCTGACCACTCTGAGACAGAGATTCGTGTGGTGAATTATGTTGGTGGGACGGATAAGAACCGTCAGATTGAGAAGTTGCAGTCTAGTCAGCCTCACATCGTTATCGGGACACCAGGACGGATTTACGATTTGGTGAAATCTGGTGATTTGGCGATTCACAAGGCAACAACTTTTGTGGTGGACGAGGCCGATATGACCTTGGATATGGGCTTCTTAGAAACAGTAGATAAGATTGCATCTAGCTTGCCAAAACACTTGCAATTTATGGTCTTTTCAGCGACTATTCCGCAAAAATTGCAGCCATTTTTGAAGAAATATTTGTCTAATCCTGTCATGGAAAAAATCAAGACTCAGACTGTCATTGCTGATACTATTGAAAATTGGTTGGTATCGACAAAAGGTCGTGACAAGAATGCACAAATTCTCCAAATGACAAAAATCATGCAACCCTACTTGGCAATGATTTTCGTCAACACCAAGGAACGTGCAGACGAATTGCACAATTACCTTTTGTCAAATGGCTTAAAAGTGGCAAAAATTCACGGAGACGTGCCACCGCGTGAACGCAAACGCATTATGAACCAAGTGAAAAACTTGGATTTTGAGTATATCGTAGCAACAGATTTAGCGGCGCGTGGGATTGATATTGAAGGTGTCAGCCATGTCATCAACGATGCGATTCCGCAAGACTTGTCCTTCTTTGTTCACCGTGTCGGTCGTACAGGGCGAAATGGCTTGTCTGGAATTGCCATTACTCTTTATCAACCAAGCGATGATGCGGATATCCGTGAGTTGGAGAAGATGAATATCAAGTTCCAACCTAAGGAAATCAAAGACGGCGAATTCCAAGATACCTATGATCGTGACCGTCGTGCCAATCGTGAAAAGTCAAATGAGAAACTGGACTTGGAAATGATTGGATTGATCAAGAAGAAAAAGAAAAAAATCAAGCCAGGTTACAAAAAGAAAATTAAGTGGGCTGTGGATGAAAAACGCCGTAAGACTAAGCGCGTAGAAGCGCGTGCTAAAGGACGTGCAGAGCGTAAAGCTAAACGCCAAAGCTTTTAATTGAGGTGGGCATATGTTGCAAATGATTTTAAGCCTCTATCTGCAAAGTCTCCTTTTTTCAGCTATTATTGTCTTGCTTCTAAGCCTGATTTGGTTTGCAAGACGAGCTGGGAAGGGGCTAGATAGGACTGCTAACGACCGCCATCAGTTTTTAATGGATTTGTTGATGATTAATGTTATGACAATCCCGATACTTGCTTTTGGAATTGTCGGCATTCTCATCATGTTTAAGGTTTAGAAAGTAGAAAATATGTACGATACAATTATTATTGGAGCGGGGCCAGCAGGGATGACTGCGGCTCTCTATGCTGGTCGCAGTAACCTCAAAGTGGCGCTTTTGGAACGTGGGATTTACGGCGGTCAGATGCAAAATACGGCTGATATTGAAAATTATCCAGGCTATGCTAATATTTCAGGCCCAGAATTGTCTGAAAAAATGTTTGAACCTCTTGAGAAGTTTGGTGTAGAACACCTCTTTGGACAAGTAGTTCGCATTGAAAACGAGGGATTAGTCAAGAAAGTCATTACCGAAGATGAGACTTTGGAGACAAAATCGATTGTCCTTGCTATGGGTGCTAAACACCGTCTTCTAGGAGTCCCTGGCGAAGCGGAATATAACAGCCGCGGTGTATCTTACTGTGCTGTCTGCGATGGAGCTTTTTTCCGAGAACAAGACCTTTTGGTTGTTGGTGGAGGGGATTCTGCAGTGGAAGAAGCAGCTTTCTTGACTCAATTTGCCAAATCAGTAACCATTGTTCACCGTCGTGATCAACTTCGTGCGCAAAAAGTTCTTCAAGATCGTGCCTTTGCCAATGAAAAAATCAATGTCATATGGGATAGTGTGGTAGAAGAAATCAAGGGCGACGACCGTAAGGTTCAATCTGTTGTCTTGAAAAATGTTAAAACTGGTGAAGTGTCAGAACATGCCTTTGGCGGCGTCTTTATCTATGTCGGACTAGATCCAATGACAGAAGCGGTAGCTGATTTGAACATAACAGATGAGGCTGGCTGGATTGTAACCAATGATCTGATGGAAACAAGCCAAGCAGGGATTTTTGCCGCAGGCGACATCCGTCAAAAACACCTTCGCCAAGTGACAACAGCTGTTGGAGATGGCGCTATGGCTGGCCAGCAAGTCTACAATTACTTGACAGCCTTGGAAGGATAGAAGGTGGACCATGTTTCATATTTATGATATTCAAAAAAATCCAGAAGGCATTTCTTTTGAGAAAAATCTAGAAGTGACGGAAGAGCTCAAGGCGCGAAATAGTGAAATCCTTGATTTATCAGCTGTTCATGCTCAAGGAAGTGTCCGCTTTGAAGCAGGTTTTTACTTCTTAGACTATATCATGTCCTATACCATTACCTTGGCATCCAGTCGCTCGCTCAAGCCTGTTGAGAAGGTAGAAACGGTGACGGTTAATGAAATTTTTGTGGCAGATGAATCCGTCCTAAAGGAAAAAGACTTGGTGGACGCAGATATGGTCTTGGTGGTAGAAGATGAACAAATTCGCTTGGATGAAAGCGTAGCGGACAACATCTTACTCAATATTCCGATGAAAATTTTAACGCCCGAAGAAGAAGCAGGGGCAGACTTGCCTTCTGGAAGTGACTGGACTCTTTTGACCGAAGAAGATTTCCAAGAAAGTCAGCAGGAGAAAAAAGAAGCAGCTAGTCCTTTTGCCCAGTTACAAGGGCTTTTTGACCAAGAATGAAATTGACAGAATATTTGCAAAATCGCCCCTTTTGGTGTACAATAAACAAGATAAACTATTACAGAGGAGCAAACTCATGACAAAAGCAAACTTTGGTGTAGTAGGGATGGCCGTAATGGGTCGCAACCTCGCCCTCAACGTTGAATCACGTGGTTACACAGTTGCCATTTACAACCGTTCAGCAGATAAAACAGAAGATGTGGTTGCTAGCAACCCAGGTAAAAAATTAGTACCAAGTTATGATGTGGAATCTTTCGTAAATTCGATTGAAAAACCACGCCGTATCATGCTCATGGTGCAAGCTGGTAAGGGAACTGATGCAACGATTCAATCTCTTCTTCCTTATTTGGACAAGGGTGATATCTTAATTGACGGTGGGAATACTTACTTTGAAGATACCATCCGTCGTTCAAATGAATTGGCTGACTCAGGTATTAACTTCATCGGAACAGGTGTTTCTGGTGGTGAAAAAGGTGCCCTCGAAGGTCCTTCTATCATGCCTGGTGGTCAAAAAGAAGCCTACGAATTGGTGGCGGATGTCTTGGAAGAAATTTCAGCAAAAGCACCAGAAGATGGGGCTCCATGTGTGACCTATATCGGTCCTAACGGTGCCGGTCACTACGTAAAAATGGTGCACAACGGTATTGAGTACGGTGACATGCAATTGATTGCTGAGTCATATGACCTTATGCAACACTTGCTTGGTTTGTCAGTAGACGAAATGGCTGAAATCTTTACTGAGTGGAACCAAGGTGAATTGGATAGCTACTTGATTGAAATCACTTCTGATATCTTGAAACGCAAAGATGATGAAGGTCAAGATGGTCCAATCGTAGATTATATTCTTGATGCCGCTGGTAACAAAGGGACTGGTAAATGGACAAGCCAACAATCACTTGATTTGGGTGTGCCATTGTCACTCATCACTGAGTCTGTGTTTGCGCGTTATATCTCAACTTACAAAGAAGAGCGTGTACATGCTAGCAAGGTTCTTCCAAAGCCAGCTCAATTTAACTATGAAGGCGACAAGGCTGAATTGATTGAAAAAATCCGTCAAGCCCTTTACTTCTCAAAAATCATTTCTTATGCACAAGGTTTTGCACAGCTCCGTGTGGCTTCTAAAGAAAACAACTGGGACTTGCCATTTGCAGATATCGCGTCAATCTGGCGTGCAGGATGTATCATTCGTTCACGTTTCTTGCAAAAAATCACGGATGCTTACAACCGTGAAGCAGACTTGGCTAACCTTCTCTTGGATGAATACTTCCTTGATGTAACGGCTAAGTACCAACAATCTGTTCGTGACGTTGTGAGTCTTGCTATTCAAGCAGGTGTGCCAGTGCCAACCTTCTCAGCAGCTATCACTTACTTCGATAGCTACCGTGCAGAAAACTTGCCAGCTAACTTAATCCAAGCACAACGTGACTACTTCGGTGCCCACACTTATGAACGTAAAGACAAAGAAGGGATCTTCCATTACTCATGGTATGATGAAAAATAAGATATGGCCAAGAAGATTTTAATTGCAGGTAAAGAGCGAAATCTGTCGCATTTTGTATCCATGGAATTGCAGAAAAAAGACTATATTGTGGATTACGCAGCGACGGGGCAAGAAGCGCTCCAGCTTGCAAATGAAACAGATTTTGATCTTATTATCATGAGTTTTCAGTTATCTGATATGACCAGTAAGGACTTGGCTGCTAGTATTCTTAGAATCAAGCCAGCAACGGTCATCATTGTGGTTGCGGAGCCGGATGAAGCGGAACGATATGGTGATGAAATCCGTTCTTATGCGGTTTCTTACACCATAAAACCCTTTGTCATTCAAGACTTGGTTGGTCAAGTAGATATGATTTTCCGTGGTCGTGATTTTATTGATGAGCATTGTAAGCAGGTGAAATTGCATGCGGCTTATCGTGATTTAAAGATTGATTTTCAAAATCGGACGGTGACGCGTGGGGCAGAATTAATTTCCCTTACCCGTCGCGAATATGACCTATTGGCGACTCTGATGAACAGTCAGGATACCATGACACGGGAACAGTTACTGGAAAAGGTCTGGCAGTATGAATCTGGAACGGAGACAAATGTCGTGGATGTTTACATTCGTTATCTTCGAGGAAAACTAGATTTGCCAGGTCAATTATCCTATATTAAAACCATTCGTGGTGTTGGCTATGCCATGCGTGACTAATGGAATATCAATTGCAATCAGATGAGGGTTCTCTCATCTGATTTTTTGGTAGATTTAGTGTATAATAGTTAAAAATTTCGTGAAAAAGGAAGTTCTATGAAGACTACATTTAAAGAAAAAATACTGCTGATTACCTTTTCTGCCTTGGTACTCTTAGCGGTGCTGCGATATGAGGAAATGTTGAAGTTGATTTCTCTTCTGTTAGGAAGCGTCAATTCGCTATTGATCGGAGCTATTTTTGCTTTTGTCCTCAACGTTCCCATGAAAAAATTAGAGCACCTTATCGAGAAGGTGCCGTTTTTAAAAAAATCCAGCCGTCCCGTAGCTATTGCTGGGGTTTTGGTAGCCTTTGCTTTGATTGTAACGGGCTTGGTCATGATTATCCTGCCGACCTTGACGACCACCATCTCTCAACTCGTTAGTGTAACCAATGAGGCGATTCCTAAGCTTGTCTCTACGCTACAAGAAAATGGCATTCTATCAAGTAAGGTAGGGCAACAGGTTAATGGATATGTCAGCAAGTTTACGGGTTGGGATAGCTTGTCGGGCTATCTTACCAAGTTTTTAACAGGTTTGGCAAGCAATGTTTCGGGAATTTTTTCAAATGTCTTAACCTTGATTATGGCTTTCTTTTTCACACTGAGTATTCTAGCCAGCAAGGAACACTTACAGCATATGACCTCTAAGTTGCTCCATGCAATTTTTCCAAGAAGAGTGGTTCAGAATGTGACCTATGTGGGGGAAGTGATTATTGATACTTACGACCGCTTTCTCATGAGCCAAATCGTGGAAGCCTGTATTATCGGACTCTTGGTTTTTACAGGCTATTCGCTATCAGGGATTCCTTATGCAGCGATGGCAGGGATTTTGGCGGGTGTGCTTTCCTTTGTGCCTTACATTGGTCCTTTGTCGGCTTGTTTGATTAGTGCCCTTTTTGTGGCGGTGCAAAATCCGCTCTTGGCCCTGTGGTCTATTGTTCTCTTTCAGTTGATTCAGCTGATTGAGGGGAATGTTATTTATCCGCGTGTGGTGGGGCAATCCGTTGGTCTTCCGACTTTGTTTACCCTCGCTGCAGCCTTAATCGGTGGAAATCTCTTTGGTCTTTTGGGAATGGTTTTCTTTACGCCGATTTTCGCAGTTCTATATCGCTTGGTTCGTGAATGGACCTATGACCGCTTGGCGGAAAAAAAGAGTTTGGAAGAGGAGTGAGTTCAGCTTACTCCCTTTTATTATGCCTAGAAGTATGGTACAATGAGATGATAATGATAAAATGGGGGAGAGAAGATGCGTTGTCCAAAATGCAATAGCTTGAAGTCCAGTGTGGTAGATAGTCGGCAGGCTGAAGATGGCAATACAATCCGTCGTCGTCGTGAATGTGAAAAGTGCGATTATCGTTTTACAACCTATGAGCGCGTAGAAGAAAAAACGCTGGTTGTGGTCAAAAAAGATGGCACGCGTGAGCAATTTTCGCGTGAAAAAATCTTTAACGGTATTATCCGCTCTGCGCAAAAACGACCAGTTTCTAGTGCAGAAATTGATGACGTTGTTAATCGCATTGAACAAAAAGTTCGTGCCCAAAGTGACAACGAAGTGGAAAGTGATGTCATTGGTAACCTCGTCATGGAAGAACTGGTGGATTTAGATGAGATTACCTACGTTCGCTTTGCTTCTGTCTATCGCTCTTTCAAGGATGTCAGTGAGTTGGAAATTTTGCTTAAGCAGATTACTAAATCGGGCAAGCACAAAAAGCAGGATTAAGCTATGAAACCAAACGATACCTATGCCTACTTGGCTGGTCAGCAGATGACACCAGATTTTGCTAGTTTGGCAGTTTGTTACCAGCCTATTCTAGGTTTGGAGGCGACAGCACTCTATCATTACCTCTGGTCTTTTTATGACAATGGGGCTGGTCGTTATAAATTTAGCCGTGTACTCAATCATTTGGGCTTGGGGACGCAGGCTGTTGAAGCGGCTATGGATCTCTTGTCTGCTATGAAACTGTTGGACGTTTATCAGGTAGATGAGGAAGTGCGTCTGCAAGTTCTCCCTCCCCTATCTAAGCAGGAATTTCTCAAACATACTCTCTACCATTCTCTTCTCGTGAAAAAAATTGGGGAACCTGCAGTTCAGTTACTCTCTCAGGATTTACCCGCAATTGAGCAGAAAATCACCAAGCAATTTTCAGATGTTTTCTCAATGGAAGGACAAGTTCAGATTTCAATTAAGCCCTTAAAAGACTTCGATATGGTTTCTTTTAAGCAGTTAATGGCACGGGATTACTTGCGTTTTCACGATGAACAAGCAGATACACTGGCTTTACACCATTTGTCTGAGAAAGCTGGATGGACTTGGTTTGAAGCCTATCAAGTTGCTAAGGAAACGGCGATTGATTTTGTCATTTCCACCAAGCGGATGGAACAAAAAGTACAGAATAAACCTGTGAGCAAGGGGCAATTTTCTAGTCAAGAACTTTCATTGATTCAAGAAAGTAAAAAACACAAGCCAGTTGATTTCTTACAGTTGCTTAAAAATAGTCGTAAGGCAGCTATGACAGCAACTGAGCGAACCTGCTTAAAAGAAATGGCGCAGCTAGGTTTACTTGATGAGGTCATCAACGCTATCGTTCTTTACACCTACAATCGGGTAGATTCAGCCAATCTCAATGAAAAATATGCTCTCAAGGTGGCCAATGACTTCTCTTATCGTGGCATAAACTCGGCAGAAGCAGCTGTATTAGCTCTACGTGAAGGTACAAAGCCTGTCAAACCAAACTCAAAAACTCCGACAAGTAGCAATGTACCTGAATGGAGCAAAAAAGAAGTTAAGCAAGAAAAAACAGCCCAAGATCAAGAAAAACTGGAGGCGCTTCGTCGCCAGATGTTGGGGCAAGAAAGTAAGGGAGGTGACCTATGAATCCAGTGCAAGAAAACATGAAAACTGAAAATCGCGGACGGAAATCATTTCAAGAGCTCTATGCTGAGATTGTCAGTGATGTGGAAGTGGCGGATTTTATCGCACAGCATGGCTTGACGGAAGAGGAGGTCAGTCGCTCCCTTTCTAAGTTTTTTGAATACCTCAATGAACGGAAAAAATTCCTAGCCAAGGATCCAACCTACATTGCTCTTGGTTACAAGCCTGTTTTGGTTATGAATGAAGGGTACGCAGATGTTTCTTACCAAGAAACGCTGGAATTGGTCGAGTACCGCAAGGCAGAAGCTATTAAAAACAGGATTCAGCTGATTTCGTTGCCAGCTAGTCTCAAGTCTATCACAGCAGTAGATTTAGACTTTGAAGATGTCAATCGTATGCCGATTTACGAAGCAATTAATGAATTTTTGAGTCGGGTCGGACGTGATAACAAAGGACTCTATGTCTTTGGAAATTTTGGAATTGGCAAGAGTTATCTCATGGCCTACCTAGCTCATCAGCTGTCCCTTCGTCATGAAATGTCAACGACCATGCTTCATTACCCAACCTTTGTTGTGGATATTAAGAATGCCATTAGTTCGGGTTCAGTTAAGGAACGGATCGATGAAGTTAAAACAGCAGAAGTCTTGATTTTAGATGATATTGGTGCGGAGCAGCATTCATCTTGGGTACGAGACGATGTCTTGCAGGTTATCCTACAGTACCGTATGCAGGAAAATTTGCCGACTTTCTTCACTTCTAATTTCTCATTTGCAGATTTGGAACGACATTTTTCAGCAGGGAAATCGGGGGACGAAACCTGGCAAGCCAAGCGTGTCATGGAGCGCATTCGTTATCTAGCTCGTGAACTTCATTTAGAAGGGGGAAATCGTCGTCATGAATGAAACTATTGAATTGATGAAAAGGCATGTCTCTGTTCGTTCCTTTACGGGGGAGACTATTCCAGCTGCTGACCTGACAGCGATATTAGAGGCTGGTCAAGCTGCTTCTAGCTGGAAAAATTTCCAGTCCTACTCGATTATCAAGGTGCGTTCGGCAGAACAAAAACAAGCAATATATGATGTGCATCCTCAACCATGGATTTTAAAATGTGATACTTTTTTGATTTTCCTAGGGGATCTTAATCGGGCGGAAAAAGCAGTAACCTTATATCAAGAGGAGTTTCATGCGGATGGTGTGGACAATCTCTTGGTGACTTCTGTTGATGCAGCTTTGGTGGGACAAAACGTCCTCTTGGCTGCAGAGAGCATGGGCTATGGTGGTGTCTTCATCGGTATGATTCGTCAAAATGCAGATGAAATTGCTAGCATTTTGCAACTTCCAACCTATACTTATCCTATTTTTGGGATTGCTTTGGGTGTTCCTAAAAAGCACAATGAAGTCAAACCTCGATTACCACAGGAAGTCTTGGTCTTTGATGAAGTTTACAAAGAGCAGTCTGAAAAGGTCATTCAGGATTTTGACCAGGTTATGACAGACTACGCAGGTGCTCGTCAGACGGAATTGTGGTCAGAGAGGATTGCTCAGCAGTTTGGTCATCCAGAACATCCGATGACAGCAGCATTTTTGAAAGAACAGAAATTATTGAAATAAAGGAGGCCATATGGCTTTACCAACTATCGCGATTGTCGGACGTCCTAACGTCGGCAAATCGACTTTGTTTAACCGGATTGCGGGAGAGCGCATTTCCATCGTGGAAGATGTAGAAGGCGTGACACGTGATCGGATTTATGCGACATCTGACTGGCTCAATCGCAAATTTTCTATCATTGATACAGGTGGTATTGATGATGTTGACGCGCCATTTATGGATCAAATCAAGCACCAGGCTGAGATTGCTATGGATGAAGCTGATGTCATCGTCTTTGTCGTGTCTGGTAAAGAAGGGATTACCGATGCGGATGAATATGTAGCCCGCATTCTTTACAAGACCCATAAACCTGTCATCCTAGCAGTTAACAAGGTTGATAACCCTGAGATGCGCAGTGACATTTATGATTTTTATGCGCTTGGTTTGGGGGATCCATACCCAGTTTCATCTGTCCACGGGATTGGGACAGGGGATGTCTTGGATGCAATCGTAGAAAACCTACCACATGAAGTGGAAGAACAAAATCCAGATATGATCAAATTCAGCCTAATTGGTCGTCCAAATGTTGGTAAATCAAGTTTAATCAATGCGATTTTGGGAGAGGACCGTGTTATTGCTAGTCCAGTTGCAGGGACCACTCGTGATGCCATTGATACACATTTTACTGATGCAGAAGGTCAAAAATTTACCATGATTGATACTGCAGGTATGCGTAAATCTGGTAAGGTTTATGAGAATACAGAGAAATACTCTGTGATGCGTGCCATGCGTGCCATTGACCGTTCGGATGTAGTGCTCATGGTCATCAATGCAGAAGAAGGCATTCGAGAGTATGACAAGCGGATTGCTGGTTTTGCCCATGAAGCTGGAAAAGGTATGATTATCGTTGTCAACAAATGGGATACCATTGAAAAAGACAATCACACCATGAAAAATTGGGAAGACAACATTCGTGACCAGTTCCAATATCTATCTTATGCCCCAATCATCTTTGTGTCTGCCTTGACCAAGCAACGTCTCCATAAGTTGCCAGCCTTGATCAAGCAAATCAGCGAAAGCCAGAATACCCGTATTCCATCAGCTGTGCTGAACGATGTCATCATGGATGCCATTGCCATCAACCCAACACCAACAGATAAGGGTAAACGCCTCAAGATTTTCTATGCGACTCAGGTTGCGACAAAACCGCCGACATTTGTGGTCTTTGTCAACGAAGAAGAACTCATGCACTTCTCCTATATGCGTTTCTTGGAAAATCAAATTCGTAAAGCCTTCGTCTTTGAAGGAACACCGATTCACTTGATTGCCCGCAAGCGGAAATAAATGAAGCCAACCTCCTTTGGGAGGTTTTTTCTTACTAAAATTTAGCGATTTTCCCTATTTATTGTTAGAATAGAAGAACTGATCTGAAAGAGGTGTGTATATGGGATTGGGACAATTAACTGGGACTTCTTGGCATGTTGGGAAATTTACGCGGAGTGAGGGTGATGAAAAGCGTCACCGAGGGCGTTGCCAGTTTTTTGAAAAGGGCTTATGTTTGAAGCTGGAAAATCGTTGTCAGGGCTCTGCGAGATGTGCTATTTATCGAGAACGAAGAGCAGATTTTCAAGAAGAATTACCGACCTTCCGTCAGGTGCTAGAAAAACAATTTTACCGAGGACGCATGGTGGTTCATCCTCAATTTGGGGCAGGACAGATTAAGGATCTCACAGATGAAAAGCTAATTGTGACCTTCTATGGCGACAAAACCATGACCTTTGCCTTACAATTTGTCTTAGAGAAAAATATTTTCCATTTTACCCAGTAATCAAGTCTTGTCAGTTTTCCTCGTCTATGCTAAACTGGAGTCACGGGGCCATAGCTCAGCTGGGAGAGCGTTTGGCTGGCAGCCAAAAGGTCAGGGGTTCGATCCCCCTTGGCTCCATTTTTTGATAAAGCAAAGAAGGTCTAGGCCTTCTTTTTTGCTAGCAAATCCTGTAATAAAGCCTTTTCTTGTGCTATAATAGAGAGATAAGGAAAAGGAGAAACTATGGCCAGAATGATGCCGGGACGGGTCCGTCAAGAGGGAATTGAGCTCTATGAGGCTGGAAAATTAAAGCTGATAAAATCTGCTCATGCAAGTCTCGATTTTGAGATTGAGGGGGAGCAATTTTCCTATGCCCTGGACGAAGAAAAGGTCAGTTGCTCTTGTTCATTTTTCGCGCAACGATCCTACTGTCCTCACCTGGCAGCTGTAGAATATTATTTAAAAAATGATCCAGAGGGAAAAGAGGTTATTGAAAACCTGACACAAACTGGTGCTCAAGAAGAAGAGAGAGAAAGACGGACTTATTTTGGCGGTGTTTTTTTAGATAAGATTTTACCCTCTAAAGAAGAAGTGGGAGTGCGTTATCAGTTGTCTGCTGAGGGGCAACTCATGCTCTATGATCAAAACATTGATTGGACTTTGAAAATCAGCCGCTTACCTGATCAGCGGTCCTATATCATCCGTGATATAGGTGCTTTTTTGAAGATTGTACAAAAAGGTGCTTCTTATCAGATTGGTAAGAATTATTATGAAAAGCTATCCTTTACGGCTTTTGATGATGCTAGTCAGGATCTTTTGCAATTTTTATGGCGCCTCGTTCCAGAAAAGTCCCTTTTAGAAAGTGAAGTTTTGGTGAACTTTGGTCGTCACCTTCGTTTGCCTCTGGCTTTTTTTGAAGAAGGATTGGACCTCTTGCAAGATTTGTCAGCCTTTACCTTTCATCATGAAAATGTGGATTATGATAATGTAGAGCTACAAATTTTGGATGCCCATGCGGGACTCTATCATTTTAGCGTTGAGGTGCAGCCCCAGCTGATTGAGTTGCAGATTGAGGAGAAGCCTAAGCGGGAACTGCTGTACGGTCACTACGTTATCGTTGATAACCGTCTCTACCAAGTACAGCCCCAAGAGGAGCGGATTATAAAGGCTGTAAAAGAGATTTTGTCCAAAGATGACAAGGGACGAAAAACGGTTCAAGTTGATTTTCAAGATAGAGATAAGTTAGCGATCAGTCTCCTGGAATTTGGAAAAATTGGCACAATCACAGCGCCTAAGAGATTTACCATCCAGGATTTTCAGCCCATCTTCCAGTTTGACAAAGAGGGAATGAATGGTATTTCTCTTCAACTTGTGCTGAAATTTGAGAAGTGTCAGATTAGCAGTCAAGAAGAGTTGGACAGACTCCCCTTTGCTTATCATTATCAACATTTGGAGCAGGTTTTTAGTCTTCTGCATGAGGCTGGTTTTTCAAGGCATTTTCAAGGGCAGAAATCCAATTTAGCAGCGCAGGATTGGTATGAATTTTTTGTAAAAACTCTTCCTGGCTTGAAGCGATTGGGACAGGTTGTCTTGTCAAATGCTATCCAATACTTATTTGTTGAGCAGCCGCCGACGATAGAAATTGACCGTAGCGGTTCGCTTTTGGATGTTTCTTTTGACTTTACAGGGATTGAAGAAGACGAAGTAGAAGAAGCTTTGGAGGCGCTTCTTTCAGAGGAAGCTTATTTTACTAGCCGAACAGGCCGTGTCTTGGTCTTCGATGAAGAGAGTAAAAAGGTCAGCCAGACCTTGGCATTTTTACGAGCGAAGTCGGCTGGAAATGGCAGTCTGCAGTTATCGGCTCTGGCTTCTTACCAACTACTTGAAACCTTCTCGGGTCAGGATCGCATTTCTTTTACAGAGAATTTTCAGACTATGGCCTATGAGCTGACTCACCCAGGGGACTTGGTCTTGCCGGATTTACCAATTCAGGCGGAGATTCGTGATTATCAAAAACGGGGGATTCAGTGGCTGTCTACCTTGGACAAGTATGGCTTTGGCGGTATTTTAGCGGACGATATGGGGCTTGGAAAGACGCTGCAATCCATTGCCTTTCTAGTAAGTCATACGACAGCTGACTCGCGGGTATTGATTTTAGCGCCGTCTAGTCTCATTTACAACTGGCAGGAGGAGTGCCATAAGTTTGCTCCTCAGTTGGATGTGGCAGTTATTTATGGCAATAAGGCAGAGCGAGAAAGTTTGCTGGCGGAGAATCATCAAGTTGTAGTGACCAGCTATGCCTCTTTCCGTCAGGATATTGAGCTCTATCAGGCCAAATCTTATGACTATCTTTTCTTAGACGAAGCGCAAGTCATGAAGAACTCTCAGACCAAGATTGCCCAGCATTTGAGGGAGTTTGAAGTGGGAAATTGCTTTGCCTTGTCTGGGACACCGATTGAGAATAACCTCAATGAGATTTGGTCTATTTTCCAAATCGTCTTACCGGGACTTTTACCAGCAAAATTAACTTTTGGAAAAATGTCAGCTGAAGAAGTGGCTAAAACTATTCGCCCCTTTGTCCTCAGGCGGAAAAAAGAGGATGTGCTAGAAGAGTTGCCTGAGTTGATTGAAGTCAATGTTCTCAACGAACTGTCTGATGACCAAAAGGTAATTTACTTGGCTCAACTTCGCCAAATGCAAGAACGGGTGGCTACAGCCAGTGAGTCTGAAATCAATCGCCAAAAGATTGAAATTTTATCTGGGATTACGCGTTTACGCCAAATCTGCGATACGCCAAAATTGTTTATGGATGATTTTGATGGTCAGAGTGGCAAGCTAGAAAATTTGAAAGAATTATTGCTTCAACTCAAGGAAGGCAATCATCGTGTGCTGATTTTCTCTCAGTTCAAGCAGATGTTAGATATTATTGAACACGAACTGGATCAGCTTGGTTTAACTAGTTATAAATTGACAGGTTCGACGCCAACTCATCTTCGTCAAGAGATGACGACGGCCTTTAACACAGGTAGTCGCGATGTTTTCTTGATTTCTCTGAAAGCAGGTGGCGTGGGGCTCAATCTGACAGGAGCGGATACGGTTATTTTAGTTGACCTTTGGTGGAATCCAGCTGCAGAACAGCAGGCTATTAGCCGTGCTCACCGTATGGGACAGACTGAGACTGTTGAATTTTATCGTATGATTACCCGCGGAACCATTGAAGAAAAAATTCAGGAATTACAAGAAAGTAAGAAAAATCTTGTCACTACTGTTTTGGATGGAAATGAAAGCCGCGTAAACATGACTGTAGATGAAATACGAGAGATTTTGGGGATTTCTTAAGCCAGATTTTCCGAAAATGTGCTAATTATGCTATAATACTAGATTGAAAGGAAAAGTGTATGACGAGACGACAGAATATGTTTCCCTTGATTGCGGATGATGAAGTTCTAGTTGGCCCAGCGCCGCAGATGACTCTCTATGATGAATCAGACCTCATCAGCAATATCAAAGGGCCTTATCAAGACAAGGATTTTAGTCAGCCGGTTGGTGTAGAAAAAGTGACTCATGAAGTTGCTCAAGAAGACTTGTTGCCACCGCTCTTTTCTAGTCAGCCAAGTGGCTATTCAAGACGAGAACGTCTCCAACGTCCGACACCACCTCGTGCAGTTTATTCTGAGAAAACACAGGGACAGTTGGCGCGTGAGCAGGCGCGTGAAGACTTGAAACGCAAAAAATCAGCTGCGTATCTACAGGATGAAAAGCTTAGTTTACATAAGCCCCTTCGTCAACCAGTGACCGCGCCCTTAGTAGCAGAGCATAAGATGACACATTTGAGTCATTTAGCAGATAAACTGCGTCAAGATAGCTATATTTTAGCAGACATGCCTGCGGTTTATTCTTTGGAAAAAGAAGATCGGGCAAAAGAAGAGGCTCCCCTTCAACGAAATTCTTATGATTTCTTGAAACGCAGCCAAGTTTATGATTATCCTGAACGCCAAGTGAGACGGGAACGTCAAGTTGCGCAGGAATTGAATTTAACACATATGGAAGAGGGTATGGAATGACCAAAACCTATCATTTTATCGGAATTAAAGGCTCAGGAATGAGTGCACTTGCGCTCATGTTACACCAAATGGGTCATAATGTTCAAGGAAGTGACGTTGAGAAATATTATTTTACACAACGTGGCTTGGAGCAAGCAGGCATTGACATTTTGCCTTTTGATGAAAAAAATATTTCTGCTGATGTAGAACTCATTGCAGGGAACGCCTTCCGTCCAGATAATAATGTTGAGATTGCTTACGCAGATGCTCAAGGTTACACTTACAAACGTTACCATGAATTTTTAGGCCAATTTATGCGCCAATTCACAAGTTTTGGGGTGGCAGGAGCTCACGGAAAAACATCAACAACCGGTCTTTTAGCCCATGTGATGCGAAATATCACGGATACTAGTTACTTGATTGGTGATGGAACAGGACGTGGTTCGGCCAATGCTCAGTATTTTGTCTTTGAATCGGATGAGTATGAACGCCATTTTATGCCATATCATCCTGAATACAGCATTATCACTAATGTGGACTTTGACCATCCAGACTATTTCACAAGTCTAGAAGATGTCTTCAACGCTTTCAATGACTATGCAAAACAAGTGACTAAAGGTCTTTTCGTCTATGGAGAAGATGCTGAATTGCGCAAGATTACAGCAGAAGCACCAATTTACTACTATGGTTTTGGTGAGGAAAATGACTTTGTAGCTTATGATTTGCAGCCTTCAACGACTGGCTCAACGTTTAAAGTTCGTCATGGCCAAGAAGAATTGGGTACTTTCCAAATTCCGACCTTTGGTCGTCACAATATCTTGAATGCGACAGCAGTTATCGCGAACCTTTACGTAGCTAGTTTTGACTTGGCACTCGTTGCAGAGCATATGAAGACTTTTGGTGGGGTGAAACGCCGCTTTACTGAAAAAGTAGTCAATGGAACAGTGATTATCGACGATTTCGCCCACCATCCAACAGAAATCATTGCGACCATTGATGCAGCTCGTCAAAAATACCCAAGTAAGGAAATCGTAGCAGTCTTCCAACCACATACTTTCACACGGACGATTGCTCTCTTGGATGAATTTGCTGGCGCTTTGAACGACGCTGACGCTGTTTACTTGGCACAAATCTACGGTTCAGCCCGTGAAACAGATAATGGTCAAGTCAAGGTGGAAGATTTGGCGGCTAAGATTAACAAAAAAGGTGCAGTCATCACTGTAGAAAATACATCTCCACTTTTGGATCATGAAAATGCAGTTTATGTCTTCATGGGAGCAGGCGACATCCAATCTTATGAGTATTCCTTTGAACAACTCTTGTCCAACCTTGCAAACAACGTACAATAAAACTGAAACAGGCAGCCAACAGCTGTCTGTTCTTTCTATGGAGAAAAGAATATGGAAATACGTTTTGTAACAGCAGCTGATTTGCCGGCGATTATTGCCTTAGAAGAAGGGAATTTTCCGCCTCAGGAATGCATGGCACGTGAAGTTTTGTCTTTTTATGTGGAACATCTGGGTCAGACTTGTTTGTTAGTAGAGGATGAGGGAGTTGTTGCGGGGCATTTACTGGCGACGCCTATGCCAGAATCTAGTTTGACGGACTTTGTTTTTGAACAAACTGCCTTGCCTAAGGGAGATTTATCTTATCTGGGGATTTCTAGTTTATCAATTGCAAAAAAATATCAGGGACAGGGGCTAGGGACTCTCCTATTGGCTGCGCTCAAGGAAGTTGCTGTAGCTGCTCATTTTAAAGGGATTTGTCTGACTTGTAAGGAAGAATTGATTTCCTACTACCAAATGAATGGATTTTCTGAAATGGGTCTCTCGTCGTCCCAATTAGGTGGTGAAGAATGGGTGGAAATGTACTGGGAAAGCCCATCAGAGTAAGGTTCTTCTTGCTTTTATAGCCTATTTAGGATATAATATCATGTAATTGTGTGAAAGGAGAATAAGTGTGGCAGATAACTTAGAAAACAAAGACACACAAAAATCCTCGTTTCGGGACCAGATTTTACGAGATTTGGAACAATTGAAACAGGAACGTCTAGCACAACAACCAGCAGAAGAGACCATGCCTTCTGTTGATGATTTGAGAAAGCGTTTTGATGTTGACCGTGTAGAAATGGACAAAACACCAGCTAAAGCAGCTGATTTGTTACTTGAAGAAACTTCAGAAAAACCTTTGGTTGAGCAAGTTTCAGAAGATTCAGTAGAAGAAATTCCTGAGGAAGTTATTGAAACTGCAACTGAGATCCAAGAAGTCGTTCCAAACTTTGAACGAGAAGAAGTGGCAGAGCCAATTTCAGCTGTAGACAATGAGGAAGTAGCATCAGAGATTCCAGCAGTAGAAGAGGTTGTACCAGTTCTTTCAGAAGAGCAAGATTTGGATGCGACAGTTGTACATCATTTCTCAATGGAAGGGCATGAAGCCGCGCTGGCAGAAGCTACAACTACTTTGGAAGAAACACTCGTATCTCCAGTTTCAGTAGCAGAAGAGAGCGAAAAAGCAAGCCGTAAGCATGCAAGAAGTCGTGCGTCTATTAAACAACACCGCAAAAAACAAGAAAAGACAGCAACGCGTATCGTGATGACCGTTGTAACAGTTGTCTTGTTGGCAGTGGTGCTAACAGGTGTGGCAGGCTATGCCTATGTCAAATTAAGTCTCGAGCCAATCAATACTAAGGCGACAAAGGCACTTCAAATTGAGATTCCAGAAGGTTCTACGACACTTGAGATCGGTAAAATTCTTGAGAAAAACAATTTGATTAAGAATGCAACGATTTTTAACTACTATGCCAAGTTAAAGAGTTACAATAACTTCCAAAGTGGTTTCTACAATTTGTCCCAATCTATGTCAGTTGACGAATTGTCTAAAGCCTTGCAGGAAAGCGGAACAGCAACTCCTCAAGAGCCGATTGCTGGTAAAGTTTTAATTATTGAGGGTTCAACCATCAAACAAATCGCCCAAGCTATGACGAACAATGTCAACACTAAGAAGACAGATGACAAGACACCATTTACTTCAGAAGATTTCTTGAAATTGGTAGCAGACGAGGCCTTTATCCAGAAAATGGCCGCAGCCTATCCAAAATTATTTGCTAGCCTCCCAGCAGCAGATAGTGGTGTTCTTTATCGTTTGGAAGGCTACCTTTTCCCAGCGACTTATGAGTATACGGATTCAACAACCGTAGAAGAAATGGTTGAAAAAATGATTGCGGCTATGGATGAGCGTCTGAAACCTTACTATGATCAATTAGCAGCCAAGGGATTGGACGTTAATTCCCTCTTGACCATGGCTTCATTGGTTGAGAAAGAAGGTTCTACAGACGAAGACCGTCGTACCATTGCAGGAGTCTTCTACAATCGTATCAACGCAGGCATGCCTTTGCAGTCTAACATTGCAATTCTTTATGCAATGGGTAAATTAGGTGAGAAAACAACATTGGCAGAAGATGCGACAATTGATACCAATATTGATTCGCCTTACAATATCTACACCAATACAGGCCTCATGCCTGGTCCAGTGGATAGCCCAAGTCAGGCAGCAATCGAAGCGACCTTTAACCCAAACAAAACAAATAATTACTACTTTGTAGCTGATGTTAAAACTGGTACTGTTTACTATTCTGAAACCTTGGAGCAACATGAACAAAACGTTGCAACCTATGTAAACAGTCAGATTAATAACTAAAAGAATTGAACAAAGTTATGTGGGTTTCCCGCATAATTTTGTTTTCAGAAATAGAGAGAAGGAAATCATAATGGCAGAAAAAACCTATCCAATGACCTTGGAAGAAAAATTGAAATTAGAGCAAGAACTCGAAGACTTGAAATTGGTCCGTCGTCCAGAAATCGTAGAACGTATTAAAATCGCGCGTTCATACGGTGACTTGTCAGAAAATAGCGAATACGAAGCAGCTAAAGACGAGCAAGCTTTTGTAGAAGGCCAAATCTCAACTCTTGAAACAAAAATCCGTTACGCGGAAATCGTTGATAGCGATGCAGTTGCAAAAGATGAAGTGGCTATCGGTAAAACAGTAACAGTTCAAGAAGTTGGAGAAACTGACGAAGAAGTTTACCATATCGTTGGTGCGGCAGGTGCTGATGCTTTTGCAAACAAAGTATCAAATGAAAGTCCGATTGGCCAAGCTTTGATTGGTAAGAAGACAGGTGAAGTAGCAACTGTTCAAACTCCAGCAGGAAGCTACGATATCAAAATCCTTAAGGTAGAGAAGACAAAATAAGTAAAAAAGAAGATCAGTCGGTCTTCTTTTTTGTATAGTGGTTTTGATGTATTCTGTAATATTATTCAGAAAGATACATAAAGTGATAGATAATGACTGTTATTGAAAGGTTTTGGGGTTTAAGAAGAATAGGAGAAATGGTTGAAGTGTTGATAGAATAGGATTTAGTCTTTCAAAACAAGATTAAGATAAACTAAAGAACCTTTATACAAGGTAATAAATGTATTAATCTGGAAGATTTTGATTGTTTTCTAAAACAAATTCCGCTAGAATACGAAAAGTGTTCAAGCGAGATCCGAACATTGCAACTACATTCTGACAATTAAAAATAAAATTATAGGAGAAAAAGAAAAGAATGAAAAAAATTACACTCAAATCTGTCGCAGTATTATCCTTAGCCGTCACAGCTTTTGGAATGGCCCAACCAGCAAGTGCGGTGACAAATTATTATGAAGATGAAGTCAAAACTTTGACCTCACAAATGGAATCATTAAATTATGGGCATCATGTTGGAGGATATTTTGAGCAAAAGAAAACAGAAATTGATTTCTTGCTTGGTTTGGGTGGATATTTATTTTCTAAAGAAGAGTTTTCTCATCCTGCCTATAAAACAAGCGTTGAAGAATTGAAGAAAACTATTTTAAGTCACCATGATTATTTAAAAAATGTCAACGTTACAGAAAATGTTAGTTTAGAGACTGATAAGGTGAAAGCCAAGAAAGAAAACCAAGTTGCTAGTCTAACTCATAAACAGTATGCCCAGTTGATTCAGAATTTAGAGAGAGCAATTTGCAAGTTTGCTGATAATGTCGTTGAGATTCAAATTGAAAATTTAGACTTAATTACTTTCCCGCTTTACTTTAAAAATAATCTTTCTATGGGATATATGCAAGGCCGCTTAGACTATGGCTATTATGATGAATTTTATCGATATTTTGATCATCATTCTAAAAACTTTCAGAAATTAATTTCTTATACAACTTATTACGAGACAGAATATACTTCGAAAGTGAAACAATTGAATGGTACAGCAAAAAAACTTGAGACGTTAATTCAAACTACTCCTAATGCTGAAGAACTAAGATTAGAATATAAAATTGCTTTAGATAAAAATAAAGATACTGTCAATGTTGTTACGAAGAACAGAGTTGTTTTAGCAGAAGATTTGCCAACAATTAAAGCAGTTGATGATAAAATTAAAGATCTTGAATTCATTTACAATAAATATACTCAATTAAACAAAAAAATTGAGATTCCTATGATTGAAGAATATCAAAAAGAGATTGATTCAAGAATTTCAAATCAAAATTATGCAGATAAAATATCACAAATCGATAAAAAATGGGATTCGTTGCGAGAAACAATTGATAGTTCAAAAGGTCAGCCAGTTTCTCCTAAAGAGGTTTACTATGATTTGGATGAGGGAGGTAATCCAATAAAAGTAGAAGCGATTTCAGTTGAAGTAGCTACTCAAGTAGTAGAAGTGGTTGAAGTTTCAGAGCCAGTTATTAAGAATGAATTTTCTAGCTACTATAAGGCAGAAGCAGACCGTGTGATGACAGAATTTGCTGAGATGCGTAATCGTATGCACTATTATAACTTTGACGAAACTGCAGCAGGTTTGATTGCGGAGGGAAATAAAGTCTTCAAAGAATTGGAAGCAGCCTTGAGTGATTCTAAAGCTGTTTCAGAAGCGGAATTGATACGTGCAACAGACCGCTTGGATGTCTTACGAGCAAACTTGGAAGATCGTAAAGAACAACTTGGACAAGAACTTGTTAATAAGTTGAACGATGCGATTAGTGAATTTAATATTGTTAAAAATAAGCTGTATGGTTTTGATAATGAAGACTACTATGCAACATATGATGAAGCAAGCACACAAGGTCGTGTCATTGCACAACAATTTGACAACCTTCTATCTGAGGGAGCTGTTAACTATGACAATGTTCTAGTGAGCAATGATGTCAATACGAAGTTGTCACTTTTGGAAGGCTACACACGTACTTTGCAAGAGCTTGCAGCAATCAACTAATTGACTACTCTTACTAAGAACTCCATATAAAAAGAAGAAGCAACTTCCTAAGTTTGCTTCTTTTTGTAATGAAGATCTAGGATGGCAAAAGAGGCTGGACATTAGTCTAAGCCTCGGTAAGTATCATTTTGAACGTTGTTTGCCAGCGTTTCGCTTTTCTTTTTTAGGTGCGATGATAGCTTGGTCAATGATTGGTTCAGCTGTTTTGACAGTTGCTGTTTTTGATAGTTTTGGAGGATTTTTTACAAATTCCTCTTCAATTTGTTTACGAATTTTTGGCTTGATGATAAAGGTTGTCAAGATTTGCTGGATAATACCGAAGAGACCGCCGACTACCCAGTAAAGAGTCACACCAGCAGGAGCAGAAATCGAGAACATAACAATCATAATCGGATTGATATAGAGCATAGAGCGCATTTGTTTCTTTTGTTCTTCGTCAAGTCCGACTGTCATCAACATGGATTGGAAGAAGTAAAGGACACCTGCGATAGCCACGAGAATCAAGCTACGTTCGCCCAAGTCGATACCAAAGAAGTTTGCATCTGCAATACCTTCAGTAAACTTAGCAGCGTAGAAAAGAGCTGTAAAGAAAGGCATTTGGATGAGGATTGGTAAGCATCCCATACCGCCGAACATGCTGACACCGAGTTCTTTATGTGCAGCCATGTATTCTTGCTGTGCAGCCATTTGCTCTTCTTGGGTGCTAGCATTGCGCATGCGTTGTTGAATTGGGTCCAAGATTGGTTTCAAGAAGCGCATTTTTTCAGATTGGTAGCTAGCCTTGTAAGACTGATAAACACCAAGTGGTAAAATCAATGTACGAACAAGGAGGGTTACGATGATGATAGCAAGACCAAATCCGAGTCCTTGGTTAACCGCGAAGAACTTGATGAGATGCCCCATTGGCTCCACCAAGAACTTGTAAACCCAGCCTTCACCAGTTGGAACACCATTTTTCTGCTGTACACAGCCAGATAAGAATACTAACATTGAGAGGGCCATGCCCGATAAAAATAAACGTTTAGATTGTTTCACTTTTCTCTTCCTTTTTTGTCAAGATACCTTCTATTTTACTGTTTTTGAGGAAAATATACAAGTTAAAGATGGTTATTGCACCTTAAAATCATGGTAGTTAGAGAAGTTGGCTAATTGTACATCGAGATAGGTGAGCTTGGACAGGCGTGAGGGACCTTTTCGGACTTCTTGGATAAATTGGCTGAGCTTTTCAGATTTTTCAGATTGAGCGAGGATGGTGACAGTACCATCTTCATTGTTCCACACTCGTCCATAAATATCTCCGATTTCTCCTGCTAAAAATTGGACAGACCAGCGGAATCCAACTCCCTGCACACGACCAGAAGCAATCATTTTTACCTTATGCATGCTTGAGTCCTTCTTTCTTTTTGACAAGTATTTCACTTTATTATATCATGGGAAATAGTCAAAGAAAAAGAGGAAATCATGGAAGTTATTCGCTCGAAGGCCAACCAACTGGTCAAGCAAACTAAGAAATTACACCAGAAAAAATACCGCAAAAGATCCTATTTGATTGAGGGATGGCATTTATTGGAAGAGGCACAAAAAAGTGGTGCTCAGATTGAACGCATTTTTGTCTTGGAAGACCATGTAGATCGGGTAGCAGACCTTACAAATGTGACCGCGGTTTCTAGAGAAATCTTAATCGACCTAGCAGATAGCCAGACACCTCAGGGAGTGGTGGCTCAAGTCTCTCTTCCTGAACAAGAACTTCCGACAGCGTTAAAAGGGAAATTTCTCTTTTTAGAGGATGTGCAGGATCCTGGGAATGTCGGGACCATGATTCGGACTGCAGATGCAGCAGGCTATGATGCAGTTTTCATCTCGGATAAGTCAGCTGATATTTATAATCTCAAAGTTCTGCGCTCCATGCAGGGAAGTCATTTTCATCTGCCCATCTATCGTCTAGCGACGGAGGAGCTGTTCCGCCTTTGCCAAGAAAATGGTGTGAAGATGCTGGCTACTACTCTATCAAAAGAGTCGGTAGATTATAAAGAGGTCTCAGCGCCAGCAAATTTTGTTCTCGTTATGGGCAATGAGGGACAGGGGATTTCCAACTTGGTAGCGCATGAGGCAGACCAATTGGTCCACATCAGTATGTCGGGACAGGCGGAAAGTCTCAATGTAGCTGTGGCGGCAGGGATTCTGCTATTCAGCTTTATTTAAGGCGCTTGTGCCATACTGTGGTATAATAGTGGCAAAGGAGGCTGGCCTATGACTTCTTATAAAAATGATCCAGAATATATGGAACATGTGGGGCACCTATTGGCGGCACCTAAGGTGCAGAAGCTGATTGATATTACCCATCATTATTATTCAAATCGCTTAGAGCACTCTATCAATGTATCCTATACAAGCTATCGTCTGGCTAAGAAATTTGGCTGGGATGCTCGGTCAGCTGCGCGTGGTGGCTTGCTTCATGATTTGTTTTACTATGACTGGCGGGAACAAAAATTTGCCAAAAGTCACGCTTGGGTTCATCCAAGGATTGCCCTAAGAAATGCTAGGAAGTTGACGGATATCAATCCTATTGAAGAAGATATTATCGTCAAGCATATGTTTGGTGCGACCATCGCTCCACCACGTTACAAAGAGACTTGGATTGTCACTTGTGTGGATAAGTACTGGGCGGTTCGAGAAGCCACATTGCCTTTACGACATCGTTTTAAACGAAGAAAACCAAGACATTTGAAATTACCATAAAAAGAATGAGGAGAAATATATGAATAACAATCCATTTATTATCAATCAGGTCGATACAGTTGGCCTCAATCGTTTTTTTGCAAAAATCTACGGATTTGTAGCTGCGGGAATTGGTCTGTCAGCTCTAACATCATTTTTGGCGCTGACAGTTTTCCAAGATGCAACAATTAGTTTGTTGAGAGGCGGAGGCTCTGGTATTATCATGATGCTCATGTTGGTGGAAATCGGGTTAGTATTTGCAGCGTCAGCCATGGCAGCTAAAAATAGTCCAGCAGCTTTACCTATGTTTTTAGGCTACTCTGTTTTGAACGGTTATACCTTGAGTTTTGTGCTTCTGTTCTACACACAAACAGCAGTCATGAATGCTTTTATTTCCTCAGCTCTTATGTTTGTAGTCATGGCAGTGATTGGTGCGACGACTAAGAAGGATTTATCAGCTATGGGTCAGGCTTTACGTGCAGCTCTTTGGGGGATTATCATTGCAAGCCTTGTTAATCTGTTTCTTAGCAGCTCAGGTATGAGTTTTATGATTTCAATCGTGTCTGTCTTGATTTTCTCAGGCTTGATTGCCTATGATAACCAACGTATCCGTTACGTTTTTGAAGAAACAAATGGACAAGTGAATCAAGGATGGGCTATTTCTATGGCTCTCCAGCTTTATCTTGATTTTATCAACCTTTTCTTAAATCTTCTTCGGCTTTTTGGTTCAAGAGATTAGGAAGTGTGACAAATTGATATTGCGGAGCAACCAATCACTGGATTTCACTGGGTTAAAGTATAACAAAATGAGGCTAGGACTCTTGTCCTGGCCTTTTTGCATGCAAAAAATCAGCCACCGTTGAGGTGACTGATTGACGGATAGATTATTTTGCAAGTGCCCCCATTGGGTCCCACGGTGCAAGTACGATTGGCTCAGCTTCATAGGCTGCGAGTTCTTGGGCAGTCAAGAATTCCTTGCGGACAACGATTTGGTAAGTATATTCGTCCATCCAAGCATCAGAAGCTACGAAGTAACCTTTTTGACCAACTTTGTCCCCCCATGAATTTTCGACTTTCCATTTGGTCGCTTTGCCATTTTCGTCCAAGTCAACACCAGTCAAGACCATGGCATGAGTCATAAGACTTTCACTGTAATCAAGGCGACCAGCCTTGTCTTGGGTTAATTTGATGTCCATGGCAGATTCAAAATCATAGGTATTTGTCGCCATGACACCAGATTGGCGGTCGCTCATTTGACCGACATCAGAACCAAACCAGACAGACTCGCCAGCTTGCATTTGAGCGATAGCCAATTCTTTGAAGCGGTCCATGTCTAGGTTAATGTAGCGAACATCACGGCTACCAACCACATTTCCAAGTAACTCAACAGTATAAGATTTACCATAAGGTTTGTCAGCAGTTGGAGCATTAATAACAGAGACGTAATCTTCCAGTTTCAAGCCAACGTATTTTTCGTAGAAGGCTTGCGGTGTCAAGTTTTTCTCTGAGTGGAAGTTGTTGTCCTTGTCGCGGTAGGCAAAGTCAAATGTGCGCGGTGGCAAACCAAGGTTCATAGTCAGGAAGTTGAAGATTTCTTGAAGAAGTTCTTCTTTTTTAGCCTGAACATCACCGCCAGCTGCAAGAGTTTCGCGGAGAATTTGTGCGTCTTGGCGGAGAAGTTTATTGAGGTACTGGTTCATTTCACGGCTGGCGCTAGATGAGATTGACTCTGGGTAGATTGATTTTGGTACAACACCATATTTTTCAAAGAGGGCAACGACCATGTCCCATTGTCCGCCGTCTTGTTGAGGAACGTCCAAGAGGAATTTGACCTTTCGGCTACCGAGTTCTTGATCTGCTGTTGCAATGATTTGTTCCAAGAACCAGTTTGATTTTTCGTACTTATCCCAGAAGAAGGTGTGTGCTTGTGACAGCTCAAAGTTTTCCAGTTTGAACTCGCTGATAAGTTTGTGGCGGAAAGTATTGAGGGCTGCGAACATCCAGCAACGACCAGAAGCTTTTTGGTTTGAGACGGCGTCTTTTGTCAAATCAATTGAAAAGACAGGATCTGTCTCGATTTCGCTTTGGCGAGTTTTTAAGGCCTTGAGGAGCCCAGCGTGGGTAACAGCATTTTCTACAGCCTGATATTTTGGATTTGCCAAGTAATCAGCGTAGAGTTTGTCGGTGAAATTTTGTGTTAATTCTGTCATAATAACTCCATTTCTATAAATTTTTTACCCTTCCATTATAAGACTTTGAAGTTAGAATGCAAGTCGGGACTTGATTTTGAGACGAATTTAGCAGAAAACTTCCATTTTATGGTATAATGATGACTAAATATTCTGAATTTTGGAGAGACCTATGACCAAGACACCATTTATCACAGCTTCGCAACTAGAATCGATTACAGATCAATTTCCAACCCCCTTTCATCTTTATGATGAAAAAGGGATTCGGGAAAAAGCTCGCGCTGTCAATCAAGCCTTTTCCTGGAATCCTGGTTTTAAGGAGTATTTTGCGGTCAAGGCAACGCCCAATCCAGCTATCTTGAAGATTTTACAGGAAGAAAACTGCGGTGTGGACTGTGCAACTGAGGTTGAATTGCTCATGAGTCATAAATTGGGCTTTACCGATATCATGTTTTCATCTAACAATACACCAGCCCAAGAATACCGTTATGCGCGTGAGATTGGTGCGACTATCAACTTGGACGCTTACGAGCAAATTGCTTTTTTGGAAGAAGTAGCTGGCTTACCAGAAACGGTCTCTCTCCGCTACAATCCCGGTGGTGTATTTGCTTTGGGAACGGATATCATGGACAATCCAGAGGAGTCCAAATTTGGTATGACACGGGCCCAGCTCATCCAAGGTTTTAAGGATTTGAAGGCTGCAGGTGTCAAGGAATTTGGTATTCATTCTTTCTTGGCCTCAAATACAGTGACCAACGATTATTACCCTGAATTGGCGCGCCAGCTTTTTACTCTTGCTGTGGAAATCAAGGAAGAAACGGGAGTCGAACTCAGCTTTATCAACCTATCTGGCGGAATTGGGGTCAACTATCGTCCTGAAGAAGTGGCCAATGATATTGCTGTCATCGGTGAGGGTGTGCGCAAGGTTTATGAGGAAGTCCTAACGCCAAATGGTCTTGGAAATATCAAGATTTTCACTGAGTTGGGACGCTTCATGTTGGCACCGCACGGGGTTCTAGTGACCAAGGTGCTTCATCGCAAGAAAACCTATCGTGATTATGTGGGTGTGGATGCCTCTGCGGTTAACTTGCTTCGTCCAGCTATGTACGGCTCTTACCATCACATCAGCAATATGACCAATCCTGCTGGTCAGCTGGAAGTCGTGGATGTAGTTGGATCGCTCTGTGAAAACAATGATAAATTTGCTAAGGGGCGTGAAATTTCTGAGGCGCGTGTGGGCGATACCCTTGTCATTCACGATACAGGAGCGCATGGATTTTCCATGGGTTACCAGTACAATGCCCGTCTCCGCTCAGCTGAAATCCTCTTCCAAGAAGACGGAACAGCCCGCATGATTCGCCGCGCAGAGACACCAGAGGACTACTTCGCAACCTTGTATGGCTTTGATTTTGAGGAGTAGGAGGATTGTCAGATGCTACTAATCGGAGTAACAAAGGAAAATAATTGGCTGATGTCTCGCTGGCACTTGACCTATCGTGTTTCTTGGGAACAATTATTAAAAGGATTAGAACGGGCTTATCCGTTTTATGAACAACCTCAAGTGCTAGTTGGTAATCAAGAAATCGGAGTTTCTGATAGTACAGAAATAGCAAGTATAGCTGAAGGTACCAGTCTAACCTTTCGAGGAATGTCCAAAATATTTGGTCTTCCTCTCTCCATTACATTCTATAATCAAGTACCAGATGTCGATGTTAGCATCGCTGCTGTAGGAGAAGAGTTCAGCTTGGCGGACTATGAGAAGTTTAACAAATCAATATCTAACTATCTCACCAGTATTGAGATTGCGATGTTTCAATAAATGAGCAGGATTTAGGGGACGGCTTAGTTCTAATAAAGAAAGCGCCAAATGGATTTCTCTGTTGTGGAAGAGCCTGATTGAAAACCATAATAAAACCTTGGAAAACTTTGATTTTTCTGATATAATAGTACAAGAAAATCAAGGAGTTTAGAAATATGAATTTAGCATTAGCAATTGTATTAATTTTGGCAGCTTTGGCTGGTGGTGTGGCTTTGGGTATGTACCTTTCACGTAAGCAAGTACAAGACTACATCGCGGACAAGCCAGTTTTGGATGAAAATGCTCTTCGTTTGATGATGAGCCAAATGGGTCAAAAGCCTAGCGAAGCAAAAGTGCAACAAACACTTCGTCAAATCAAGGCTTCACAAAAGACTGCAAGCAAAAAATAAGCATAAATGGGACTCGGGAGAACATCCCAGTCCTTTTTTAGCGAAAGTAGGAAATGATGGATAATCGACCAATCGGTTTTTTGGATTCTGGTGTGGGGGGCTTGACAGTTGCGCGTGAGCTCATGCGCCAGCTTCCACATGAAGAAATTGTCTATATTGGAGATTCGGCAAGAGCGCCCTATGGGCCTCGACCAGCGGAACAAATCCGTGAGTTTACGTGGCAGTTGGTCAACTTTCTTTTGACCAAGGACGTGAAAATGATTGTCTTTGCCTGCAATACGGCGACAGCTGTTGCTTGGGAAGAGGTCAAAGAAGCACTGGATATTCCTGTTTTGGGCGTGATTTTACCAGGAGCTTCTGCGGCTATCAAGGCGACTCGAGCAGGAAACGTAGGTGTGTTGGGAACTCCTATGACCATTCAGTCAGATATTTATCGTCAAAAAATCCAGGACCTGTCCCCTGAGACGCAGGTTTTGAGCCTTGCATGCCCTAAGTTTGCACCTCTTGTTGAGTCTAATTCTCACCAGTCTAGTCTGGCCAAAAAGGTGGTTTATGAGACATTAGGACAGCTGAAAGGCAAGGTAGATACGCTTGTTCTGGGCTGTACGCATTACCCTCTCTTGCGTCCTATTATCCAAAATGTCATGGGACAAGGTGTTAAGTTGATTGACAGTGGTGCAGAATGCGCGCGGGATATTTCAGTCTTGCTCAATTATTTTGAAATTAATCATAGCCGAACAGCAGAGAAAAAAGGGCATAAATTTTATACAACAGCTAGTCCGGCAGCCTTTCGAGAAATTGCGGAAAGCTGGCTCGGTTCAGTAATAGATGTGGAGCATGTGACATTATGACCAAGAAAATTTACGAATACAAAGACGCGGAAAATTGGTTTATTGCAAGTCTTGGGGACTATCCTTATGTGACCAGTTTTTTTGATGATACTTCATTTTCTCGTATTTCTGAAATGATTTACAAGGTATTAGAAGATACAGGATATAAACGTTTTGACGAAGGACCAAGCGTTCAGATTCATGTAGTCAAAATGGCTTCGGACTATCAACTCTTGTCATTTTTGACGGATATGATTAATCAAGAATTTGACCGAAAACTCCAAGTCCGTCGTCATCAAGGGACAGTTTTGGTAACAGAGGGTGACCAGCTTTTGTCTGTTCTCTTACCAGCCGGCGGTATTCAATTAGCTGATTTTCTAAGAAATTTTTCTGAGAAAACTTTGGGAGATACCATTCTGATTGCGACTAAAAATGAAGGCAAGACCAAGGAATTTCGTTCATTCTTTGAAAAATTAGGCTATCAAGTTGAAAATCTCAATAACTATCCAGATTTACCAGATGTAGCTGAGACAGGTATGACCTTCGAAGAAAATGCTCGACTCAAGGCAGAAACCATTGCTCAGTTGACTAGGAAAATGGTCTTGGCAGATGATTCTGGTCTAAAAGTTGATAAACTTGGTGGTCTGCCTGGCGTTTGGTCAGCTCGTTTTTCAGGGGCAGATGCGACAGACGAAGCCAACAATGCTAAGCTCTTGCATGAATTGTCTATGGTTTTCGAGCAAAAAGATCGTACTGCTCAGTTTCACTGTTGCTTGGTCATTGCAGCGCCTGAACGAGATAGTTTAGTGGTTGAAGCAGATTGGGAAGGTTATATTGCCTTTGAAGCCAAGGGTGAGCACGGCTTTGGCTACGATCCTCTCTTTATTGTTGGAGAAACGGGTAAACGCTCTGCCGAATTGACCGTGGAAGAAAAAAATAAGATTTCCCACCGCGCGAAAGCATTGAACAAACTCTTGGAGGTATTTCCAGTATGGCAAGCAAACGAATTTTAGTCATGAGTGATTCTCACGGAGATCGTGGGATTGTGGAAGAGATTAAAAAGACCTACTTAGGAAAAGTGGATGCTATTTTTCATAATGGAGACTCAGAATTGCCAGCAGATGATTCCATTTGGGACGAGATTCAGGTCGTTTGTGGAAATTGTGACTACTTTGGTGGCTATCCAGATACACTTTTGACAGACTTGGATGGACTGCGTATTGCCCAAACACATGGTCACCTTTTCGGAATCAATTATGGTTGGCAGAAGTTAGACTATTGGGCGCAGGAAATGGAATCAGATATCTGTCTCTATGGTCATCTCCATGTGCCTGATGCGGAAGTGCGAGGCGGAACTCTCTTTCTCAATCCAGGTTCTGTTAGTCAACCACGTGGACTGATCAGAGAATGCCTCTATGCTTTGGTGACAGTGACGGACGAAAATTTCTTGGTGGAATACTTCAACCGTAATCATCAAGTATTTACTCCACTGACAAAGGAAATTGCCCGATGATTACACCTAAGATAAAAGAGTTTTTGTTGCAACAAGAAGGAACCTTTCTGACGCCAGCAGAAAAACTAGCTGTCATCGTAGATAGTCATAATATTGACCATGCCAAGCTCCTTCTTAGCCACATGACCTATTCACGGGTCCCTGTTGTGACAGAGGACAATCGCTATTTTGGCACGATTAGTCTCAGAGAAATTTCTCTTTATCAGCTTGAAAATGGCTTATCAGATGATGAACTGAATCGGGATATTTCTTTGATTGCCAAGACCGACGGGCCAACAGTTCCGGCTGATTATGATTTAGAAGAGGTTATGCGCGAGCTGATTGACGAGGCCTTCCTACCTGTTGTCGGTCCTAATCAGGAGTTTTTGGGAATTATTACTCGAAAATCCATCCTCAAGGCGGTCAATGCGCTAGTCCACCATTTTCATTTTGAAGAAAAATAGAAAGTTTTATGAACCAATTAATTTCCACCTTTCTCCAGCAAAAGAATCTTTCTAAGAATTCACAATTAGCCTATCAATACGATCTTCAGCAGTTTTGGGAGGTTTGTGAGGGGCAGTTTTCTGCTGGGAAATTGGAAATTTATCTGGCTTCTTTACAGCAACTGAAAGCTACTGCCCAGCAACGAAAATTGTCTGCAGTCAATCAATTTCTCTATTTTCTGTATGAAGAAGGTCAGCTGGATCGCTTTGTCAAATTGAAAATCAAGCAGGCAACCATGAAGCAGACAAACCAAGCATTGAAAGTAGAAGACCTATCAGACCTTTGGTTAGAAAGCGACTTGAAGGAAGGGCAGTTGATTGCCCTCTTGATAGCAGTGGTGGGCTTGACACCGGCAGAAATTGCAGGAATTCGTTCAGAAGATCTGGTCTTAGATTTTTCGGTCTTAACGGTGGAGCGAGACCAGGTCAGACGTGTGGTCAGTCTGACCAAGGAAATCATTCCCTATCTCGAACATCAGACAGGTGCTCTCTTTCTCTTTGATAAAAAGGGACATACTTATTCACGACAATGGTTTTTCAATCGATTGTCCCAATATGTGGCTTCTCTTGGTCAACCAACTTGGACAGCCCAAAAGTTACGGGAACAGTATATCTTACATGCTCTTGAGCAGGGGAAAAGTCTGGAAGAATTAGTCAAAGAATTGGGGCTCAAGTCGATGACGAGCTTGGAAAAATTTAGAAAAAATGGATATTAAATTAAAGGATTTTGAAGGGCCCTTGGATTTGCTCCTGCACTTGGTTTCCAAGTACCAGATGGATATCTACGAAGTGCCCATTACAGAGGTCATTGAGCAGTATCTCGCCTATATCGCGACCCTGCAAGCCATGCGCTTAGAAGTTGCAGGTGAGTATATGCTGATGGCCAGCCAACTCATGCTGATTAAAAGTCGCAGGCTCTTACCCAAGGTGGTAGAAGAAATACCTGAGGAAGACGATCCCGAGCAGGCTCTCTTGAGTCAGTTGGAGGAATACCGTAAGTTCAAGCTTATCAGTGAAAAAATGGGGCAACAACATGATGAACGGGCTAATTATTTTTCCAAGCCCAAGCTGGAATTGGTCTACGATGATGTGACCTTGGCCCAGGATAAGACGACAGTTGACCTCTTTTTGGCTTTTTCAAAAGTAATGGCTGAAAAGCAGGCAGCATTACGCCAGTCCCATGCGACCATTGCTCGTGATGAATACAAGATTGAAGATATGATGGATCAGGTTCGCAGTCGATTTGGACAAAAGAAAAAAATAAGTCTGTCCGACTGCTTCAAGGAAAGTCGGGATATGAACGAAGTGATCACCATTTTTTTAGCCACCTTGGAATTGGTCAAGGTGCAGGAAATCTTAGTGAAGCAAGAAGAAAACTTCGGAGAAATTTACCTAGTAAGGAGTCAAGATGAGTCGAATAGCTGAAATTGAAGTTCTGCTCTTCGTTGCAGGCGAGGATGGTCTGACACAGCGCAACCTAGCAGAAATGCTAGAAATGCAACCGTCAGCGGTTGGTCAGCAATTAGAAAAATTAGCTCAAAAGTATGAAAACGATGCAGAGTCTGGACTTATGCTCTATGAGACATCAAACCACTATAAGCTGGTGACCAAGAAAGACTATGCGGAGCTCTTGCACGTTTATGCTAAGACACCAATTAACCAGTCCATGTCTCGTGCCTTGCTGGAAACTCTCTCGATTATTGCTTACAAACAGCCCATCACGAGAGTGGAAATTGATGAGATTCGCGGAGTCAATTCGAGTGGGGCTATCAGCAAGTTGCAGGTTTTTGACCTGATTCGGGAGAATGGGAAAAAGGATGTAATCGGACGTCCCAATCTTTATGTAACGACGGAGTATTTCCTGGACTACATGGGGATTAATCATCTGGAAGAATTACCAGATGTATCAGGTCTGGAAATTACAGACCAAGAAACAGAATTGTTTCTAGAAAGAGAAAATCAAGATGAGAATTAACAAATATATTGCCCATGCAGGGATTGCTAGCCGTCGGAAGGCTGAGGAACTAATCAAGCAAGGTTTGGTAACGGTGAATGGCCAAGTTATCCGTGAATTAGGTACAACCATTAAATCAGGGGATTTGGTAGAAGTAGAAGGTCAGCCTATTTATAACGAAGAGAAGGTTTATTATCTTCTTAACAAGCCTCGTGGTGTTATTTCAAGTGTATCAGATGATAAGGGGCGCAAGACAGTGGTGGATTTATTGCCAACTGTTAAAGAGCGGATTTATCCAGTTGGACGCTTGGACTGGGATACATCTGGTGTTTTAATTTTGACCAATGACGGGGACTTTACAGATGAGATGATTCACCCACGTAATGAGATTGACAAGGTTTATCTAGCGCGTATTAAGGGGATTGCCAACAAGGAAGTGCTTCGTCCCTTGACACAGGGAATCGTGATTGATGGTAAGAAAACGAAGCCAGCGGTCTACGAAATCCTCAAGGTTGACCCTGTTAAAAATCGCTCTGTGGTACAGTTGACCATTCATGAAGGACGCAATCATCAGGTCAAGAAGATGTTTGAAGCAGTCGGCCTATTGGTGGATAAATTATCCCGTACGAAGTTTGGGAACCTTGATTTGACAGGTCTTCGTCCAGGAGAATACCGCCGTCTCAATAAAAAAGAAGTCAGCCAACTCCATACAATGGCTGTCACTAAAACAAAATAATGGTTTGGATTCTAAAAAAGCTGGTGCGATTTTACCAGCGTTTTATCTCACCGCTCACTCTCCCAGCTTGTCGCTATCATCCTACTTGTTCTACCTATATGTTGCAAGCATTGGACAAGCATGGTCTGAAAGGATTGCTCATGGGAGTGGCACGAATCTTGCGTTGTCATCCCTTTGTAGAAGGGGGAGAAGACCCTGTTCCAGACCATTTTTCTCTCAAGCGAAATTATCCAGAAAATAAGTCATAAATTTTACAAAAATAGCTGAATTTATTGGGTATTTTCCTTGAAATGTCACTGAATTGTGATATAATTGAAAACAAGATATTCATTTATTTAAATCAAACCTGTTGTGATTTAAGTGAATGACTTGTCATTCACCATGCTGTTTGCTGAGCTTGACTCCGGGCAGTGTGGCATTTTTTTTGTAAAAAATAGAAAGCTACATTATGAATATCGAAACTCTTTCTTATCAAGAAATGGCATCTCGCAATCATGTCGTCTTGTTCGAACCACAAATTCCACAAAACACAGGCAATATTGCACGTACCTGCGCGGCAACCAATAGCCCGCTCCACATTATTAAGCCCATGGGTTTTCCTATCGATGACCGCAAGATGAAGCGTGCAGGATTGGATTATTGGGATAAGCTAGATGTTCGCTTTTATGAAAATCTAGAAGAATTTATGGCAACTGCAGATGGTCAGGTGCACTTGATTTCTAAATTTGCCGATAAGACCTATTCGGAAGAAAACTTTGATGACGGCCAAGCTCATTATTTTCTCTTTGGACGTGAGGACAAGGGATTACCAGAAGAATTTATGCGTCATCATCCTGAAAAAGCCTTGCGAATTCCGATGAATGACGAGCATGTACGTAGCCTCAACGTATCCAATACGGTCTGTATGATTGTCTATGAAGCCTTGCGCCAACAGCATTTTGTAGGTCTGGAGTTGACGCATACCTATGAAGCGGATAAATTGAAGTAATGTGATATTGTTAACAAAATAGATAAAAGCCTTGCCTCCACAAGGTTTTTTTGGTATGATTAACTTGTCTTCAGGGCAGGGTGTAATTCCCGACCGGTGGTATTTGGCAGAGGCGTTTGTCATTAGTCCGCGAGCGAAAGCTGATGTGGTGTGATTCCACAACCGACAGTAGAGTCTGGATGGGAGAAGGCGAAGGTTTTTTGGCGTATGCAGATATAGTCCAATTCATACCTTTGAGGCTTCTTTCAATTTGTCAAAATTGGAGGAATTTTTTTATGACACAAACACGCAAAATGGCTTATATAGCTATCCTTTCGGCAGTTTCTTTTCTGCTCATGTATTTGAAGTTTCCCTTGATTCCAACGGCAAGCTTCTTGGAAATTGATTTTTCCATTATTCCGATTTTAGTAGGCATGTTGCTACTTGATATGAAAGCAGCATGGGCAATCTTATTGATTCGGACAGTTTTAAAATTTATTTTTAACAATGCTGGTCCGTCTACCTTAATTGGTTTACCAATGAATATCGTTGCAGTTGGAGTTTTTGTTCTGGCAATGGCCTTTCTATGGAAGAAAAATCCTACTTTAAAGAATTATGTATTTGCTTCATTGGTTGGTACACTCGGTTTGACAGTGTCAATGATTGTTCTCAATTATATTTACGCTGTTCCTGTTTATGCAGCCTTTGCAAACTTTGATATCAAACAAATTTTGGGTCTGAATAATTATTTGTTTGGTATGGTATTGCCTTTCAATCTTTTAGAAGGTGTCCTGTTTGCTCTGGTATTCTACATTTTCTACATAGCTTTTAGACCCTACTTAAAAAAAATTTAAGCTAGCTATTCTATCCTTATTTTATGAAAAACAAACAATCTTATTTACGCTATGCGTCCTTTGCTGCCTTATTTTTTGTCATCTTAGGCTATACAGTCAAATTTTACCCTGAGACTTTGGCTAGCTTTGATGAAGGAATTCAGTCTGCTTTTCGAGGAAGTTTACCAGCCACAGCTACCTTATTTTGGACACGCATTACTCTCCTTGGTAATGTTCGTGTCACACTTGTGATCACAATACTGTTGGCTAGCTTCTTCTATTGGAAAAAATGGAAGGCAGAAGCCTACTTTTTGGTCTTAAATTTTGCCTTAATGGGCATCTTATCAACTGTTCTTAAGTCTGTCTATCAACGTCCGCGCCCAACCATTGACTGGTTAGTAGGGACGGTAGGTTACTCCTATCCGAGCTGGCATACGGCTTCGACACTTTTAATTGCTGGTTTTCTGGTGATTGTCCTGCAGCAACGTATGAAAAAAGGAAGCCTACGATTAGGTTGTCAAGTTGCTTTGGTTCTTGTTGCGGTTTTGGTAGCTTTATCGCGGATCTATGTCGGAGTACATTTCCCAACGGATATTTTAGGAGGATGGCTTCTAGCCTTGACAGTGCTCTTAGCAGTTTTCCCTTATTATGACCAATATCGCTTTACTCTTCGTTTTCAGAGTAAACAAAAATAAAAAAAGAACTTGAGACAAATGTCTCAAGTTCTTTCACTTTTATAGTGATAACCGTTTAAGGCAGTGGTTGAGTGGAGTCTAATATGTTGATAAATCAAGATTATTGCCCTATTTTGACGCGAACGTTATGACTACAAAATTGATTTCGTCGAAATCACGATTTTTGTTACACTCTCATTTTTTTATTGGTTTTTTAGCAGCTTCGGTGAGGGCTGTTTGTAGGGTTTTGGCAAAGAGTTCACCGCCACCAGCTTCTAAGTTAAAGTGTACCAAATCAGTATTGGCCCAGATATTCGGGTTAGCAATAGATGCTTGATACCAGTCCGCAATGGTAATATAGTCATATTTCTTGGCTAGTTCTTTTTCATATTCACCTGTCTGATAGGCAATCGAATCTGTCTGGCCGAAGTTGCCGTTATAAGGAGTGACAAAGATAAGGTGGTGCCCTTTTGGAAATTCGGAGATCAGCTTATCTAGTAATTCTTGATAGTTGTCAACCGTATTGGTACCAAGAGCAACGACGACATCTTGTTTTAAGGTATTACTATTTTTATAAAGTTGAATGAGTTTGCTCAGTTCAGAGAGGTTTCTGCTGACCGCCCCATCAATTTGAGCCTGAGGGAGAATTTCCTGAATAGCTGAGCTAGCTCGAACAGTGACAGAGTCCCCGAAAATAGTAGTTCCTGCTTTGATATTATAATCACTTGCAGTCGCATTTTCAGCAGCGTTTCGTGTAGCCAGCATTTGACTATCTGCTTGTTGGAGATTGCTGATTTGCATTTCTTTTTCAAAACTACCAACCTTTGGTGCTGTTAGACTGATGATCATAGTTGTCAAGCTCAGAAGAGCAAAAGTTCCAAGAAACCATTTTTTATATGGGTTCAAGTCTAAATCCAGTTTGAAAACAGAAATAGATTTTCCAGCGATATAGGGCTCTAGAATATAGAAAGAAATAGCTGAAAGCAGAATAGAGAAGAAAGTCGTCAGCAATACTGCAAGTAAATTATTGGTAAAAAGTTGACTAAAGATAATATAAAGTGGCCAATGGAAAAGGTAAATGCTATAAGAAATATCTGAGAAGAAGGTCAGAATGGCTGGTTCTTCTATATCAGGTGTCTCTTCATGTAGCAAACGTGCACCAAGTATCATAGATGTGGCTGCAAGACTAGCAAGGAGGAAACCAAGTAAATAGGTCCAGATGTTGTCGAATTTTAAGAGGAAGGTCAGTAGTAAGAGGAGTCCAGCTCCACCTCCGAGACAATAGAGACTTTCTTTCATGTTCCAGACCTGATGGAGCTTCTTAAAGGCTTTGCTTGGAAATTGTACCCCTACCAAACTTGCTAGAACTGCGCCAAGAAAGAAGGGGAAGATATGTGTCCAAGAAGAGAAGTAGATAGTAGAGAAACTTTCTACAAAGAAGCTGGAGATGAACATGCTGAGGAAGCTGAGCAAAAAAACAGCGCTTGAGATGAGAAAGACAAAGCCACGCAACTGTCCAATAGACTTGGTGATTTTTGTCAATCCCCAAACTGCTAATCCCCAAAGGATGTAGAAGTGGACTTCAACAGCTAGACTCCATGTGTGAACAAAAAGATGAGGGGTGTACTGATTTTCATAACCATTTCCCAGCATCATTTCAAACCAGTTGGTCACAAAACCAAGGCTTGCGACAATCTGACTGCCAATACTAGCTAAAAAATCTCCTCGAACGAGTAAAGCTAGTGGCGTCACAAGCAATATCATGAGAACCAATGGAGGCGCAATTCGATAGAGACGGCGTTTAAAGAAACCAAGAATATCGATGGTTTGATTGCGCGTGTATTCGTCTAAAAGAAGGGAGGTAATCAAGAAGCCGGAGAAGGTAAAGAAGACATCAACACCAACGAATCCACCTGAGAATCCCTTCAAAAAGAAGTGATAGAGGAGGACCAGTAGAAGACCGGTTACTCGAACGATTGAAAACCATTTAATGCGCATCTTGATAAATTCCCTCTTTGAACTTTCCTTCGTAGACAATATTTGTCTCAGTTGTTAATTTTCCTTGACCGTCAGCAACACCTTTTTTGAACTGTCCCACATAGGTCCAACCTGCTTTGGCTTTAAAGGTTCCCTTACCATCAAAAACACCATTTTTGAAGTTTCCTTGGTAGGTATCACCATTTGAAAAAGTAATTTTTCCTTGGCCATTGAGCTTGTTATTGGCAACATAGCCTGTATAAACTATTTTTCCATTGTCCAAAGTTAAACTTTGCTTGCTTGGAATGCGTCCAAAAAACATGCTTAAAGCACAGAGAAAAATGATAACGGCAGCTGCTATTTCTAAATTTGTCCGAGTCAGATAAACCCTTAGTTCTTTGAATTTTTCACTATCAAAAGATAACTGTTTCATGTACTACATCTCTTTCTGTAAACTAGGTCCATTCTACCATGTTTGGACAAATATTACAAAAATATTACATAGAATTCATCTGCTTCAATTTTTGTAACCATTCTTTACAACCTGCTAAGACGCGCTGGTAGGTTTCTTCAAAATCCCCTGTATAATAAGGGTCGGGGACACACTCCACAGTAAAAGGATGAATCTTATAATGCAAATGAGCAGGAACCATCTTCTTTAAATCACGGATGTTATTGCGATCCATACCGATAATAAGATCGAATTTCTCCGTATCTGCCCTAGTCAATTGTTGGGAACTTTTGGTCGGTTCGTAGGGAATCTGATATTGCTTCAATATTCCTTGCGTACCCCTGTGGATAGGATTTCCATGCTCCCATGAGGATGTTGCACGACTTTCTATTTCAATATCTGTGGTCAGATTTTTCATCACAAACTCTGCCATAGGACTGCGGCAGATATTACCTAGACAAACAAAAACAATTTTTTTCATGCGTTTTTCTCCTTTTCTTCTATTATACCCTAGTTGGATTTGTTTGTTTTTCTTATTTTTTGGCTATTTTAGAACATTTCTAATTTATGGACTAAAAGATTGAAATGTTGACGGTTTTTATTTATAATGATTATAAATAAAAAGAAAAGAGGGCAATGATATGAACCATTATCAAGCAGCAGTGGAAGTGGCAAGTTTTGCCAAATCTAAGACAGTAACAATCAATTTTCCAGAGACACAGAAAGTATTGAACCAGACGGTGGCAGATTTGTCAGTTGCGCATTCAATCTTGCACCAAGTTCACTGGTACATGCGAGGTGCTGGATTTATGGTTTGGCACCCAAAGATGGATGAATACATGGCGGAGTTGGACGGTTATCTAGATGAAATGAGTGAACGCTTGATTACCTTGGGAGGCGCTCCATTTTCAACGTTGGCGGAATTTAGCAGCAATAGCCAGTTGACAGAAGTTAAAGGAGACTATAATTTGTCTTTAGAAGAACAGCTAGCGCGTGTCTTGGAAGTTTATCGTTATTTAGCAGGCTTGTTTACAAAAGGATTTGCTGTAACAGATGAAGAAGGAGACAGTGTGACAAATGACATTTTCAATGTGGCAAAAGCGAGTGTTGAAAAGACGATTTGGATGCTGGCAGCAGAATTAGGACAAGCCCCAGGCTTATAAGAGAGAGCATCGAAAGGTGCTCTTTTGTCTATCTTTTCTAAAAAATGAAAGCAGAAAGAGCGGGATGTGAAATAGACCTTGAAAATAGAGCGGATTTTTGCTAAAATTTTCCTATGAAAACCCTTTACGATGTGCAACAATTGCTCAAACGATTTGGTATCTTTGTCTATATGGGAAATCGCCTCTACGACATTGAAATGATGAAAATCGAACTCCTCCAGATTTATCAAGTAGGTCTTTTGGATAAGATGGACTACATTCAGGCAGAATTGATTTTGCGCAGAGAACATCGGCTGGAAGAAGAGTATCAGAAGAAAAAGGAGCAAGCAGAAAAATGAACTCAACTCTCTTAATTTTATTGGTGACACTGGTTTTATTGTTGACTTGGATGGGCTACAATTACTGGCGTCTAAAACGTGCAGCGACGTTGATTGAAAACAAGGAATTTGCTGAAAAAATGCATGGTGCACAAGTCATTGACTTGCGTACACCAGCTGAATTTAGTAAAAAACATATTCTTGGTGCCCGTAATATTCCTTCAGAGCAAATCAAGCAAAGTCTAGGTGCTATTCGTAAGGACAAGCCAGTTTTGATTTACGAAAATGACCGTGGGCAACGCGTAACATCAACAGCTCTTCTCTTGAAAAAAGCAGGCTACAATGAAATTTATATTTTAAGTTATGGTCTCAATGAATGGGACGGCAAAGTAAAAGTGAATTAGATAAATTGAGGACAGCTGTTAGGCTGTCTTTTTCTTTTAATAAACTTTTTGATATAATACTAGGTATGAGAATTGTTTCTGGAAAATATGGCGGTCGTCCGCTCAAGACTTTAGAAGGAAAAACCACGCGTCCTACTTCGGACAAGGTGCGAGGCGCCATATTCAATATGATTGGTCCCTACTTTGATGGAGGGCGTGTACTTGATCTTTTTGCTGGCAGTGGTGGTCTGTCTATTGAAGCTGTTTCGCGGGGGATGGAATCCGCTGTTCTGGTCGAACGTGATCGGAAAGCTCAAGCCATTGTTCAAGAAAATATCCGTATGACCAAAGAAGAGAGTCGGTTTCAGTTGTTGAAGATGGAAGCGAATCATGCTTTGGGTCAATTAGACGGACAGTTTGATTTGGTCTTTTTGGATCCGCCTTATGCCAAGGAAGAGATTGTGGCAAATATCGAGGAATTTTGTCAGCGCCAGCTTTTGTCCCAGGACGTCATGGTGGTCTGTGAGACGGATAAGTCTGTAGAGTTACCGGAAGAAATCGCAGAGCTGGGCATTTGGAAACAAAAGACATATGGTATCAGCAAGGTTACAGTTTATGTGAGGTAGGAGGTGCAGCATGCATTCACTATTTTGGGGACTTTTAGTCATTATCATTGGAATTTTGGTCTATCTCTTGGTGCGATTGAAAAAATTGGAAGACTTGATAAAAGGCTATCACTTGAAGAATCAGGAGGGGGCGGGAGCTTTATCAAAAAGTCGGAACCCACTTTATCTCTTTTGTGCTCTGGTATGTTTTTTGCCCAATGTAATAACTTGGCTGTTGGCTGGCTTTAGTAAGTATTCTTGTATAGGCTTGCTTCCTGTCTTGCTTTTTTTATACTTATATGCTTGTCAGAATGAGGATAAATAATGAAAAAAATAGGCTTGTTTACAGGGTCTTTTGATCCGATAACAAATGGACATATTGACTTGATTGAGCGAGCTAGTCAGCTATTTGACCAGCTATATGTGGGGATTTTTTACAATCAAGCAAAGACAGGCTTCTTTTCTGTGGATGAACGGCGACAGATGGTAGAAGCTAGCCTTGCGCATTTGGAAAATGTTACGGTGATAACGTCGTCAGATAAGTTAGCGGTGGCTGTAGCAGAAGAATTAGAGGCGACTCATCTTGTACGAGGGTTGCGCAATGGAACGGACTTGGCTTATGAAATGAAAATGGAATTTTACAATCAAGCTCTCTCCGAAAAGTTAGATACCGTTTACCTGACTGCCAAACTGAAACACCGCGAGATTTCCTCATCAGGTATTCGTGAGCTGATTCATTTTGGGGCAACGATTGAAGATTATGTACCGCAGGCAGTTTCTGCTATATTAGAAAAAGGAAAACAATGAAAAAACATCAAAAATTATTTCTATTTAGTTCAATTGGTCTGGTGACCATTCTTCTCTGGCTTGCTCTCATCTTCCCCTTACCCTACTACATCGAAAGTCCTGGTGGTGCTTCTGATATTCGCTCGGTTTTGACAGTGGAAAATAAGGAAGATAGTGCTAAAGGTTCTTACAACTTTGTTTATGTTCAAGTAAAATCAGCAACGGCAATCCAATTATTGATGGCTTATTTTGATAAAAACTCGGATATCTACACTGAAAAAGAAATGACGGGAGGCTCAAACAGTGAGGATTACTACCGTATCAGTCAATTTTATATGGAAACTTCCCAAAATATGGCTAAGTACCAAGCGCTGAAATTGGCAGGAGAGGAAGCCTCTATGGACTTTTTCGGGGTCTATGTTTTAAATGTAGTGGATAATTCAACCTTCAAATCAGTTCTCAATATTGCCGATACTGTCACAGGTGTTAATGGTAAAACTTTCCAAAGTTCAAAGGAATTGATTGATTACGTTGGTGGTTTGAAAATTGGAGATAAGGTCAGCGTTCAATATGCCAGTCAGAACCAAAAATTATCAGCAGATGGGAAGATTATCAAGTTAGAAAATGGCAAAAATGGCATTGGGATTGGCTTGGTAGACCATACAGAAGTCAAGAGTGACACAGCCATTGACTTTGAAACGGGAAATATCGGTGGACCAAGTGCTGGTCTTATGTTTACCTTAGCGATCTATACCCAGTTGGCCAATCCAGATTTACGTGACGGGCGTACCATTGCTGGGACTGGGACTATTGAACAGGACGGTTCTGTCGGAGATATTGGTGGAGCAGATAAGAAGGTTCTCTCAGCCGCTAAAGCAGGAGCTAGTGTTTTCTTTGTTCCCAATAATCCAGTGAATAAAGAAGTGCTAAAAGTTAAGCCAGATGCCAAAACCAACTACGAAGAAGCTAAAAAAGCTGCGGAAGAAAACCATCTGCACATCAAAGTCGTACCTGTAAAAACAGTACAGGATGCCATTGATTACCTAGAAAAAACAAAAGGCGAGTAAGTTGCTCGTCTTTTCTTTCGGATAAAATTGTCTGAAAATTATCATCCATGGCAAAAGCTCAGCAAATTTTCCTAAAATACGATATAATGAATGAATTAGGACTCTAGTAAAGGAAAAAAGATGAAGAAAGAAATTTCTCCAGAAATGTACAATTACAACAAGTTTCCGGGCCCCAGTTTTGCACGGGTAGGAGATAAGGTTGTAGCAGAAAATATTGAATTGGATTTGGTGGAAGATTATCGTGATGCCTTCGACCAGACGGTATTTGGACAACGCTTCTCACAAATTATGCTCAAGTTTGATTATATTGTGGGAGATTGGGGCAATGAACAATTGCGCCTCAAGGGATTTTACAAAGATGAAAAAGCTGTCAAAACAGATATTAAAATTAGTCGCCTAGAAGATTATTTGACGGAATTTTGTAACTTTGGCTGTGCTTATTTTGTCTTGGAAAATCCAAATCCGCAGGAATTACCGGCAGAACCAGAAGAGAAGCCCAAACGCCGTCGCAGCCGTAATAATCGCAATCGAAATAACAATCATAGTAATGGTGCCAAGGGGGCTAGTGCTCAACAAGGTCGCCATTTTACTGTTAATGAAAAGACAGCTCCTGCCAAAAAACAGCAACAGGAACGCCGTCAACGACAAGATAAGAAAAAATCAAACCGTGAAATTCAAGAAGCCAAACGTGGCTTTGTAATTCGCCAGAAATAAGGAGCAACATGAAATCATCTATTTATGCCCTCACGCGCCAACAATTGTTGGATTGGGCACTTGAAAACGACGAAAAAAAATTCCGTGCCACTCAAATTTGGGAATGGCTCTATCAAAAGCGGGTTCAATCTTTTGAGGAGATGAGCAATTTGCCAAAATCCTTGATTGAAAAATTAGACCAGCAATTTGTCTTCAATCCCTTGAAACAACGTATTGTCCAAGAATCCAAAGATGGAACGGTGAAATACCTCTTTGAATTGCCAGACGGTATGTTGATTGAGACAGTGCTCATGCGCCAGCACTACGGGATGTCTGTTTGTGTGACGACGCAGGTTGGTTGTAATATTGGTTGTAGCTTCTGTGCTTCTGGTCTGATTCCAAAACAGCGCGATTTGACCAGTGGTGAGATTGTTGCGCAGATTATGTTGGTGCAAAAATACTTCGATGAGCGTGGTCAGGGCGAGCGCGTCAGCCATATCGTGGTCATGGGGATTGGTGAACCCCTGGATAACTATGATAATGTGATGAACTTCCTGCGTGTCGTTAACGATGATAAAGGCTTGGCAATTGGTGCTCGTCACATTACGGTATCGACTTCTGGTTTGGCACCAAAAATCCGTGAATTTGCTCGTGAAGGTGTGCAGGTTAATTTGGCAGTTTCTCTTCATGCACCAAATAACGATATTCGTTCACGCATGATGCGTATTAACCGTCGCATTCCAATCGAAGAACTCTTTGAAGCTATTGAAGATTATATCCAAGTGACCAATCGCCGTGTGACCTTTGAATACATTATGCTGAATGAAGTCAATGACGGAGTGGAACAGGCGCAAGAATTGGCTGATTTGACCCAGAAAATCCGTAAGTTGTCTTATATCAACTTGATTCCCTATAACCCTGTTTCTGAGCATGACCAATACAGTCGCTCAACTCCAGAACGTGTGGCAGCCTTTTATGATCGCCTCAAGAAAAATGGTGTTAACTGTGTGGTTCGTCAAGAACATGGTACAGACATCGATGCTGCCTGTGGACAGTTGCGTTCTAAGACGCTCAACAAAGATCGCGAACGTGCTAAGGCTAGGATTGCCGCTGCGAAAGCAAAAGCAGGAATTCGGGAGATTCAACCTTAATGAGACATTTCTTTCAAGAAAATGGTCAACTGACTCACTTGGGAAGAAGTTTTACAAAAGTTTTAGCTGGAGTCTACGCTCTGGCTATTTCTTTCATGTGCTTTCTTCCACAAGGGCTATTTCCAAGTATCAAAGGATTTTCCACACCAGGTATTGTTCAAATAGGGAGACTTTATTTCCTTTTGACGCCTTTTAATAGCTTTGTCAACGGCCATAAAATCCATACTATCCAAGGATTTCTCTTTGTCCTCCTGCAAAATTTCAGTAACATTTTTCTTCTCTTTCCCCTCGTTTTCTGTCTTATTTTTCTTTTTAAAAAATGGCAGAGCCTAAAAGCAGCTACTCTCTATTCTTTTTGTATGAGCCTTTTTATCGAGTGTACTCAGCTGCTTTTGGACCTGCTTATCAATGCAGAACGAGTCTTTGAAGTAGATGACCTTTGGACCAATACCTTGGGTGGGGTTTTAGCTTATTTACTTTATAAACAATGGATTCATTTTAACATGACAAAAACCAGCTCCTAGGCTGGTTTTTGAATTGTCATTTATTTCCAAAAATCATCGAAAACAGTGATGGGAAGATGGCGCTTATGAGCTGTTTTTTTCCACCAATTTTCAATGGTTGCTTGAGCTTCTGGTGTGACAGTTTTTCCTTCTAGGTAGTCGTCAATGTCATTGTAGGTAACACCGAGTGCGACTTCGTCAGCCAAGCCAGGGCGGTCTTCTTCTAGGTCTGCGATAGGAACTTTTTCGTAGAGAGCTTTTTCTGCTCCGAGTGCTGCTAGTAATTGCTTACCTTGACGTTTATTGAGGCGGAAGAGTGGCAAGATATCTGCACCGCCATCACCGAATTTTGTAAAGAAGCCAGTAATATTTTCTGCAGCATGGTCGGTACCGATAACGGCTCCCTTGTACTCGCCAGCAATAGCATACTGGGTAATCATGCGTTGACGTGCCTTAATATTTCCCTTGTTGAAGTCGGAAATATCAAGACCAGCTTTAGCAAGTTCCGCTACTTGTCCGTCAACTGATTCTTTGATATTGACTGTTAAGCTAAGATCTGGTTGGATAAAGGCAAGCGCGCGTTGAGCGTCGTCTTCATCTGCCTGTACACCGTAAGGGAGGCGGATGGCGATAAATTGATAGCTGTCATCACCTGTTTCTGCTCGGAGTTCTTCGATGGCAATCTGTGCTAGGCGCCCAGCTAAGCTAGAGTCTTGTCCTCCAGAAATGCCCAGAACATAACTTTTTAGAAAGCTGTGCTTTTTCAAGTAGTCTTTCAAAAAATCAACGGACCGACGGATTTCTTGCTGAGGATCAATGCTTGGTAGAACACCTAGTTCTTTGATAATTGTTTCTTGTAAGGTCATACGATTCTCCTATTTGGATAAGTTTCCGAGAGCCTGCTTGCGGACGCTATCAATGAGATTCATCTTGTGGTCCCAGACATCCTTCGCTAGGTCAACAGGGTAATCCTGTGGATTGAGCACGCGTTTGTACTCATCCCAGAGTTTGTCAAATTCCTTGTGGGCATAGTCTTGAATTTCTTGCAAGCTAGGAAGTTGATAAACCAACTCTCCTTTCTCAAAGACAGGGACGAGTAGTGGAACGGCATCAAAGTTTTCCACAGTTTTATTGATGTAGGTATAAGTTGGGTGGAACATGTGGATACTTTCCAAATGTGCCACATCTGTATCAGCAAAGGTGATATAATCTCCCTCTGATTTGCCTTTTTCGCGGGAAGTAATGCGCCAAACTTGCTTTTTACCTGGTGTTGAAACCTTTTCTGCATTTGAAGACAATTTAATGGTGTCTTTCATATTTCCATTTTCGTCTTCAATCGAAACAATCTTGTAAACCGCTCCGAGTGCTGGTTGATCGTAGGCGGTGATTAACTTAGTCCCAACTCCCCAGACATCAATCTTGGCTTTTTGCATCTTGAGGTTGAGAATTGTATTTTCATCCAAGTCGTTTGAAGCGTAGATTTTAGCCTCAGGGAAACCGGCATTGTCCAGCTGTTGGCGAACTTTTTTAGAAATATAAGCCATATCTCCTGAGTCGATGCGAACGCCGAGGAAGTTGATTTTGTCCCCAAATTCTCGAGCGACCTTAACTGCAGCAGGGACGCCTAAACGAAGGGTGTCGTAGGTATCTACTAAGAAGACACAGTTTTTATGGGTGCTGGCATAGGCCTTGAAGGCATCATAGTCATTACCAAAAGTCTGCACTAGAGCGTGGGCATGAGTGCCAGAGACTGGGATGCCAAAGAGTTTACCTGCTCGAACATTTGAAGTAGCACCAGCTCCGCCGATAAAGGCGGCGCGTGTTCCCCAGATAGCAGCGTCCATTTCTTGAGCACGGCGTGTACCGAACTCCAAGAGAGGCTCATCCTCAATCACCGTTTTGATACGGCGGGCCTTGGTGGCGATGAGCGTTTGATAATTGACAATATTTAGAATAGCAGTTTCAACTAGCTGGCATTGGGCAAGAGGCCCTTCAATTTGCAGGATTGGTTCGTTGGCAAAAACGAGATCGCCTTCTTTTGCGGAACGAACAGTTAATGCCATTTTGAGGTTTGCCAGATAATCGAGGAATTTCTCAGGATATCCTTGATCGCGTAGATAGGCAATATCTGTCTCAGAAAAACGTAGATTGGATAGGTAGTCCACGACGCGTTCTAAACCTGCAAAAACTGCATAGCCATTCTCAAATGGTTGCTTACGGAAATAGACTTCAAAAACAGCATGTTTGTTATGAATATCTTGGTTAAAGTAGACCTGCATCATATTAATTTGGTATAAATCTGTGTGCAGGGTCAAGCTATCATCATTGTACATAGGCTTACTCCTTTTAATCAGTATTATAGCATAAAAAACCACCTTGCGGTGGAATGTGTATCTATTCACATGCATATTTCAGTTTTAAAAGATGACCAAAACAAGAATACTGGCTATCCAAAGAAATGGGACGAAGGGCAGTTTGCTTCGATAAAGATAAAAATAGGTCAAAATTCCTAAAATGCTACTGATGTGAACGAGCCAAAGTAAGCTGTTATAGGGGAGAATCAGGGACAATGTAGCTAGGTAAAATAGGTCACCAGAGCCAATTTTGAGGTCGTATTTTTCTGCTAAAAGGGCTAGGACCAAAAAGAGGAGGAAAAGCCAGTTTAGAGAGGAAAACAAGAGTGTCAAGAAGGTGAAACTCATCCAAACCATGATAGGATATTCACGGTGTTTGATGTCATAAATACCGAGTACCAAGCCTGTTAGGAGGACTAAACAAGTTGTGACGGACAGGATCTGATAAGCTGTTAGTGTCACAAGAAGAGCAGTCGTCATTTCGAGCAGGAGGTACCAGTAAGGAATTTTTGCTTGACAGTAACGGCATTTTGATTTAGTAGAAAGTTGGGAAAGAATGGGAATCAAGTCCCAAGCCTTGAGGTGTATTTTGCAATGATTGCAATGGCTAGCAGGGGCTATGATGGAGTGGTGGGGAAAACGATCGATGACCAAACCTAGAAATGAACCAAGTGAGCCACCGAGAAATAGGAATAGTAGAATCTTCATACTTATTTATTCGCAAATTTATTCGAAAAAAAGAAAAAAATGCTAAATTTTGCTATACTATTTTTATGAAAAAACGTTATCGAACAGTCAATGACTATTACCGTGAATTATTTGGAGAAAAGATTTTCAAGTTGCCGATTGATGCGGGCTTTGATTGCCCTAACCGTGACGGTACGGTGGCAAAAGGTGGTTGTACATTTTGTACGGTGTCTGGGTCTGGTGATGCGATTGTGGCGCCTGAAGCGCCGATTCGTGAGCAATTTTACCATGAGATTGACTTCATGCACCGCAAGTGGCCAGAGGTGAACAAGTATCTGGTTTACTTCCAAAATTTTACCAATACACATGAAAGGGTAGAGGTTATCCGTGAGCGCTATGAGCAGGCTATCAATGAGCCTGGTGTGTTGGGAATCAATATCGGAACGCGTCCAGATTGCCTGCCTGATGAGACCATTGCCTACTTGGAAGAATTGAGTCAGCGTATGCATGTGACAGTGGAATTGGGTTTGCAGACGACCTATGAACATACGTCAGAACTGATTAACCGTGCCCATTCTTATGATTTGTACAAGGAAACAGTCGCCCGCTTACGCAAACAAGCGCCAAAGGTTGAAATTGTATCCCACCTTATTAATGGCTTGCCTGGTGAGACCCATGAGATGATGGTGGAAAATGTCCGCCGTTGTGTAACGGATAATGATATTGATGGCATCAAGCTGCACCTCTTGCACCTCATGACCAATACCCGCATGCAACGAGATTATCACGAGGGAAGATTGCAGTTGCTGAGTCAAGAAGAGTATGTTTCGATCATTTGTGACCAACTAGAGATTATTCCTGCTGATATGGTTATTCATCGCATTACCGGTGATGCTCCTCGTGACATGCTGATTGGCCCTATGTGGAGCCTCAATAAATGGGAAGTCCTCAATGCCATTGACCAAGAAATGGAACGCCGTGGAAGTTGGCAAGGGTGTAAGGTGGATAGATGAAAAAGGAACTTATTATAGTTAATCCGTTAGAGTTTCCAAGGGAATTTCGTTCGTTAATAAATCAGGCTCAGGCTGTGTATGATACCAGTAGCTCTCCGCAGGCACGTGTTTATTTTATTGATACAAAACAGGGATATTTTTTGAAAAGAGCCAAGTTGGGGAGCTTACAAAAAGAAGCTGAATTAACCATGTATTTTTTTCAAAAAGGTCTGGCTCAAGAAGTCATTTCTTATTTGTCTGAGGGAGAAGATTGGTTGTTGACAGCTAAGGTAGATGGCAAAGATGCGAGTTCAGAATGTTACTTAGCTGATCCGAAACATTTGTGTCACATTTTAGCCAAATCTATGCGAGCTCTTCATGATATGAAACCTGTAGATGGTTTACTACCTCAAAAGATTTCAAGCTACCTTAAGGAAGTAGAGGAAGGCTACAAACAAGGTAGATTTAGTCCGGATTATCTTTTATCTCACCAGAAACATGAGACTGCAGAGCAGGCTTATCAGCAGGTTCAAGAATTTTCTAAGCTTTTAAAGAGTGATACAATAGTTCACGGAGATTTTTGTTTACCCAATCTTATCTTAAAAGACTGGAAATTTGAGGCTTTTATTGATTGGGACCATGCAGGTCTAGGAGATAAACATATTGATCTTTATTGGGTACTATGGTCCCTAAAAAGAAACCTAGGTACAGATATTTATAGAGATTATTTTTTAGATTGTTATGGTCGTGGCAATGTGAATATGCCTCTTTTGGAAGCTATTTCTTATTTTGAAGTATTTGGATAGGAGAAAATATGATTAAACGTCCCATTCATCTGTCACACGATTTTTTAGCAGAAGTTTTGGATAATGAGGCTGTCGCTGTTGATGCAACCATGGGAAATGGGAATGATACGGCTTTTCTGGCGAGATTATCGAAGAAAGTTTATGCCTTTGATGTCCAGGAACAGGCTTTACTGAGGACCCGTCAGCGTTTGGAAGAGCAAAACATTGGCAATGCAGAACTCATTTTAGATGGGCACCAGCATGTGGACCAGTATGTGGCGGAGCCAATTCGTGCAGCCATTTTCAATCTGGGTTACTTGCCATCGGCTGATAAATCCATCATTACTCAGCCTCATACGACTTTGGAAGCCATTCAGAAAATTTTAGAACGACTGGAAGTTGGTGGTCGCTTGTCCCTCATGATTTATTATGGTCATGAAGGGGGAAATCTTGAAAAAGATGCTGTGCTTGATTTTGTCAAAAAACTGCCTCAAGAAGATTTTGTAGTGATGCTCTATCAGCCGCTGAATCAAATCAATACACCACCATTCTTGATTATGGTGGAAAAATCATGAGCAAGCAAAAAAGACTGAAATATCATCAGTCTTTTCTTATTCAGTAACAATGGGAATAGACATTTCAATCAGACGATCTGTGTGAATTGTCTGGATACCGGCTTGGTCAATCACTTTTGTATCAACTTTCCGTTTGAGGAAAAATTCTCTAATTCCTTGGATTTCTCTTTCTTGAACAGCGCGGTACTTGTTGCTAATCAAAATTTCGTAATGGAGGGGCGCTTGAGTGAAAACGACATCCGTGTTTCCAGCAGAATAGGTTTCCACCAAAAAGGCGTCCGTGTTAGCCAGCTGATTCTGGACAAGTATGGGATTGGTATTGGTCGTGTTGATGAGTTTCATGCGAGCCTCCTATCTGTAGCTTCATTATAGCACTATCGTTCGGGTTTGACTAGAGATTATTTAGAATTTTTGGAAATTTTCCATGCTTCAATTCCCCATTTATGACTGCCACGTTTTAGTTTGTCAATGGCTTCATCGACTGGGAACCAAGCGAGGTTGTTGAAGTCTTCCAACGGTTTGTCTACTTGAGTAAAATCTGTTACTTCGTAGATATAAGCAGGATTATAGTAGTAGGTGTCACGGTGACGAGAATAGAAGTATTCGTCGGCTTGACCGTAATATTGCCCCAATCTTGCAGTGAAACCGAGCTCCTCCATCAATTCACGTTCGAGAGCTTGAATAGAATCTTCCTCTGCTTCAATTTCGCCGCCAGGCAAGAACCAGGCGCCATTTGGAGCTTGAACGAGGATTATTTTTGTCTGACTTTTATCAGGAATTACGGCATAGACACCGTAGCGATTGACGTATGAGACGCCCTCTTGTTTTTGGCCGAAAGTTGGATGTTCCATAACTTGCTCCTTTAGTAGTATCCTTTTTCCATTATACTAAAAAATAAAGGAAATAGACTGGGAAATATCACGATTAAGAAAAAAACTGAAATGGAGAAAACCCATCTCAGTCTTATCTGCCAACTTTAGCGACGTATTCTTTAGCAATTTGAGTGATTTTTGCAAATTCTCCTTGGGCAGATAGTTTGTTGAATTCACCACCAATACCAATGGCGTCAGCTCCTGCTGATAACCAGTCTGGGGCGTTGTTGAGATTGACACCGCCTGTAACCATGACTTGGACTTGAGGGAGTGGGGACTTAACGGAAGAAATAAATCCTGTTCCCAAAACGCCACTAGGGAAGACTTTGACCACTTCACAGCCGGCTTCAAGAGCTGTGGTGATTTCAGTCAGGGTCATGCAACCTGGCATGTAAGGAATGGCATAGCGATTGCAGAGAGTAGCGGCTTCGGCATTGAAGGCAGGTGATACGACAAATTTGGCACCCGCTAGGATAGCCATACGGGCAGTTTCAGCATCGAGCACAGTTCCAGCACCGATGACCACATCAGGTCGGTCGGCATATTCAGCAGTTAAGGTTTCAATAACTTGGCTGGCCTTGCTGTTTGTGTAGGCTACTTCAATAGCCGTAATGCCACCTGCGATACAAGCGCGTGAGGACTGAATGGCCTCTTCGGCGCTATTGCCACGGACAACGACCACTACTTTTTGTTCTTTAATTTGTAAAACAGTTTGAGATTTTGTCATGATAATTCTTTCTAACGGATGATGTCTTTCGCTTGGTTGAGAACTTGTTCTACACGATAAGCAGATTCAAACATGTTATCACCTTCAATGGTGCATTTGAGTGTCGCACTGGCTACGGCAAAGTCCACGATTTCTTGTGGTGTGCTAGCTTTTTTCAGTTGATAAAGGGCACCAGCTACAAAGGCGTCTCCACTGCCAACCCGTTGTAGAACAGCGGTTTTTAACTCTTTAGAAGTGACGAAATCACCATCAGAACTTGCCATGTAGGCCTGATAAACGTTGCGCCCTAAGTTATCTGTACTTCGCACTGTATGGAAAATGGATTTAAAACCAAAGACCGCCATCAAATCCTGCATACGCCGGTGAATCAATGCTGGTGTAGCCAATTCACGATTGAAAAAGCTAGTGTCTTCAGAGGTTGCCATGAGCGGTTCAATTCCAAAGCAAATATCGGCATAATGTGCAAATTCTGAGAAGATATGTTTGGCATCTAGCGGTGAAATCAGCTTACTGCGGAAATTGAGATCTAGGGAAATCGTGATCCCACGTTTTTTAGCTTCTTCCAAAAGCTGGCGCAGACTAGTCCGAACTTGCTGGCTGAGGGCGATGGTAATTCCACTAAAATGGAAGTGGTCTACATCTACAAAAAGACTGTCATAGTCAAGATTCTCAGTTGAAAAATCATGGAGGCTGGAATGAGCACGGTCATAGGTCACTTCACCTTGGCGGCAACCAAAGGCATTTTCTAAGAAGTAAATGCCGATACGCTCTCCAACACGCTGAACATGCAGGGTATCTATCTGGGCTGCCTGTAGGAACTGGATAAAACTATCTCCGATGCTATTTGTTGGCAAAGCGATAGCTAACTTTGTATTCTGGCCAAAGGCTTGTAGGTTACGAGCGATGTTGACCTCAGAGCCACCATAAAATATCTGACTGGTTACTTGGTCAGTAAAGTGGCTAGGATTAGTAGGACTAATCCGTAGCAGGGGTTCCCCGAAAAAGAGAATCTTAGACATGACAGGATCCTTTCTGCATCAGACTATTTATGCTAAAACAGTTTTGAGATAGTCTGCGATTTCTTGATTTTGGCAATTTGTGAAGAAGTACTCTTGGAAATGTTCACCAGCGATAGCTCCTTTGAGGAGTTCTTGGTCGATATTTTCCAAAATAGTCAACATATCAGTATGGGTTACTTCTTTGACTTCGTTGAGAATGCGAGCATTGCGTTGTTCAAAGACAGCACGGTCTTTTGGATAACCACCACCCACTTCATCTTCAAAAAGACGTTCAAACATGTAGCGGAGATTGACTTCAGCTCCCCAGCCAAAACCTTTTGCAAATGGGAGAGAAAGAGCATTACCACCATTTACTTGTGAGAAGAGGTAGGCATCAAGTGGATCAGCAGCAAAACCACAGACAACACCTGGGAAGCTGTTGCAGGCAAGCATACCGCCCATACCAGTACCGCAACCTGTGATAACAAAGTCAGCAGCGCCTGAGTTGAGGAGGATAGCAGCCAAGATACCGTTTTGTACATAGGTCAATGAGTTTTCACCTTCAACGCCATACATACCGTAGTTGTAAGCCTCGAAACCTTTTGCATCCGCAACAGTTTTCAATGCGTCAAAGATGATGCTGTTTTTAGCAGCTTGGCTATTTTCGTTAATCAATGCAATTTTCATAATAGAGTTTCTTCCTTTCTGATTAGTCAATGTTCATTTCAATTAAGGTTGTTTACCGATGTAAGCAAGGATACCGCCGTCAACGTATAAGATATGCCCATTTACGAAGTTTGAAGCGTCTGAAGCAAGGAAAACGGCTGGTCCAGAAAGGTCATCGGACTCACCCCAGCGAGCTGCAGGAGTTTTTGCGATGATGAATTGGTCGAATGGATGACGGGAACCGTCTTCTTGTAATTCGCGAAGTGGTGCAGTTTGTGGAGTAGCGATGTAGCCAGGGCCGATACCGTTACATTGGATATTTGCTTCACCAAATTCAGAAGCGATGTTCTTAGTGAGCATTTTCAAACCACCTTTAGCAGCCGCGTAGGCAGCAACTGTTTCGCGACCGAGTTCGCTCATCATAGAGCAAATGTTGATGATTTTACCATGTCCTTTTTTAATCATAGAAGGAAGGACAGCTTTTGATACGATAAATGGTGCGTTGAGGTCAATGTCGATGACTTGGCGGAAGTCAGCAGCCTTCATTTCAAGCATTGGTTCACGTTTGATGATACCAGCATTATTGACCAAGATGTCGATGACACCAACTTCTTTTTCGATTTGAGCCACCATGGCATTGATGCCTTCTTCATCAGTTACATCACAAACATAACCATGCGCCTTGATACCCGCTGCTTCGTAGTTGGCAAGACCTTTTTCTATAGCTTCTTGTGTGCGATCATTAAATACGATAGTAGCACCAGCTTTTGCGTAGGCAGTGGCAATAGCGAAGCCAATGCCATATGAAGCACCTGTGATAAGGGCAACTTTGCCTTTGAGTGAAAATTGATCCATTGAGAATTGTTCAACCATGGATATGTCCTCCGTAGAATAGTATGTTCTTCAGGTAAACCTGTTTACCTGAATCATACCACGGTAAACCGGTTTTGTCAACAAAGAAAGCTAAAAACATTCAGAAAATAAAACGCATACATTTTCTTTTTAAGAAAATCTATTAGAGAAGGTTGGAAAGATTATTTGTCGTAAGTGACAAATAAAGGCCATCGTATAGCTGTTTTGAGAGTGTGTCAGATGCTGTTCTACAGAATTTGTCAAAATAAAAAATAGAAACACATATTTTTGTCATTTAATGGAAGAAAGAATTGTAAAAATGAGGTTGATAAAAAAATTAGCAAATTTTTTCTAAAAATTGTTGACAAGGGGTCATGAAAGCGCTATAATCGTGACATAAAAGTAAACCGGTAAACTTAAGGAGTAAGGAATGGTAAAAGTAATTGTCGTAGCTCATGGGAACTTCTCAACAGGTATCTTGAGCTCCCTCGAATTGATTGCAGGGAAACAAGAAGATGTCGTCGGAATTGACTTCGTATCAGGTATGTCTTCTAATCAAGTTAAAGCAGCAGTTTGTACAGAATTGGTTGACGCACAGGATGTTCTCATCTTGACAGACCTGCTTGGTGGTACACCATTTAACGTTTCATCAACCTTATCAGTGGAATACGCAGACAAAAATATTCGAGTTCTTTCAGGACTCAACTTGGCAATGTTATTAGAAGCTGTCTTCTCTCGGGTAATCGCAGCTGATTTAGGTCAGTTGGTAGAGAAAGTGTTAGATTCTTGTCACAAAGGTATCGCAGACTTTGCTAGCCTTGCAAGCGATGACGACGAAGATGACTTCGAGGGAGGTATCTAATGCCAACGATTAAAAAAGTAAACATTGAAACCATTGAACGCCCAGAGCGCTTCTTGGATACCAAATTGTTGACCAAAGCAGAAGTTGAAGCAGCTATTGAAAAAGCGCTTAAACAGGTTTACGTCAACATGGGTTACTTTGGTGAAGATTACCCAACACCAGCAACTTTTGACAACATCTACAAAGTCATGGATAACACTGAGTGGACCAATGCTTTCTGGACAGGATGCCTTTGGTTGGCTTACGAGTACAAGGGAGATGAACAGATCAAAGAATTGGCCCACAAAAATGTGCTATCATTCCTTGATCGTGTTAATAACCGCGTTGAACTTGATCACCATGACCTAGGTTTCCTTTACACACCATCATGTATGGCTGAGTATCGTATCAATGGTGATGAAAAAGCCTTGGAAGCCTCTATTAAAGCAGCTGACAAATTGATTGAACGTTACCAAGAAAAAGGTGGCTTCATTCAAGCCTGGGGTGAACTTGGTCATAAAGATCACTACCGTTTGATTATAGACTGCTTGCTTAACATCCAACTGCTCTTCTTTGCTTATGAGCAAACTGGGGATGTCAAATATAAAGAGATTGCTGAAAATCATTTCTACGCTTCAGCTAACAACGTTGTTCGTGATGATGCGTCAGCCTTTCACACGTTCTACTTTGACCCAGAAACTGGTGAGCCAGTTAAAGGGGTAACCCGTCAAGGTTACAGCGATGATTCAGCATGGGCTCGCGGTCAGGCTTGGGGTGTTTACGGTATTCCACTAAGCTACCGTAAAATGAAAGATGAGCAGCAAATCGATCTCTTCAAAGGAATGACCAACTACTTCTTGAACCGTCTTCCTGAAGATAAGGTATCTTACTGGGATTTGATTTTCGGAGATGGCTCAGGTCATGCTCGCGACACATCAGCAACAGCAACAGCAGTTTGTGGTATCCACGAAATGTTAAAGTACTTGCCAGAAGTTGATGAAGACAAGTTGACTTACAAGTATGCCATGCATGCTATGCTTCGTAGCTTAATTGAAAATTATACTAATGATGAATTTGTAGAAGGTCGTCCTCTTCTCTTGCACGGTGTTTATTCATGGCATTCAGGAAAAGGCGTTGACGAAGGTAATATCTGGGGAGATTACTACTACCTAGAAGCCCTCACCCGATTCTACAAAGACTGGGAATTGTATTGGTAATATAAAAAGTTTATAGAAAAATTTAGGAGGTCTCTTATGACAGCACCAAATATTGTAATGACACGTGTCGATGAACGTTTGATTCATGGACAAGGACAACTTTGGGTGAAATTCCTCTCATGTAATACGGTTATCGTTGCCAACGATGCAGTTTCTGAGGATAAAATTCAACAAACATTGATGAAAACAGTTGTACCAGATTCAATCGCTATGCGTTTCTTCAGTGTACAAAAAGTGATTGACATTATTCACAAAGCCAATCCAGCACAAACGATCTTTATCGTTGTGAAAGATGTGCAGGATGCCCTTCGCTTGGTGGAAGGTGGCGTGCCAATCAAAGAACTCAATATCGGTAATATCCACAATGCAGAAGGAAAAGAACAGGTCACTCGTTCCATCTTCCTTGGTGCGGAAGACAAAGAAGCTATCCGCAAATTGAGTCAAGATCATGGTGTAGTCTTTAATACCAAAACAACTCCGCAAGGAAATGATGGTGCTATTGAAGTCAACATCCTCGACTATATTTAATATTGTTAACTACCATTCATAAATAAAGGAGAAAATTATGGATATCAATATCATGCAAGCTGTCTTAATCGGTTTGTGGACAGCCTTCTGTTTCAGCGGTATGTTGCTAGGAATCTACACTAACCGTTGTATCATCTTGTCGTTTGGTGTCGGAATCATCCTTGGTGATATTCCTACAGCCCTTGCAGTCGGAGCTATCTCTGAATTGGCTTACATGGGATTCGGTGTTGGTGCCGGCGGTACTGTACCACCAAACCCAATAGGTCCTGGTATCTTCGGTACACTTATGGCAATCACAACTGCTGGAACTGCTAAAGCAGTGACTCCAGAAGCAGCTCTTGCCTTGACTGTTCCAATTGCAGTCGGTATTCAATTCTTGCAAACATTTGCTTATACAGCCTTCGCTGGTGCACCTGGTATTGCTAAAAAATCACTTAAAAATGGCAATCTTGCTAGCTTCAAGTTTGCAGCAAATGGTACAGTTTGGGCATTTGCAGTAATCGGTTTTGTACTTGGTTTGATTGGTGCCCTTTCAACGGATATGTTGACTAGCCTCTTTGCCTTGATTCCACCAGTATTGATTAATGGTTTGACATTGGCAGGTAAAATGCTTCCAGCAATTGGTTTTGCAATGATTCTCTCAGTTATGGCTAAGAAAGACCTTATTCCTTATGTTCTTCTTGGTTATGTACTCGCAGTTTACTTCGGTTTGCCAGTATTGACATCCGTACCAAATGCAGATGGCGTATTGACAGCTGTATCAGCAGGTTCTGTAACAGGTGTTCCAACAATCGGTGTTGCTATTATCGCTACAATCTTTGCTCTTATTGATGTTTACAGAAAACCAGCTATGGCAAGCACAGACACGAAAGCAGAAGGAGATGACCAAGATGACTGGATCTAAAAAATTAGCAAAACGTGATTACGTTATTACAGCGCTCCGCGCCTTCTTCCTCCAAAACGGTTTCAACTACAGCAACTACCAAGGTCTTGGTTATGCCAACGTTGTTTATCCAGCATTGAAGAAATACTATGGCGCCGACAAAGAAGCACTTTGCAAAGCCTTGGATGACAATACAGAATTCTACAACACAAACCCACACTTCTTGCCATTCATCACTAGCTTGCATTTGGCAATGTTAGATAATGACCGTCCAGAAGAAGAAATCCGTGGTATCAAAATGGCCCTCATGGGACCACTTGCAGGTATCGGTGATTCACTTTCACAATTCTGTTTGGCACCACTCTTCTCAACTATTGCCGCTTCACTTGCTACAGACGGCTCTATCTTGGGGCCAATCCTATTCTTCGTCTGCATGAATGCCATCTTGACAGGTATCAAATTGGCGACTGGTCTTTACGGTTTCAAACTTGGTACAAGCTTCATTGAAAAACTCAGTGAACAAATGGCAGTAGTATCTCGTGTAGCCAACATTGTCGGTGTAACAGTTATCTCAAGCTTGGCAGCAACACAAGTGAAATTGACAATCCCATTCACCTTTAAACCTTCAGTTGAAGCAGCAGGTGCAGCACAAAAAATCGTGACAATCCAAGGTATGTTGGACAAAATCGCACCAGCACTCCTACCAGTTCTTTACACGGCCTTGATGTTCTATTTGATTAAAAACAAAAAATGGAACACTTACTGGTTGGTACTCTTGACAGTTGTCATCGGTATTATCGGTAGCTGGTTGGGAATCCTTGCCTAATCTATACATGTCGCTTTGGGATGGACAGAATTGTTCATCCCATTTTTGTCTCAAATACATAGTTTTTTCTGAAAAAAGTTTTTTTACGTGATATAATAAAAGGAAGAATTCGCTAACAAAGGAGGTGTGCGGATATGGGAAAGAAAATCACGATTACGGATATTGCCAAATTGGCAGGGACGTCTAAGACAACGGTATCTTTCTACTTGAATAAACGCTTTGATAAAATGTCCGACGAAACACGAGAGCGAATTCAGGCAGTAGTGGAGGAAACGGGCTATCGACCAAGTATGGTGGCGCGCAGCCTCAATTCTAAAAATAGTAAGTTGATTGGTGTTTTGATAGGAGATATCACTAACACCTTCTCTAATCAAATTGTCAAAGGGATTGAAAATGTGACCCAGAAAAAAGGCTATCAAGTCTTGATTGGCAATAGTAATTACGATTCAAAAAATGAAGATCAATATATTGAAAATATGCTCAATATGGGAGTAGAAGGATTTATTATTCAGCCGACTTCTAACTTCCGTAAGTACAGCCGAATTATTGAGGATAAGCAAAAACACATGGTCTTCTTTGATAGTCAACTCTATGAGCACAAGACAAATTGGGTGAAAACCAATAATTATGATGCTGTCTATGATATGGTGCAGGCCAGTATTGCAAAAGGCTATGAAAAATTTATTATGGTGACAGCAGATACCAGCCTACTTAGTACGCGAATTGAACGGGCCTCGGGTTTTGTGGATGCTTTGACAGAAAGTGGTCACGATTACGATAGTTTGGTCATTGATAATGGCCCAGATATGGAAAAAGATATTCAGCAATTTTTAGCAGAGACGGTTCCAGCGGATCAGAAGACCTTGGTATTCGCGCCAAATTGCTGGGCCTTACCAACCGTTTTGTCAGCTATGAAGCACTTGAAACTAGATATGCCACGAGTAGGACTTATCGGCTTTGACAATTTAGAGTGGACAGATTTTTCTTCTCCAACAGTTTCTACTATTGTGCAACCAGCTTTTGAAGAAGGCCAAGAAGCAGCGCGCATTTTAATTGATGAAATTGAAGGACATGCTCAGGTGGAAAATCAACAAATTTTCGATTGTCATGTGGAATGGAAAGACTCAACTTATTAAAGAAATAGAAAAAACAGACCGCGGTCTGTTTTTTCTATGCTTTTGTAGCAGCTTTGATTTGGATATTACCGCTTGATGTCATGACGGCACGTAGATTTTTCTCGTTTGGATTTTCCAAGTAGAAATCTGTAATGGCGTCTTCGATTTGGTCTTGAATGGTACGACGCAATGGACGGGCACCCATTTTTGGATCATAGCCCAAGTCAACTAATTTTTCCTTGACCTTATCGGTGACATGAAGGCTGATACCGTTGCTTGACAAGCGTTTATTGACATCATCAAGCATGAGGCTGACAATCTTAAGAAGGTTAGCTTTGCTAAGGGCTTGGAATTCAATGATACCGTCAAAACGGTTCATAAATTCAGGACTGAAGAAGTTGCCAAGTTGTCCTAAGACAGACTGGCTACGATTTTCCAGTGCAGCACCAAAACCAACGGAAGCCTCAACCTTACCAGTACCTGCATTTGAGGTCATGATGATAATGGTATCTTTGAAGCTGACTGTTCGACCTTGACCATCTGTCAATCGACCATCATCAAGGACTTGTAAGAACATGTGCATGACATCTGGATGTGCCTTTTCAACCTCGTCAAGCAAGATGAGAGAATAAGGATTACGGCGAACTTTTTCAGTCAATTGCCCAGCTTCTTCATAGCCGACATAACCTGGAGGCGCACCAACCAGCTTGGCGACAGCGTGTTTTTCCATGTATTCGGACATGTCGAATCGAATCATACTATCAGCTGAGCCAAAGAGCTCGATTGCTAACTGCTTAGAAAGTTCTGTTTTACCGACACCAGTTGGACCGACAAAGAGGAAGCTACCGATAGGACGATTTGGACTTCCAAGTCCGACACGGTTGCGACGAATGGCTTTGGCAATCTTATCTACAGCCTCATCTTGACCGATGACATGAGCCTTGAGGTCACTTGCTAGATGGATGAGTTGAGTTTGTTCTTTTTCCTTCAAATCACCAACAGGAATATTGGTTTTCTGCTCGATAATGGCTTCGATTTCTTTTTCAGTAATCAGAGGAATATCCTCTTCACTAAGGCTGGTTTTCTGCATTTCCTTGTATTTGGCAATTTGGTCACGGTAGTAGGCAGCCTTTTCAAAATCTTCATCTTGAGTTGCTTGCGCTTTGCGATTTTCAGCATCAATCAAGCGTTTGTCAATTTCTTTTGGATCAACGAAGTTGAGAGTCAGATTCATTTTTGACCCAGATTCATCTAGCAAGTCAATGGCCTTATCAGGCAGGAAGCGATCTTGGATATAGCGGTTGGAAAGAACTGCAGCCGCTTCAATCGCCTCATCAGTATAGCGAACATGGTGGTAGTCTTGGTATTTGTTTTGCAAGCCTTTTAGAATGGTGATGGTCTCGTCCACACTTGGTTCCTCCACCTTGACTGGTTGCATGCGGCGTTCAAGAGCTGCATCTTTTTCGATAATGCGGTATTCGTTGAGAGTGGTTGCGCCGACCAATTGGAGTTCGCCACGGGCAAGGGCTGGTTTGAGAATATTTCCAGCGTCCATATTTCCATCACCAGCAGAGCCGGCCCCTACGATTTCATGGATTTCGTCAATGAAGAGAATGACTTCACGACGATTGCGAATTTCTTCCATGAGCTTTTGCATCCGCTCTTCAAATTGTCCACGGATACCGGTTCCTTGCACCAGGCTGACCACATCAAGGCGGATGACTTCCTTACCTTGTAGTTTTTGTGGAACAGCGCCGTCAACAATTTTTTGAGCTAGTCCTTCGACAACGGCTGTTTTACCGACACCAGGTTCTCCGATGAGGACAGGATTGTTTTTGGTGCGACGGTTGAGGATTTCAATCACGCGTGTGATTTCTTCGTCACGGCCGATGACAGGGTCAATGTCTCCACGGCGAGCAATATCGGTCACGTTAATCCCAAATTCTTCCAGAAGACCATTAGGCTGCTGAGGTTCCTGCGGTCTTTGAGGTGGAATATTACCGCCTCTGTTTTGTCCTGCTTGGGTTGGTGGTGTTTTCCCGTAATTTGGATTTCCGGCTGGCGTACGTCCTGTAATGCCTCCAATATTATTAAAAAACTCGCTGAAAGGATCCATATCATTTGGATTATGGAAATCTCCCAGTCCTTTCAAAATGGCATTGTTTGGATCTGTCTTCATAATCTGGTAACAATTGTGGCAGAGATCCACTTGCTGTTGTTTTCCGTTAAGGTTAGTATAGAGATGAATGGTTGCGTCGTTCATGTGGCAATTTTGGCATAACATAGGCATTCTTCTTTCTTTCAAACTTGTGTATTTTATCAATAGTCAATAAAGGTCAAATACAGTTTTATTATAACAAGATTTACTTAAAATGCAAGAATCTGCTATGATTGAGAGAGAATTTTCCTGTAAAAAAACGAGACTTTCAAGAATATTGTAAGACTTTTCAAGGAAAGTATGGTAGAATACATGTATATAAAGAAATAGGAGAATTGACATGGAATCACATTTGGTGAGAATTATCAGTCGATTGGAAGCAATGGCTACTGACGGTGGCACATTGAAACGTAACTTTGAACGTGATGGCGTTGTGGTTGCTGAGGTTGCTTTCAGTCACGACGAAGAAAATGGCTCTGTATTTACCTTGCGCGATGTTGCTGCTCGTGAAACTTATACCTTCGACAGCATCGACCTTATCGCCATGGAAATTTATGAGTTGTTGTATTAAAAAGAAGCACGCAGGTGCTTTTTTTTATGTTTGAAAATGAATATTTATATCAAAGTAATTGAATAATTATTCTGCTTGTGTTATAGTAATATTTATTTTAGAAAAGATAGGATAAGAAATGAATTTTTCGTTTTTACCAAAATATTTGGATTATTATAATTATGGTGCAGTTGTTACGCTCATTATTGCTGCCTGTGTTGTCTTCTTTGGAAGCGTATTGGGGATTCTCTTGGCATTTGGTCAACGAAGCAAGTTCAAGCCTTTAGTCTGGTTTTGCAATATCTATATCTGGATTTTCCGTGGAACCCCAATGGTGGTACAGATTATGATTGCATTTGCTATGATGCACATTGCTGCGCCTTCTTTTAAACTTGGTATTTTATCCGTTGATTTGTCACGTTTGTTGCCAGGGATTATCATCATTTCCATGAACTCAGGTGCTTATGTTTCTGAGACGGTTCGTGCAGGGATCAATGCGGTGCCAAAGGGGCAGTTAGAAGCTGCTTACTCTCTAGGTATTCGTCCTAAGCAAGCTATGCGCTACGTTATCATGCCTCAGGCGCTGAAAAATATTTTACCGGCTTTGGGAAATGAATTTATCACCATTGTCAAAGACAGTTCGCTCTTGTCTACTATCGGGGTGATGGAGTTGTGGAATGGTGCGCAGACAGTTCAGTCAACCTCTTACATTCCATTGACACCACTGATTTTTGCAGCCTTTTATTACTTGATTATGACAAGTATTTTAACCTTGATTATGCAAGTATTTGAAAGAATTTTGAACAAAGGAGCTCAACATGTCTGATGCCATTATTTCAATCAAAGATTTACACAAATATTATGGAGATAATGAAGTTCTGAAAGGGATTGACCTAGACATTCAACAGGGGGAAGTGGTCGTGATTATTGGCCCTTCTGGTTCTGGTAAATCTACTTTCTTACGCACCATGAATTTGCTGGAAGTACCTACCAAGGGAACGGTTACTTTTGAGGGTGTCGATATTACGGACAAATCCAATGATATTTTCAAAATGCGGGAAAAGATGGGCATGGTTTTCCAACAATTTAACCTCTTTCCAAACATGACGGTTTTGAAAAATATTACTTTGTCACCTATCAAAACAAAGGGGATTGCTAAGTTTGAAGCAGAAGCTAAGGCGCGTGAATTGTTAGAAACAGTTGGCTTGCCAGACAAGGCTGACGCCTACCCTCAGAGTCTGTCTGGTGGTCAGCAGCAACGGATTGCTATCGCGCGTGGTCTGGCTATGGATCCAGATGTTCTCCTTTTTGATGAGCCCACTTCAGCGCTTGACCCAGAGATGGTTGGCGAAGTACTGGCTGTTATGCAAGATTTGGCGAAGTCAGGGATGACTATGGTGATTGTAACCCATGAAATGGGCTTTGCACGTGAAGTGGCAGACCGTGTTATCTTCATGGACGGTGGCTACATTGTCGAAGAAGGGACACCAGAGCAAGTCTTTGAACACACTCGTGAAGAACGGACCAAGGATTTCTTATCGAAAGTTTTGTAATCAAAAAAAGGATAGTTTGCGCTATCCTTTTTTGCTGGTTTGAAATTGTAATACGATGAACCCGATGAGGTAGCCAGTCACGCTAAAGCAAATCCATCCCAAGGAGTAGGCACCGAAAGGAATAGTGTCACGGAAGAAATGGCTAAGTGTCTGGGGCATTTGGAAGAGGTAGGTGAGCTCAGCTAGGCTTTCAGTCGCGTCATAGAGAGCTGGGAAGAGCGTAAAGAAAATAGTTGTTCGATAAACCAAAGGATGATTGTGGTAGAGTTTTCGACTTAGCACCAGAAAAATCAAGGTAATGGTTAGGGGGTAAAAAAGATAGAGAACAGGTGTTGACCAACGGATGATGACATCCAAACCACCAAAGTAAAAACTTGCTGATAGGAGTGTAAAAATTTGTGTCCATCTTACTTGTGACAATCTAGGAAAAATTTTGTGGAAGTAAGAAGAACTAGAAGTGATTAATCCTGTTGCAGTTGTGAGACAAGCTAAGAAAATAGCAACTCCCAAGCAGGCTTGGCCAATATTTCCTAAGAAAAATCTTGCAGTATGGCTGAGAATTTGTCCCCCATTGACTGGATCACCGTTGTAGGTAAAGAGTCCCACCTTCATAAAGAAGAGGGATTGGGAAGTGGCACCGATGCGACCGATGAAAACATAAATAAAAGCTAGCAATCCAATCGCGATGAGACCGGAAATCAGAGTCACTTTTGTGATTTCTTTTCTTTTTGTGATACCAAAAATCTTATTGGCTTCGATAACCAGTGATGCAAAAATCAGAGAAGCCAAGGCATCCATTGTCCCATAGCCTTGAATGAGTCCTGCGATAAAAGGGTGGGAAGCAAAGGCTAGGTTGATAGATTTTCCAGCATTGTAAGGCCTTCCCAAATTTCCAGCTGGATGAAGAAAGGAGGCACCAATCAAGATGGTGATGATCAAGATTAAACTTGGTGTCAGGTATTTTCCGATATTTTCTGCTAATTTGCCAGGATAAACGGACAGAAGGTAGGCAAGACCGAAAAAGAGCAAGGCGTAGCCTAATTTGACAGGCCAGCTATGTCCGAGTACAGGCGCAATTCCGATGGCAAATGACGTTGCCCCAGTTCTTGGAATTGCAAAAAAAGGACCGACTGCCAGTGAGAGAATGGCTGTAAAAACAATGGCATACCATTTTGAAATAGGTTGCGCCAGACTTTCCAAATCATCCACACCAGACGAAGCGACTGCCATGACACCTAAAAGTGGCAAGGAAACACCTGTAATACAAAAACCTAAAATAGCTGTCCAAATATGTTGTCCAGCGTAAAGCCCCAGATAAGCTGGATAAATCAAATTTGCTGCGCCAAAAAAGAGCGCAAAGAGCATAAAGCCAATAATAAAATAAACTCGTTTCGAGTACATCTCTTTCATCCTTTTCTATAGAATCATAATCCGCATGATATTATACCGAATATGTGAAAAAAGAGCAAGGATAGAGGTGAAAAGCGAAACGAGCATATAATAAAATGCAAGATAATTCGGGTTTAGATACTTTAAGAGTAATAAAGTCAGAAAAGAAAGGACTAAACTGTTAGTCCTTTGTATCTGTTGGTAAAGTAAGAACAACCTCCAGCCCAGGATGTAGGTAATGAAATTGACAATTTCCTTGGTGTAAAAGCATGATTTGCTTGGTAATAATCGTTCCCATACCGTGGTTGCTGTAGTTACGGTCTTTATTTTCTAATTCGATAACTTTTTCAGGAGTAATGGAGCCATTATCTTGGAGGATAATCCGGCATGTTTGATCTGATTCTTCCAGCTGCAATCGAATAATTGGATCAAGGTTGTGGCGGATAGCATTATTCAAACAATTCATGATAGCGCGTGTTAATAAGCTAGCGTTTCCAGTGACGAAAATGGGTTGTTTAGGGAGAACAACTTCTAAGGTGATTTCTTGGTGGTGATTTAAAAAATCAACGGATACTTGCCGTATCAATCGTGTGATGTCTAATGAACTTAGTTCTTTTTTCATTTCGTGGCTATCAAGGAGATAGAGAAGATTTAGATTAGAAATGATATCGGTCATTTGGTGAATAGCTTGATGAATTTGTTGGGTTTGTTTGTTAGTGCCATGCAACTGTTCGAGCTGTTCAGTATAGCCTGCTATTAATGTGAGTGGGCTACGCAGGTCATGGCTGATACCGCGAATCCAATGGCTTTGCATATCTCGTGTTTGTTGGAGAAGTTGGCTGGATTGGTTTAGGGCTGTTTTGATTTCACTAAGGTTACCGGCTTCATTTAACTGAAGGAAACTCTCTTGAGGTAATTGCGTGAGGGCTTGTGTAATCGGCTCGATTTCTCTTTTTAGAGCTAAGCGACTTCTCCAGAAAAATAGGAAGTAGGTAAAGAGAAGGATGCCAATGATTCCTAAAGAGAGATAGGTAAGTTTTAGGAAGGCTGAAGTTTGAAAACTGCCTGAAATCTTAATGTAGGAATTCTTTGGGAAGCCAAGGACTAGAATCTTTTCCCCTACAACATAGGTATAAACAGGATAGTCTTCTAGGTACCAACGGCTAAAACGAACAAGATCCGATCGACTATAGGTGCGCTGAATTTTTTGAGGTAGTTTGTAGGAAGTTTCAATCTCTCCGTCTTGGTTTAGGCTCATCATCCAAATATCTTCTTTATCCAGTTGGTGTTTGATCGTATCTGTCACAAGAATTTGCCCAGTTTGTGTGATTTCTTTATAAAGACTTGACGGGGAATTTTGTGAGTTCATATCACTTTGGAACAAAAAATAGAAGCCTGCAATAAAGAGTATGATGGCAATGGTGACGAGGCTAAGGAGGGTTAGAAAGTATTGGAGGAGGGTTTTTGAGAAATATTTAATCGTATTCATAGATGAGTGCGGAGCTGGTAGCCAAGTCCTTTCACGGTCAGTAGGTGTTGAGGCTGGGAGGGGTTCTCTTCAATCTTTTGACGAATCTTTCGGATGTGAGCCATCAGTGTATTTTCATAACCTTGAAAATTTTCACCCCAGACCCTGCTGAGGATTTGTTCAAAACTCAAAATTTTATTGGCGTTATCGGTCAGTAATTTTAGCAGGTTGTATTCTTTTGCAGTGAGGGAAATTTCCTTATTTTCTCTAAGAACAAGGGCCCTTTCAAAATCAATAATACAGTGGCTGAGTTGCAAAGTGGTCAATTCTTCGGGATAGGCACGTCTTAGAATCGAGCGAATCCGCAGTTCAAGTTCTTTGGGACGAAATGGTTTAACAAGATAGTCGTCAGCTCCTAGTTCGAAGCCTTGGTATTGTTTTTCAATATCTGAAATGGCAGACAAAAATAAGACAGGAAGTTGAGAAGTTTGGCGGATATATCGGAGAATCTCAAATCCAGATCCGTCAGGCAACATGATATCTAAGACGGCTAGTTCGATTTGTTCACTGTCTAAAAGAGCAAGGGCCTCTGTTTGATTTTTAGCAGTAAGAATATTTTCAAACCCAGCAATGGTGAGACTTTCTTTGATCATATCGAGAATCTCTAAGGTGTCATCCACAATCAAAATTTTCCGGTTCGTCAGTATCATGTTTCCCTCCCTAATTTTTTATCAGTATATCATAAAGGAGATGGTACATGAACCGATTTGAAAAAAATTAAGGGAGAATTAAGGAGGGCATCACGGAGAGATAAAGTAGAGGCAGTATACTGGATAGCGAAAAGGAGGTTTCACTATGGAAACAGTTATTGCATTAAAACATGTTAAGCGGAGATTTGGCAAGCAAGAAGTCGTTGCGATTGAAGAATTATCTATAGAAAAAGGGCAAATCTATGGCTTAATAGGCCCAAATGGTGCTGGAAAATCAACTATAATGAAGATGGTTTGCGGTCTGTTACAAGTATCGGAGGGACAAATTGAGATTGCAGGTTTGCCCATGATTGAGAAAAATAGGGCAAGTCTAGTTAAAAAAATAGGCTGTATGATTGAAGAGCCAGCATATTACGATAATCTAAGTGGTCTTGAAAATCTACAGATTTTACAACGTTTGAAAGGTCTATCCCCTCAAGATGTAGATGAGGTACTTGCTATTGTTGGATTATTAGAACACAAAAATAAGTTGGTGAAGCATTATTCACTTGGAATGAAGCAACGTTTAGGAATTGCGATGGCGATCATGGGAAGACCAGAGTTTGTCATTTTAGATGAGCCGACAAATGGTCTGGATCCGCAAGCGCGTGAAGAAATTCGTCGCTTGATCCGAAGTTTACCAGAACGCTTTCAAACAACGGTTATGATTTCCTCTCATGCCTTGGATGAGATTGAAAAAATGGTGACCCAGATTGGGATTGTTGGGAAAGGGAAGCTACTTTATCAAGGAACGGTTGAACAGTTCAAACACCGACATGGAGGACGGATTTTCCTGAGAACTTCGGATAATCCCTTAGCGAGTGACTTGTTAGATATGGGAGAAGTGACAGAAAATGGCTTGCTCTTGTCTTACCAACCAGATGAAGTAGTTGCACAGTATCTGGAAAAATTAATGAAAGCAGGCATTCAGATTTATCGTGTCAATGAACAAGAAAAAAGCTTGGAAGAGTTATTCTTAGATTTTACAAAAGATAGTCATCTATAGGAGGGGATATGAAATTAAGTCAGATTGAAAAAAGCAAATACAAAGGAAAACATCTGTTTTTATTGCTTGCTTTATTTGCTTTTTTGGAATTCTTACTGTGTGGTGTTCAACTTTTTTCACGACAAGGCAATCAGGTCGCTCCGGAACAAGCTATTTTGTTGACAGTAGACGCAGCTAGTCTTTATCATGTCATTTTGCTACCGATTTTTTTAGCTAGTTTAGCCAGTATGAGCATTCAGTTAGAAAACCGTCATCAGATGTGGAAGATGCTGCAAGTGACAGGATTGCGATTTTCTACCATTATTGCAACAAAATTTGCCTATATTTTTGGAAAAGTTTGTCTCCTGCAGATTTCTAACGCCCTGTTACTCGGTCTCTTGTTGCATGTGAAAGGGTTACTCGAGGATATGCCTTGGGAGAGATTTATAGGAGTCCAGTTGGGGACACTTTTGGTTTCAATGGCAGTATTGATGATGCATTTTTTCTTTTCGCTCTACTTCAGTAATCAACTGATTAGTCTATCGATTGCGCTGATTGGGTCTTTGGTGAGTATTATTTTACTGTTTGTACCAGCAGGACTTTACCATTTTAGTCCTTATTCTTGGTATGGTTTACTGATGAATTTGAATCCTAATAGGGTGGGTGGGCACTTTGTTTATCAACTTCGCGAAGTTTCACTCTATCCCTATTTGGCAAGCTTAGCCTTGTTGGTAGTATTTGCTATGTTGATTGTAAAAGGAAAGAAAGGAAATGAATATGTCTAGTCTCTCTCTCGAACTGATGAAACTACGCCGTTCTAAACTATGGCTTCCCATCTTGCTCTTACCTCTCTTATCAATGCTATTTGGAACAGCAAATTATCTAGGAAATCGCCAGGTATTGACACATCAATGGCTGAGTCTTTTTACACAGGTTTATTTATTTTATGGTATGTTCTTTTTTCCGGCCTTGGTTGGTTTGGTCCTAGCCTTTATTTGGCACAATGAACACCGAAAAAATGGCTTGAAACTCATGCTCTTATCTACTTACTCTCACGGGAAAATGATTGGGACGAAAATGCTAGTAGCGACTGGTCTTGTTTTTGTGGCACAATTACTTCTCTTTGCTTGTTATAGTATTGTGGGACTCGTATTAAAATTTGATAGTACGTATCCGATCTCTCTACTTAGCATTGCCTTGCTAACGACACTATTTATCCTGCCACTTATCAGTTTGCAGTCGTATTTGTCCCTGAGAATTCATTCCTTTGCAGCTCCTAGTTTTGTAGCCTTATTTTTAGGATTTATCGGGATAATGGCTGTTGGACAGAGTCAGTTTCCTGCACTAGCTTATTTGTTTAGCTTTTCAAAATTCGTTTTATTGTTAAATAATGCTGCTTCTGGCTCGATGTTACTTTCATGGATTGAAATTAGCAAATATATCCTAGTTTCTTCCCTCCTAACATTCGTTTTTTACCTTTTTCAGCTCACTTATTTGAAAAAAATGAGCAGATAGTGTGGATTTGCCTTTGTTTTTGGTACAATAGAAAGAAAAAGGTGAGGTGGATATGGTTCTTATTGATGGGAAAGCTTTGGCGGCTAAAATGCAGGCTGACTTGGCAGAAAAAACAGCAAGATTAGAGGCGGAAACAGGTCAGGTTCCAGGTTTGGTGGTTATCTTGGTGGGGGAAAATCCAGCCAGCCAAGTTTATGTGCGTAACAAGGAACGATCAGCCTTGGCAGCAGGATTCCGTAGCCAAGTTGTGCGTGTAGCAGAAAGCATTTCGGAAGCCGAATTATTGGATATGATTGCCAACTACAATGCGGACGATAGCTGGCATGGGATTTTGGTGCAACTACCTCTTCCAACTCACATTGATGAGGAAAAAGTGCTCCTTGCTATTGCGCCAGAAAAGGATGTGGACGGTTTCCACCCGATGAATATGGGGAAACTGTGGTCTGGTCATGCTGTCATGATTCCTTCAACACCAGCTGGTATCATGGAAATGTTCAAGGAATACAAGATTGATCTTGCAGGTAAGAAGGCCGTGGTAATTGGTCGCTCGAACATTGTCGGAAAACCCATGGCTCAGCTTCTGATGGATGCTAATGCAACAGTGACCATTGCCCATTCGCGTACTGAACATCTAGCTGAAGTCGCTCGCCAAGCGGATATTCTGGTGGTAGCGATTGGTCGTGCAAAATTTGTCACCAAAGAATTTGTCAAAGAAGGTGCAGTTGTCATTGACGTAGGCATGAACCGCGATGAAAATGGCAAACTTTGTGGAGATGTGGATTTTGCGGATATAGAAGCACATGCTAGTTACATTACCCCAGTACCTGGCGGTGTAGGGCCTATGACCATTACTATGCTCATGGAACAAACTTTCCGTGCTTGTGAGTCGAGCTTAAAAAAATAAATCAGCCTCAAGACCGATGAAAAATTTATTTGTAGAGGTTATACTAATATCAATCCTAAATATTTTTCATAATCTCCTTGAAGACATCGTTGTGAAACGGTGTTTTCTTTTTGGAAAAAGCAAAATGTTTCTAGACACATGAAAACGTTTGTAGTAAAATGTGTAAAAAGAAAAAATGGGAGGGAAGCTTTTTATGGCATTAGGAAAAAATGCAACGATAAAAGATGTCGCCAAAGAAGCAGGCGTATCTGTCAGCGCAGTCTCAAAGGTTTTTAATAACTATGGGGATATTGGCGAAGAAACGAGACAAAAAGTCTTAGATGCTGCTAAAAAGTTAGAATATATACCCAACCAAGCTGCGAGAAAGTTATCCAGTAAGCATAAAAAAATTATTGCCTTGATTCTGAGTGAGTTGAAGGTGGAAAAAGGGGTGACTATGCCCTTTGAGATTTTGAGTGGTGTTAGCCATTATCTGGACGAGACAGATTATGAGTTTGTATTTTATGGAACGACGACTAAAAAGCAAAAGGAAAAGTCTCTTAAACAGTTCTGTGCAGAACATAGTATTTCTGGCCTTTTAATTCAAGGACTGAAGACAACTGATCCTTATTATCAAGAATTAGCAACCTTTACCTTACCAACTGTAGCCATTGATCTTCAAGTAGGAAATGGTGGCATTTCGACCATTTCTATTGACAATGAACAAGCTGCAGCAGAGGTGACGGAACGATTGATGCAGGCGGGGCATGAGAATATTCTTTTTTTGAATGGAACCAAACAGGATGAAGTATCACAGAAACGGGAAGCTGGCTATCGTTCGAAAGTAAGAAATCCCCAAGTTGTTTATGCACATTTCTCAGAGGAGGAGGCCTTCCAATATATCTGCCAAATGGAGGATGTGGCAAACGTTGATGCTATTTTTGCTGCGAGTGACTTAATGGCAATTGGTGTGCTGAAAGCCTTACGGCAAAGAAATTTAGAAATTTCACCAGCTGTGGTTGGTTTTGATGATATGGTCTTGGCAAGCTATGTTACTCCGAGTTTGACAACGGTTCGGCAGGATATCGAACGGATGTCTCGTCAGGCAGTCAAAGATTTGTTGCATCAGATTGAAGAGGATGAGGTCACTCATCGCTTACTCCCTTATGAAATCATAGTACGTGAGAGCGCAAAAATTTAAGTAGTGTAAGAAATTTATTTTTCTTGCGCTTTTTTTCTTGACAAATGAATGCGCTTGCAGTAAAATACAGTTAACTAAAACGTTTTAGAAAGGTTTCGAAATGAAAAAACTCTTATTTCTACAACGAATTTTAGCTAGTCTGATTGATATGATGATAATCTATTTGCCATTTGAGTTTTTGCTGGTCATTTTATTTCAAGGTAAAAATGCAAGTGAGGTTTGGTTGGTTCATATCCTCTTCGTCCTTTACAATACCTTAGCATGCCTTTATTTTGAAGGGCAGACTTTGGGAAAATATTTTGCAGGTCTGGCGGTGACACCAGTGACTAAGTCAGCAGCTGAGATGGGACAGCGAGAAGCAGCAAAACTGCTTTATCTGATTCCCTATGGTGGTCTTGCCTTTATGCTGATTTCAGTCCTTGTTTATGTTCGTCAGGGAAAGTTTTTGCATGATGTGATTGGGAAAAGTGAGGTGATTGTTCTTGGAAAGCATTAAGACAGTTCCTTTACTCCTATCCTTTCTAGCCATTATCGTCATTGTTCGAATGATTGCTTGGTATTGTAGAGATGAATATGGTATTAAAAAACCTTTCCTGCTATATGGTGTGATAGGTGGTAGCTTTTGTATCACTAGTTTGTTTTTCCAGCTTCCATTTTTCTTGGCACTGGGATTGTTTCTCTTTGGTTTTATTGTGCTAATCTTTAGAAATCAATATTATTTTGATAAGGAGTAGAAAAAAGAATGTCAACCTTAATGCACTACAGTCCAGATAATCTCTGGCAAATTCAACAACGAGGATTCAATGAAAATTTCCTTGGAAAGACAGAAAGTATCATGGTCCTCGGAAATGGCTATCTGGCTGCTCGTAGTAGCGAAGAAGAGTCTTACGTTGGTGAAGTCCGCGATACCTTCGTAGCTGGTACTTTTAATGCTTTCGATGAAAATGAAGTGACGGAATTACCAAATGTACCAGATATGTTGGGGATGAATTTCTTATTAAATGGACAAAAATTATCCCTGATCCAAGGTCAAGTGAGTGACTATGTTAAAACACTGAACTTAAAAACGGGCGAATTGACACGTCAGTTTATCTGGGAAAAAGAAGATGTTAAAGTCAAATTTACCTTCCGTCGATTTGTTTCAAAAGCTCGTCGTCATTTCTTTGCTAGCCAAGTGACCTTAGAAAACTTGACAGATAAGGAATTGAAGGTCAAAGTCCGATCAGGAATCAACGGTCAGCTATCAAACGAAGGAAGCCAACATTTTACTGATGGTGAAAAAGGTTTGATGGAAGGGCGTTACATCCAAATGATGCCTGTGACCACACAAAGCAAGATTCAATTTGTCCAGACAGCTGAACATAAGTTTGCAGGTGTAGAGTTGACAGAGTTTCGCCCTGAGACAACTCGTCGTGGTTTCATGATGAATTACGCATTTAGCTTAGCAGGACAAATAGCAACGAGCTTTGAAAAACGTTCTTCTATTTATACATCCATTGACAATGACTTAGAAAATACAGAAGTGGCGGCTATTCGTCAGCTTGCGGTTGCTGAATTGACAGACTTGGAAGCTTTGACATTTGAACAACTTTTAGAAGAATCTGCGCAAGAATGGCAGAAAATCTGGGACAAGCATCCAATCACTATTGAAAGTTCAGATTACCGTGACCAGTTGGCGATTCGATTTGCCCAATACCACTTGCATGTCATGACTCCAGCCCACGATGAACGCATGAATATCGGTGCCAAAGGCATGTCAGGTGAAGGCTACAAAGGACATACTTTCTGGGATACAGAAATCTTCATGTTGCCATATTTCAGCTTTACTCACCCTGAAATTGCTAAGAAATTGGTGACCTACCGCTACCTTGGTCTTGATGGAGCTCACAAAAAAGCAGAAAGCAATGGTTATGTCGGTGCCCAATATCCATGGGAAGCGGCTTGGCCTACAGACGGTGAAGTAACACCAGTTTGGGGAGCAGCTGATATTGTGACCGGTCAAGCAACTAAAATCTGGTCAGGCTTTATCGAACAACATATCACTTCAGACGTGGCTTTTGGTGTCAAGCAATACTTGGATGTAACAGGAGACCAAGAATTCGCCGACGAAAAAGGATATGAAATTCTTGTGGATACTGCAAAATTCTGGGCTAGTCGCTTGGAGTACAATGCAGAGCAGGACTACTACGAAATTCGCGATGTAATCGGTCCAGATGAGTATAAGGAACACGTTAACAACAATAGCTATACCAACTATACTGCCCACTGGAATATGGTCTATGTAACCAATTTGATTGAAGAATTGGCAACAAGCAAACCAGCCGTTTATGCGAAATTAGCAGAGAAATTTGATTTGCCTGAATTGGTAGCAACTTTGAAAGAAAAATCAGCGAAGATTCTCTTGCCACAGCCAACTGAAGAAGGCATTATTCCTCAGGATGATAGCTATTTGAGTAAGGCGCTACTTGACTTGACCAAGTACAAGGAAGCTGACGGCGTTGACTCACTCTTCCATGATTACAACTTGGAACAAGTCAACCAGATGCAAATCACCAAACAAGCAGATGTACTCTTGTTGCTCCTCTTGTTCGAAGGACTCTTTGAAAAAGAACTCAAAGAGAAAAACTTTGATTACTACGAACCAAAAACAACACACGATAGTTCACTCAGCCTTTCCACTCACGCAATCTTGTCAGCTGACCTTGGGAAACTAGATAAGTCTTATGATTTCTTCAAACAAGCCAGCAATATTGACATGGGTGAGTACATGAAGTCATCAGACCCAGGTATTCACGCTGCTAGTCTCGGTGGAATTTGGCAAATGGTTGTCTTTGGTTATGGTGGTGTTCGTATCGTCAATGGTCAATTGCGCATCGAACCTCACTTGCCAGCAGAATGGACTAGTTTGACATTTGGCTTTGACTATCAAGGTCAAGAAATAACAGTTAAAGTAGACCAAGAAAAAGTTATCTTGACAAAAGGTCAAGGCCCAGCCGTAGAATTCCTTTCAAAAGGTCAAGTCTACCAATTTACAGATTCGTTAATCATTAATTTATAAAATCTAGGAGGATTTTTTATGAAAACTTGGAAAAAAGTCGTAACTGCAGGTGCAGTAGTATTGACAGCAGCAACTTTGGTAGCTTGTTCATCAGGCTCATCAAAATCTTCAGACGACAAAACATTGACAATTGGCTACTGGAAAGGTAGTGATACTGAAAATGCGGCTCTTAACAAATTGATCAAGCAATTTGAAAAAGACAATGGTGTGAAAATTGAGTCAAAAGTCTACACAGATATCACAACTCAATTGCCAACTGACCTTGCGGGTGGTACAGCCCCAGACGTATTCTACATCGACTCAAGCTTCTACCCATACTTGCAAAAAGAAGGTGTCTTGAATGACCTTTCAAAAGTCATCAATAAAGATGATTTTTACTCAACAATCGCAAAAGCCTTTGAAACAGATGGTAAAATCTATGCAGCTCCAAAAGACGTATCGACTTTGGCACTCTATGTCAACAAAGATATCTTTGAAAAAGCTGGCTTGAACGTGGCAGATGTACCAACATCATACGAAGATTTCGTGAAATGGGCTCCAGCAGCACAAGCGAAAATTGATGCAGCTTATGGTGCAGGCAATGTTTACCTTATGAACTTCAATGCTGACTTGGCTCGTAACTGGCAATTCATCGTTGCTGACGGACAAGAACCAATCGCAGAAGATGGTACAATCAACGTTTCAAATGAAAAAATTGCTAAGAACTTGAAGATTGCTCTTGACCTCTACAATACTGGTGCAGTTGTAACACCTCAACAAATTGGTGCCGGCGATGAAGGTGCTGGTTTTGGTACTGGTAAATTCGCCCTTGCCCTCTCTGGAAACTGGAACTACAAAGTTTTCCAAGAACAATACAAAGACTTGAACTTTGACATTATTCCAAACATGAGCTTCCTTGGCGAACAAAAAACAATGGAATTCACAGTTGGTTGGGGTGAGTACAAAGATACAGATTCTAAAAAATTGGCTGACAAATGGATCCAATTCGTATCTGGTAAAGAAGGTATGTCTATTTGGACAGAAGGAGTTGGTACCCTTGCGACTCGTCCAGACGTAGCAGATGGTTCAAAATTCCTGGCTGACAACCCACGCCTCCAAGTTCACCAGGATGCGATTGAGTATGCTATTGCATGGCAAGATGGCACAAACTTGACAACTCTTGTTGGTTCATATGGGAACTTCATCTCAGATGCTTTCAAGAAAGGGGCTACTGAAGCTGATTTGGCAAAAGCGTTGAAACAAATTGATGAAGATGCCAACAGCAAAATTAGCAAATAAGTCAATCTAAAAGAAGAGGGTGGCAAGCTCCACCTTCTCTTTTTACATCAGGCATTTTTGGAGAATTATGATGACACCAGTAAAACCAAAGTCAACTAAAAGACAATTAGAAGAGATGATTCAAGGATATAGTTTCCTAGCCCCAGCCCTTCTTGTGATTTTTGTCTTTTTCATCCTATCCATTCTCTTTGCGATTTATCTGACATTTCACAATGTAAATTTAATTGCTCACACCTATGAATGGAATAATTTTAAAAATTTTCACAATCTCTTAAGTGATAAACAATTAATTCGTGCCTTGCAAAATACAGGTTTCTTTGCCTTGATTGTGGTACCAGCTCAGACCATTATTGCTCTTGTGATGGCTTATGTGTTAGCCAATCGTGACGTTAAAGGGAAAAAGCTATTCCGTTTGATTTATTTCTTACCTACTTTGACCAGTTCAGCAGCCTTGACCTTGATTTTTATGTTCATTTTTAACCAAAATGGACCAATTAACCAAATGTTGCTCAACCTCCATTTCATCGAGCAACCGATTAACTTTATCAATGATACCAACTGGACTTTGAAAGTGATCATGGTCATGAATATCTGGTCAACAGTTCCCTACTTTATGACCATTTATCTGGCTTCATTGGTGGATTTACCTTATTCACTTTATGAAGCAGCTGAGATTGATGGAGCTAATGCTTTTGAAAAATTGCGCTATATCACAATTCCTTATCTTCGACCAATTACAACCTATGTACTCTTGTCAGGGATTATCGGAACCTTCCAAATGTTTGACCAGTCTTACATTTTCTCAGGTGGTACGGGTGGTCCAGCCAACTCTACTTTGACGGTATCGCTTTTGATTTACCAATATGCCTTTGGTCAAAATAATCAAATGGGTTATGCGGCAGTTCTGGCGCTCTTGTTAGCAGTGATAATCTTTATCGTGACACGAATTGCTGAAAAATTAAATGGAGGTAACGGTCTTGAAAACAACTAAAAAATCACAAGCACTGAAAGTCCTTCTGTATATTATCTTGATAGGCTACGCTTTTATTACCTTCTATCCATTTATGTGGGCAGTTTCGGCGTCTTTCAAACCTCTTTCTGAGATTACAAGCGGAAGCCTGTCCATCATTTCAAAAAACTTCACGACAGAACAGTACCAGTATCTTTTCAGTCCAGAGTCAGGCTCTATGTTTGTACAATGGTTTATTAACTCAGTCATCATTTCAACCATTGGTACAGCCATTAACCTTTTCCTGAATACCATGGCTGGTTATAGTCTCGCTCGTCTCCACTATCCTGGTCGTTCTAAGATTTACTACGGCATCTTGGCCATGATGATGGTGCCGACTCAAGTTCTTTTGATTCCCAACTATTTGATTATCACAAAATTAGGACTCTTGGATAGCTATTGGGCACTCATTCTCCCAGCGGCAGTCAATATCGGAAATATTTTTATGATGCGCCAATTCTTCCTCAGTTTCCCAACTGATGTAGAAGAAGCTGCACGGATTGATGGCTTAAGCCGTACAGGAACTTTCTTCCGGATTGTTATGCCCTTGGCAAAACCGTCTATCGCGACGCAGGCAGTCTTTGTTTTCATGGCTTTTTGGAATAACTTCATGTCTCCAATGCTTTACTTGAAAACGCAAAATAAATTTACCTTGACAGTTGGTTTGCAGATGTTGCAAAAAGCTGACCAAGGTGGTCAAATGTGGAACCGTGTGATGGCGGCGTCAGTTTTGACCATTATTCCAATCATTATTCTCTACATCATTTTCAACCGTTACTTCCTGCAAGGTGTACGGATGGACGGTGAGAAATAGGAGTGTTTATGCAAGATTTTATTCTTACTTTAGTCGATTTACCAACCAAGGCTGTGGGCAATATGGAGACACTTTTTGCCCAAGCCAATGGTTTTATAGGAGTACGTGCTAGCTATCCGTTTGTGACAGAAGAGTCTACACCAGGCTCTTTCGTCAATGGTTTTTATGAGTCTCATGACATTATCTACGGAGAAAATGCTTACGGCTACGCTAAAGAACATGAAACCATGGTCAAACTATTTGATTTCCGTTCTTTGGATGTCCAGGTTGATGGTCAAGTTTTTGATAGATTGGTTTCTGAAAAACGGGAACTCAATATGGCGCAAGGGATTTTGCAAGAATCTTTTGTCTATGAAAATGCGACCGGTCAACAGCTACAGATTGACTTAGAAAGTTTTACCAGCCATGCTGAACGCGATACATATGCGCAAAGATGGACGCTGACAGCGCTGAATTTCTCAGGTCAAGTTTCTTTGAAAAAAGCTGCGCATCATATTGCCGCTAAGTCTGATGAAGATTTTGATCCTCGTATTCGCGAAGCCAGTGCAGACTTGATATTTGAGGGAAATCGTCTCTTAACCCGTCATAGTGGCTTGAGTTTGTATTTTGACTTTACGAGTGTGGAACAGGTGCTTGATGTAGTTCAAGGTCAGTCTGTCACATTTGATAGTTTTTACCGTTTGTCACGCGAGAATCATTTCCAAGCGGTAGATTACGATGACTTGAAAACCCAGCAAATTGCTATTTTTGATGAATTTTGGCAGGTATCTGATATTGTTATTGAAGGAGATGAGGTGCTTCAAAAAGGCATTCGTTTCAATCTCTATCATTTATTCAACTCAGCTGGTCGTGATGGCTTGACCAATTTCGGTGCCAAAGGCTTGACGGGTGAGGGTTATGAAGGTCATTATTTCTGGGATACGGAAATGTATCTCCTACCCTTCTTCATCTTTACCCAACCAGAGATTGCCAAGAGTCTATTGACCTATCGTCTCAATAAACTCCCTCTAGCTCAAGAGCGTGCTGCTGAGTTGAACTTTAAAGGGGCTCTTTTCCCATGGCGGGGAATTTCAGGTCGTGAAACCTCAGCCTATTATCCTGCTGGAACGGCTCAATTTCATATTAATGGCGATATTGCCTATGCCTTTGCTCTTTATGAAAAAGTCACTGGAGATACAGGCTTTATCAAGGAAGCTAAGGAGCTTATCTATGAAACAGCTCGCTTCTGGCTGAGTTTCGGCTTCTTCTCCAAGCGTGGCTTTGAAATCCATGAAGTGACAGGTCCTGATGAATATACGGCTCTTGTTAATAACAACTATTACACCAACAAAATGGCTCAGCACAACCTCACTTACGCAGCACAATTAGCAGAGCGTTTTGGTGAGTATGCTCAAGAAGCAGCTGACTGGCAAAAGGCAGCTGATGACATGTATCTTGGTTTTGATGCTGAGCGGCTTTTGACCAAGCAGGATGATACATCTCTGGACAAGCAAGTCTGGGATTTTGCAGGAACTCCTGCGGAAAACTACCCGCTCTTGCTCCACTATCATCCGATTAAGATTTACAAACATCAGGTGCTCAAGCAGGCAGACACACTCTTGGCCCACATGCTCTATCCAGTCAGCTTAGAGCAACAGGAACGCGATTTTGATTACTATGAACCATTGACGACTCACGATAGCAGTCTATCTAAGGCCATTCATGGGATTATTGCTAGTCGCTTGGGACGTGATGAAGTAGCCTATAACTTCTTTGCAGATTCTGGCATTATGGACATGGCAGATGGTCAAGGAAATGCTAGTCATGGCATTCATGCGGCCAATATGGGTGGTAGCTGGTTGGGCTTGGTTTATGGATTTGCAGGCTTGCATTTTGAAAATGATCGTCCTGTTTTCCGCAATCAATTACCAGCCCACATTAAGAAGATGACCTTTAAGATAAAAGTGAAGGGTCAGCTAGAAAGTTATAGCTTGACTCAGGAGGAAAGAAATGTTTAAAGCAGTATTGTTTGACTTGGATGGTGTCATCACAGACACAGCCGAGTACCACTATTTGGCTTGGAAAGCCTTAGCTGAAGAATTAGGGATTCAAGGCGTTGACCGCAAATTTAACGAACAATTGAAAGGCGTCTCACGTGATGACTCTCTTCGCAAGATTCTGGACTTGGGAAACGTCTCTGTTTCTGAGGAAGAATTTGCTCGTCTCGCCACTCGCAAAAATGATAACTATGTAGATATGATTCAGAAGGTAACGCCAGCTGATGTCTATCCTGGAATTTTACAACTTTTGCAAGAGTTGAAAGCAGCGGACATCAAGATTGCCTTGGCTTCCGCTTCTAAGAATGGTCCCTTCCTCTTGAAACAGATGGAGTTGACAGATTATTTTGATGCTGTAGCGGATCCAGCCAAGGTTGCGGCTTCTAAGCCAGCACCAGATATTTTCCTAGCAGCAGCTGAGCAGGTTGATGTTGCCATTGAAGAAGCGATTGGGATCGAAGATGCATTTGCTGGAATCACAGCCATCAAGGCTGCGGGTGCTCTCCCTGTTGGTGTTGGTAAAGCTGAGGACCTGGGAGACGACATTGCCCTTGTCCCAGATACCAGTCAGTTGACCCTTGCCTATCTTCAAAAAATCTGGCAAGAAAAATAAAATCAGCCTCAAGACCGATGAGAAATTTATTGGCAGAGGGTATACTAATATCAATCCTAAATATTTTTCATAATCTCCTTTAGAGAGCCTGGGACAAAAGTCTCAGGTTCTCTAATTTTTATAGCTTTAACAGTTTGACGCAGTGGTTGACTGAATGTTCTCATCCCTTGCTACGCAAGCAATTTCGACCAATCTAGTCAACTGTGCGGAGGTGGGACGACAAAATCGATTTCTACAAAATCATGATTTTTGTCCCACTCTTTCTTTGTTTTTAGGCTTTAAATTTTATTGTTTTATGCAAAAAAATGGTATAATTGTATAAATTGTGTCACATGAGAGGGAGTCAAGTTTGCAACCTACAGACTATTTGTCAGTCAGCAGTTTGACAAAATATTTGAAATTAAAATTTGATCGCGACCCTTATCTAGAAAGGGTTTATTTGACAGGTCAAGTTTCTAACTTTAGAAAGCGTCCCAGTCACCAGTATTTTTCACTCAAGGATGACAAGGCTGTTATTCAAGCTACGGTCTGGGCGGGTGTTTATAAAAAGTTGGGGTTCGACCTTGAAGAAGGTATGAAGGTCAATGTTGTGGGACGCGTGCAGCTTTATGAGCCGAGCGGGTCCTATTCGATTGTCATTGAAAAGATAGAACCAGACGGGATTGGAGCGCTCGCTGTCCAGTTTGAACAATTGAAAAACGCTCTTCAAAAAGAGGGACTGTTTAATCCAGAGTTCAAGCAAGCCTTGCCTCAATTTGCTAAGAAGATTGGTGTGATCACTAGTCCGAGTGGGGCGGTTATTCAAGATATTATCACGACGGTTAGTCGTCGTTTCCCTGGCGTAGAAATCTTGCTCTTTCCGACCAAGGTGCAAGGTGAGGGGGCTGCGCAAGAAGTGGCTGCTAATATCCGAAAAGCCAATGCTCGTGAGGATTTGGATGTTCTGATTGTTGGCCGTGGTGGTGGTTCTATTGAAGACCTTTGGGCCTTCAATGAAGAAATCGTTGTGCGGGCTATTTTTGAGTCTCGGTTGCCAATTATTTCCAGTGTTGGTCACGAAACAGATACGACCTTAGCAGATTTTGTGGCAGATAGACGGGCAGCAACCCCGACAGCTGCAGCGGAGCTTGCGACGCCAGTTGCTAAGCTAGATATTCTCAACCACTTTCGCCAGCAGGAAAATCGTGCCAGCCAAGCAGTCAATAATCGTATTCTTTACCTGCGTAGCCAGCTCAATCGTCTAGGGCAGTCTGTTATTTTTCGTCAGCCAGAACGGCTTTATGACGGATATTTGCAGAAATTGGACCGCTTGACCACTAGTCTAGACAGCCAAGTACAGACTATTTTTCGTGAAAAAATGCAGAAAAGTCAGCTGTTGTCTCAAAGACTAAGTGGCTTGGATATGGGAAAGAAGGTTTCTGTTTACAAAGAGTGGGTTGGTCAGTTTGAGCGTCTGCTAAAGAGCAATATGGCCAATATCTATGACAACAAAATGGCTCGCGCTGATAAGCTCATGGAGGCCTTGGCCATGCTAGATACAACACGAATTGTGGCGCGAGGGTATGCGATTTTGGAGCAGGATGGTCGCGTACTAGATAGCGTAGAAAAAATTGAAGAAAACAAAACCTTGACCCTACGGATGCGGGATGGTCGAGTAGATACAGAGGTAAAACATGTCGAAAAACAAGCAAACATTTGAAGAGAACTTAGCAGCCTTGGAAGCCATTGTGACCAAGTTGGAGCAAGGTGATGTAGCCTTAGAAGAGGCACTTACTGCCTTTCAAGAAGGAATGAAGTTGTCCAAGGACTTGCAAAAAACGCTGAACGAAGCAGAAAAAACCTTGGTAAAAGTCATGCAAGCTGACGGTACAGAAGTGGAAATAGATGCATAATGGCTGAGTTGAAGAAGATTGATGAAGCTCTTCATCGTTACTATAGCAAGACGCACAAGACGGTTTCGTCAGACTTGATTGAGGCCATCTTGTACTCAATCAATTGTGGTGGCAAGCGGATTCGCCCGATGGTGTTGTTGGAGATGTTAGAAGGGTTTGGAATTGGCTTGACGACTAATCACTATCAGGTCGCAGCAGCGTTGGAAATGATTCACACAGGCTCGTTGATTCATGATGACCTGCCTGCCATGGACAATGATGACTACCGTCGAGGTCGTCTGACCAATCATAAGAAGTATGACGAAGCGATAGCTATTTTGGCGGGGGATTCTCTCTTTTTGGATCCTTTTGGATTGATTGCTGACGCTGATTTGCCAGCGGAGATACGAGTGAGGTTGATTTCAGAACTGTCACTTGCTTCAGGGACCTTTGGCATGGTGGGTGGACAGATGTTAGATATGCAGGGAGAAGAAAAAGACTTATCCCTAGAAGAATTGGCCCAGATTCATGCTAATAAGACTGGGAAATTGTTGGCTTTTCCATTTAAGGCGGCAGGGATTTTGGCTGAGCAGTCAGAAGAAGTTCTTACCGAGCTTCATCAGGCAGGTGAATTAGTTGGACTCGCTTTCCAAGTGCGTGATGATATCCTAGACGTGACAGCGACTTTTGAAGAAATTGGCAAGACCCCTCAGAAAGACTTGTCAGCAGAAAAGTCAACCTATCCAAGCCTGCTTGGTTTGGAAAAGTCCTATCAAGTTCTCGAGGATTCACTAAATCAAGCGCTAGCCATTTTCCAAAAACTAGAAAAAAATCAAGGGTTTGATGCAGGTCAAATAACAAAACTGATAGAAAGGTTGCGACTCAATGCCTAAAGAAAGAGTGGACGTTTTGGCCTTCAAACAAGGTCTCTTTGAAACGCGAGAACAGGCTAAACGTGGCGTCATGGCGGGGCTAGTAGTCTCCGTTCTCAATGGCGAGCGCTATGACAAGCCAGGCGAAAAGATTGACGAGGCGACGGAGCTAAAACTCAAGGGGGAAAAGCTCAAGTATGTCAGTCGTGGAGGCCTAAAACTAGAGAAGGCACTGGAAGTGTTTGGTATTTCCGTTGAAGGCAAGACTACGATTGATATCGGTGCTTCGACAGGTGGTTTTACCGATGTTATGCTGCAAAAAGGTGCCAAGCTAGTCTACGCAGTAGATGTGGGGACCAACCAACTGGTTTGGAAACTACGCCAAGATAAGCGCGTGCGCTCGATGGAACAGTACAATTTCCGTTATGCAGAGGTTGCTGATTTCACAGAAGGTCTGCCAGCATTTGCCTCAATTGATGTGAGTTTTATTTCGTTGGATTTAATTTTGCCCGCTCTGCATGGGATTCTAGCGGATGGCGGTCAAGTTGTCGCTCTTATCAAGCCCCAATTTGAAGCGGGGCGCGAGCAGATTGGTAAAAATGGAATCGTCAAAGATAAGTCAGTCCATGAAAAAGTTCTAGAAACGGTGACAAATTTTGCCGTGGATTACGGATTTACAGTTAGAGGGTTAGATTTTTCACCGATTCAAGGCGGACATGGAAACATTGAATTTTTAGCTCATTTGAAAAAATCGGCTGACGCTCAAAATGTAGTAGCCGAACACATTTCGGAAATTACAAAAAAAGCACACGAGGAATTTAAGAAAAATGAAGAAAAGTGATCGTTTACAATTGATAAAAGAATTGGTTTTGCGCTATCCAATTGACACTCAAGATGAAATCGTTGAACGTTTAAAAGAAGCGGGTGTGGTCGCTACACAAGCCACTGTTTCACGAGATATTAAAGAATTGGGCATTATCAAAGTTCCATCAGAAAATGGCTACATTTACGGCTTTTCTAAAACAAATGCTGCTAAGCTACAAACGAGCAATATTCATCACTTATCAACCATGAACAACATGATCAATTTGCGTTTGGTACCAGGAAGCACAACAGTTGTAAAACGCCAAATTTTAGAATTTTTTGCAGATGAGATTTTTAGTATCATTGCTGATGATGACTCCATCTTGTTGATTGTCAAAGATGAGGCTATTATTCCACAAATGGAACAAACCATGAAAGTCTGGTAGGGTATGCTCTTAGAAATTTCAATTAAAAATTTCGCCATTATCGAAGAGGTTCATCTGACTTTTGATAAGGGTATGACGGTGCTGACGGGAGAAACAGGTGCGGGTAAATCCATCATTATTGACGCTATGAACCTGCTCTTGGGAGCACGGGCGACAACGGATGTTGTTCGGCATGGAAAAACGAAAGCAGAGATGGAAGGGCTCTTTGCTGTTGAAGAAGGTCTGTTAACGGATTTTTTGGCAGACCAAGGGATTGAGGTGGCAGAGGAACTGATTATCCGTCGCGAAGTTTTGGCGAATGGGCGCTCCGTCAGTCGTATCAATGGTCAGTTGGTCAATCTATCTGTTCTCCGTGAAGTTGGTCAGTATTTGGTGGATATCCATGGTCAACATGATCAGGAAGAACTGATGAAAGCTCAGCACCATATTCACTTGTTGGATAGTTTTGGAGAGGCCGATTTTTGGCAGTTAAAGGCGGAGTATCAGGGCATTTTTGATCGTTATCGTACCCTTCGTAAGCAGGTGGTTGATAAGCAAAAAAATGAGCAGGAGCATAAGGCGCGGATTGAAATGCTGGAGTACCAAATGGCAGAGATTGAAGCGGCTGCTCTCCAAGCAGGTGAGGATGTTAAGTTAGAAAAAGAACGAGAAAAACTGCTCAACCATAAGCAGATTGCGGACACTCTGACAAATGCCTTTACCATGCTGGATAATGAAGATTTTTCAAGTTTATCTAATTTGGGGTCTGCCATGAATGATCTGCAAAGTCTAGAAGAATTTGACCCTACATACAAGGAATTATCAGACAGTCTGACGGAAGCTTATTATGTGGTTGAAGAAGTGACCAAGACTTTGGGTGATGTTTTGGACAATCTGGACTTTGATGGCAATCGTCTACTCCAGTTAGAAAGTCGATTAGACCTGCTCAATACCATCACTCGAAAATATGGCGGTACTGTTGACGATGTCTTGGATTATTTGGTAAAAATCACAGATGAATATAACCTCTTGACCGGCAACGATTTATCTGACGGCGATTGGGAAAGTCAACTCAAGCATGCAGAAAAAGACCTTCTGCACTTGGCTGATCAACTCAGTCAGGCTCGACATGATTTGGCAGAAAATTTGGAGGCTGAAATCCGTCAAGAATTGCAAGATCTTTACATGGAAAAGGCTCAGTTCAAGGTTAATTTTAGCAAGGGCAAGTTTAATCGCGAGGGCAATGAAACGGTGGAATTTTACATTTCTGCTAATCCGGGAGAAGATTTTAAACCACTTGTTAAGGTGGCTTCTGGTGGAGAATTGTCGCGGTTGATGTTGGCAATCAAGTCGGCCTTCGCTCGTCGCGAAGACAAGACATCTATTGTCTTTGATGAGGTAGATACAGGTGTTTCAGGACGAGTTGCCCAGGCCATTGCCCAAAAGATTTACAAGATAGGTCAACACGGTCAAGTGCTAGCTATCTCGCATTTGCCTCAGGTTATTGCCATTGCTGACTATCAATTTTTCATCGAAAAAGTGTCAGACGAGTCTTCAACTGTTTCTCGTGTTCGCTTGCTAACAAGAGAAGAACGTGTGGAAGAAATTGCCAAAATGTTGGCTGGTAGTGATGTGACAGAAGCAGCTCGTGTACAGGCAAGAGAGTTATTGAAGAAGTAGGCTGTGGCTGAGAACCTGTATCCACAGTTCAGTACTCTTATTCAGGGCTAATTTTCCCTTCACCATCGTTAGTTTTTTTCAAAATACAGTCAGTATTCTTTCAAAAAACTACCTTGATGACAAAAAAATATCTCCTGAATCAAAGCATTTCACGAGTGAATACAGATTCTTACTTTTTTGAAAGAAAAAATATGAAAAATAAAGACGATATTCTACGAGAAACTGAGATTTTTGTAGAGAGTAGATTAGCGAGCGAAGCCAGCGGTCATGACTGGTGGCATATTGTCCGCGTCAGAAATATGGCAATCCGCTTAGCAAGGGAAGAAGGAGCAGATTCCTTTATTTGTCAGTTGGCAGCCCTTTTGCATGACTTGGCAGACGAAAAGATTGCAGGGACAGAAGAGCAGGGCTTAGCGATTGTCAGACAGTGGCTGATAAACCAGGAAGCAGCTGAGGAAATCATTTCAGAGATTTTGGACATTATTCAAAAAATGTCTTTTAAAGGAGGCACGCAGTTAGATGCTCAGCTTTCTTTAGAAGGTCAGGTGGTGCAGGATGCGGATCGTTTAGATGCTCTTGGGGCAATCGGAATCGCGCGGACCATGGCCTATTCGGGTAACAAAAGCCGCCTTATTCACAATCCAAACCTGTCCCCGCGCCAGCAAATGACCTTGGAAGAATACCGTTCTGGCAGGGATACAGCCATCAATCATTTCTACGAGAAACTTCTTCTCCTTAAAAATTATATGAATACCGAAACGGGACAAAGACTAGCAGCTGAGCGACATGCTTTTATGGAAGCCTACCTCAAACAATTTTATGCAGAATGGGATGGCTTGGATGGGCTTTCCTAAACTATATTTGCTAGTACCTATTTTTCTAAAAATTTGGTATAATGGTAGTCAAGAAATTCAAAGAATGTGAAGTAGAACGAGAAATGCCAAGTATTAAAATTGTAACGGATTCTAGCAATACGATTGAACCAGAATTGGTCAAGGAACTAGATATCACAGTTGTACCACTTTCCGTCATGATTGATGGGGTCGTTTACTCAGATGCCAACCTCGAAGAAGGTCAATTTCTGAACTTGATGAAGGGGAGCAAAAATCTTCCTAAAACCAGTCAGCCACCAGTTGGTTTGTTTGCAGAAGTTTTTGAAAGTTTGGCTAGTGATGGGAGCGAAATTATCGCGATTACCTTGTCCCACGCTCTCTCAGGAACGGTAGAAGCAGCCCGTCAAGGGGCGACCTTGTCAGGTGCAGATGTAACAATCATTGACTCTGGCTTTACCGATCAGGCAACAAAATTTCAAGTAACGACAGCGGCTCGTATGGCACAAGCTGGCGCAAGCAAGGAAGAAATCTTAGCTGCCATTCAAGAAGTTCATGATAAGACGCAGTTATTTATCGGTGTTTCTACCTTGGAAAATCTGGTTAAAGGTGGACGTATTGGCCGTGTGACAGGACTTCTCAGCTCTCTTTTGAACATTCGAGTGATTATGGAAATGAAAAATGATGCCCTCAATCCGATTGTAAAAGGACGCGGTGCTAAGACTTTCAAAAAATGGCTGGATGAATTTATTGCTGGACTTGGAGACAAGAAAATTGCAGAATTGGGAATTTCCTATGCAGGGACACGTGATTTTGCGGAGGAAATGAAGGCGAAATTGCAAGAATTTGTTCCCGTTGAGATTCCTGTTTTAGAGACAAGCTCTATTATCCAAACACATACAGGCGAAGATGCCTGGGCTATTCTTGTACGCTATGAATAATCGAAAAATATTGCAAGGACTGGTCTTCTTTTTTACCAGTCTTTTAGGTTTTCTCTTTCTTTTCCAAGCTTTGATTCCGACAGCGCCAGCCCTTTTGACAAAAAAAGACTATGAAAAAACGGTTCGACCACAGTTGCATTATGTCGCTTTGGGAGATTCCTTGACTCAGGGAGTAGGAGACTCGACCAATCAAGGTGGCTTTGTCCCGCTCTTGTCTCAGTCTTTGACCAACGAATATGGTTATGAAGTCATTGCTGAAAATTATGGTATTTCGGGAAATACCAGCAAGCAGATTTTAGCGCGCATACAGGAAGATAGTCAGTTAGCTGCCAGCCTAAAGAAGGCAGATGTCATGACTTTGACGGTCGGGGGAAATGACTTGCGCTATGTGATTCTAAATAACATTCAGAGCTTAAAAATTTCTACCTTCACAAAGCCAGCCAAGGCTTACAGCAAACGTCTTAAAAAGATTATTGAGACTGCCCGACAAGAAAATAAGGATCTCCCTATCTACGTACTGGGCATTTACAATCCTTACTATCTAAATTTTCCTGAAATGACGGATATGCAGACGATTGTGGACAATTGGAATGAGACTACGGAAGCTAGCTTGAAAGGTTACGACAATGTTTATTTTGTCCCTATCAATGATTTGCTGTACCAAGGTTTGAATGGGCAGGATAGCTTTGATTCAAGCCGCTCCTCCTCGTCTTCGCAGACCTCTACAAGTTCCAATCAGACCAATAATCTTCTCTATGAAGGAGACAATTTTCACCCCAATAATACGGGTTATGAAATCATGAAAGCAGCAGTAATGGAGAAAATTCATGAAACAAAAGACAAGTGGAAAAATTAATGGTTGGAAATGGGCTTTTTTACTCTTGTTGTCTGCTCTGATAGCTGTCAGCCTGGTTCTCTTTTTTAGGATAACCAGTAGCAGAGAAAATACCAGCCAGATTGTGGTTAGCAGTAAAAAGGATCCTAAAATTGGAACATTTTCGACCAGTCGAGATCAGCTAAATGACACGATTGCGGCTTATCTCAAAGATTATCAGAAAAAAGGTTTTACCTATAAGGTTTATGCTACGAATCAACTGGTCTTGTTTGAAGGACAATATGAGCTCTTTGGAGCCGACATACCACTCTATATTTACTTCCAACCGAGTAAATTGGAAGATGGGAGTGTTTTGTTGACGGTGACGGAAATCTCAGCAGGAAGTCTTTCGTTTCCAAAAGCAGAGGTCTTGTCTTACTTGCAAAATAATTATAAATTGCCCTCATTTATCAGTATCGACATAGAAGCAGCGACAGTAAAAGTTAGTCTATCAGATATAAAAAACGACTTGGGTATCTATGTAAAAGCCAACACAATTGACCTCTACAATGACCAAATATTATTTGATTTGTACCGTAGAAAATCTTGAAAAAAGGTTTGAAAAACCTGTTAAAAACTTGACTATAATCGTTTTTTCGGGTAAGATAATAGGGTGAGTAAAAACTCAGAAAATTATTGGAGGACTTAGCAAATGGCTAATAAACAAGATTTGATCGCAAAAGTTGCAGAAGCAACCTCATTGACTAAAAAAGATTCAGCAGCAGCAGTTGATGCAGTATTTGCAGCAGTAACTGACTACCTTGCAGCTGGTGAAAAAGTACAATTGATCGGTTTCGGTAACTTTGAAGTTCGCGAACGTGCAGAACGTAAAGGTCGCAACCCTCAAACTAAAGAAGAAATCACAATCGCAGCTTCAAAAGTTCCAGCATTCAAAGCTGGTAAAGCTCTTAAAGACGCTGTTAAATAGTTGCGACTTAAAAAGCCTATTGTATCAACGTTTCAGCGTTGTGCAGTAGGCTTTTTTCTATGTTTTGGGGCAAAACTTTAGTAGTTTTCCAAGACTTTGGTTACATTTTATTTTTTTAGTGATGTGGGGAGATATCTGATTTAGCATCTTTTAAAAAAGTAAACTTGGAAGTGAGTTCTTTATTAATATATTTGAGGTGTAATTTGATTGTGAGGATGGAGAAATAATTGAAAAAACATTTCCATAGAGTTATAATTATATTATGAATAAACTAAAGGAGAGGTAGTCATGCAGATTATCGAAAGCTATCTACGTGTAGCGGAAAAAGCAGATACATTCAGCGAAATTTTTGGCTATCGTTTAGTAGCACCTATTTTTCCTGTAGCGGCTATCTATGGACCACAGGAAGAGAGCGATATTTTTGAGGCAAAATTGGATAAATGCATTAAAGATAAATATGATTACTTTGAAGATGAATATGGCTATGACTCAGATGAAAAAGATGTAGACTACAACGTGAAAAGTATGTATTTTACGATTGTTAATATCATTAAGCACCGATATGGTGCTTTTTTATCTCCCTAAAATGAAAGGTGGCAGATATGAACAAACAAATTTTGGAACTTACTCCTAATACTTTACCAAGAGTAGTATTAGTATATGTCAAAGAAAATATCTTGTTGGACAAGTTGGGAACCTCTTGTTTTGTCGTACTATAGAGGGGGCAACTTGTAAAAATTATTAGACTCTCAAAGTTGTAGATGAAAATTTTATTTATGGAAGTAGATAATTTCAACTAAGCATTGGTGGATTTCATAGCTATAATTGTAAAATATGTGTCTAACAGAGCTTTATAGAAAAGAATTAGAACTTGATGATAATTTTTTGATGTTTTGAAATGAGATAAGTAAAACAATACAAAAAATCCAACACGGAGGTTGGACTTTCAAGGAGATTATCCTCTAGTCTAGTGAACTAGAGGATGAAATATTTAGGATACACCTATAGTATAAGGGATTGGCTTGCTGCTGACATCCGTCTCAGGTCTGATTTTACAAAGATACTATTTTGTGGTAGGATAAAACATCATAAGGAGAAAGCATATGATTCGAAGAGCAAGTCAGACAGACATTCCAGTCTTGATTCATTTTTTACAGCAGATTTTATTGGTGCATCACCAGGTGCGTCCAGATATTTTTAAGGCAAAGGGGCAGAAGTTCTCATTTGAAGAATTAGAGAAACTGGTGCTCGATGACCAAAGACCGATTTTTGTTTATGAGAAAGAAGGGCAGATTTTAGGGCACCTTTTTTGTCAAATAAAGGAAGCTGACAGTAATGTGTTAGAGCTGATCAAAACGCTGTTTATCGATGATCTTTGTGTGGATGAGTCTGCTCGTGGTCAAGCCATCGGCCAAAAACTCATGGACTTCGCTAAGGAATATGCTAAAGAACTTGGCTGTCACAATCTGACCTTAGATGTTTGGAATGATAATGCAGGTGCAGCTCGCTTTTATGAACGCTTGGGTATGTCAGCGCAGAAAACACGACTGGAAATGATGTTAGAAGATTAGAAAGAAAGTGGGACAAAAATCGTGATTTCGCAGAAATCGATTTTCCCTCACATCTTTAATTTAAGGTTCGGGCTGAAATAGTCTCTCCCCAGACTATTTCACTCCCACTTCTATTCGAAATTACTTGTGTAGCAAGGGATGAGAACATTCAGTCAACCACTACATCAAACTGTTAAAACTATAAAAATTTGAGAACTTGAAACTTTTTGCCCAAGTTCTTTTTACATATCTATGGAGTGCGTACCTGCGTCAAAAGTTTTTCGGCTGTCTCCAAATTCATATGTTTTTCTTGACGAAGGAGACGAGCGACCTCTTCAATTTCGTTTTCTATGGCTCCAGCCAACATAGCTAGGGATTTTGCATGGAGTTTCATATGCCCTTGCTGGATGCCAGATGTCACCAAAGCCCGCAGTGCTGCAAAGTTTTGGCAGAGTCCGACGGACACGATGAGACCGGCTAGGGTACGGGCGTCGGGGTGACCAAGGAGGTCAAAGGCAACCTGAACTTTTGGATTGAGACCAATGGAGCCTCCGACAGTTGCAATAGGCATTGGCAGGGTCAAGCTCCCAACTAATGCTTCTCCGTCAATGGTCCAAGTTGACAATCCGCGGTAAATCCCATCACGGCTGGCATAGGCGTGGGAACCGGCTTCAACAGCTCGCCAATCATTTCCGGTCGCGACAACAAGAGCATCAATCCCATTGAAAATCCCCTTGTTATGCGTAGCTGCCCGATAGGGATCGACTTGAGCAAGTTTGCTAGCAAGAGCTAGCTTTTCTGCTGTTTCTTGAGCAAGGGCGGGATCTGTATGGAGACTGGAAATCTTAATACGGCAGCTGGCTGTCACTAGTGAATCAGTCGCATAGTTGGATAGAATCGCCATGAGACTTTTTCCAGCGGTCACATTTTCCAGATAATCCTTAATCCCTTCAAGCATGGTATTGAGGATATTGGCCCCCATAGCTTCTTGGACATCCACGTGTAGGTAGAGAATGAGGAACTGCTCCTTGATTTCCACTGAAATTTTTCGTGCACCACCTCCTCGTTTGACAATGGAAGGGTGGGCTTGATTGGCAAGGGAGATAATCTGCTGGCTATTTTCCAGCAATTCAGCGCGAGCTTTTTCCATATCGACTACATCATAAAGGGCAACCTGACCAATCATGAGCCGCTCTTCAATGCTGGTTGTAAAGCCACCGGACTTGGCAATGATTTTGGCGCCAAATGAACAGGCAGCGACAACAGAAGGCTCCTCTGTTACTATAGGGATGCGGTATTCATAGTCATTGACTGTAAATTCTGGAACAACAGAAAATGGCAGAGAAAAGGTCCCAAGATGGTTTTCTGCCATCTTTCCAGCAACGGTTTCTGGTAAATTACGGTCTTCCTCTAAAATCTGACATGTTTCTTCAGACAGCTCCGTCTTGTCAGCTAAAATACGAATACGCTCCTGGCGTGTTTTTTTATAAAATCCTGAAAAATCTGACATACGATTCCTTTCACATCAAAAGGGAGTGGGAAAGAACTCATAGCAATCAACAAAGAGTTCCCTTCGCTCCCTTATTTTTTAGCTCAGGCAGAAAACGTCCACTGGACCTTTTCTCTCCCACCCCCGCACAGTTGATTAGGCTATCTTTGAAGCTTGAAAAGCGAACAAAGATGCCAATCAGCAGTGGTTGTCGGGTGCTGAAACACCCGACAACTGTGCAGGGGAAAGACTATGCTATTAAAATAGCAAGGCTTTCTCCCAACCACTGCGTCTTGCAATTCTAGCTCAAATAAAATTAGGAGTTGGACTTTTTGCCCAGCTCCGTATTTTTATCCTTTGCGATAAATTCGCTTGTGGTCTTCAATTTTTTGGAGGGCAAATGGAGCGGTATCAGTTAGTTCAACTGAGTTACCATCTGCGTCTACTTGGATTTCTTCGAAGAAAATTTCCTCGTATTGCGCAACAGTCAATTGCTCACGAGCTTGTAATTTCTCCAAACGTTTGCTGTCGAGTTGATCACGGAAGCCTTCAACTAGGCGTCCGCTGAAAATTTCACAGACAGCTCCACTACCATAACTATAAAAGAGGACCTGGTCATCTGTCTGGATAGCTTGGCTATTTTCCAGCAGAGAAAGTAAAGAAAGGAAAATAGAACCAGTATAGATATTACCCACGATTTGGTTGTAAATGATAGCCTCGTGGAAACGGGCTGTTAAGCGTTCCAAATCCTCTTCTTGGGCAATAGCTTGAAGTCCCTTAAGTCCCTGTTTTGAGAAAGGAATGTGCAAGCACATGGCTGCAAAATCCGCCAAAGTCTTACCAGTTTTTTCTTGGTAACGAGCAAAGGTAGTCGTCAAGCAATCAGTGTATTGTTCAGTTGAAAATTTTCCATCTACGCGAGGGTACTTGTCATAGTTAGGACGCCAGAAGTCCATGATATCACGGGTTTGGCAGATATTATCATTGTTGAGAACCATAACACGAGGATCAGCAGAGACCAACATGGCAATAGCGCCAGCCCCTTGAGTGGACTCCCCACCAGAAGCAATTCCGTACTTGGCAATGTCGCTAGCAATTACCAAGACTTTTGAATCAGGAAATTGTGCCACATGACTCTTAGCGAGGCTCAGACCAGCGGTTGCCCCATAGCAGGCTTCCTTGATTTCAATAGAGCGTGCGAAGGGGTGGATTCCCAAAAGGCCGTGAATGTAGACGGCCGCTGCCTTGCTTTGGTCGATACTAGACTCTGTACCGACGATCACCATGTCGATAGCTTCTTTGTCTTCGTCGGTCAAAATAGCTTGCGCTGCTTGAGCACCTAGGGTGACAATATCTTGACTGACTGGAGCAACAGCCATTTGGCTTTGCATGAGTCCGATTTTAAATTTATTTGGGTCAATATCGCGGGCAGCTGCCAAGTCTGCTAAGTCGAGGACATAGCTGGGGGCAGCAAAACCAATTTTATCTATACCAATATTCATTTTCTATCCTTTTGCATTTGAAATAATAAGGGAAATCCCTTGCCCTCCACCAATACAGAGAGAGCAGAGGCCCAATTTTTCTTGACGTTTTTCTAATTCGTGAATGAGGCTAACCAAGATTCGAGCACCGCTGGCACCGATTGGGTGGCCAAGGGCAATAGCACCGCCATTCACATTGATTTTTTCAGCTGGAATGCCTAATTCGCGGGCCACAGGAATAGCTTGGGCTGCGAAGGCTTCATTTAATTCGAAGAGATCGATATTTTCAACAGATAAGCCAGCTTTTTTGAGTGCTTTTTGACTAGCAGGAATTGGTCCCAATCCCATAAGGTCTGGTGAGATACCAGCAGTTGCATAGCTTTCAATGTAGGCTAGTGGCTCAATCCCTAATTCATTAGCTTTCTCATCTGACATCAGCACCAAAACAGCGCAACCGTCATTGATACCAGAAGCATTTCCTGCCGTTACGCTACCGTCTTTTTTGAAGGCAGGACGCAGTTGAGCCAGTTTTTCTAATGATGTAGAGCGAGGATACTCGTCGGTGTCAAAGGTGATTTTCTGACGACCAAGTTTGACGGCTAAAGGAACAATCTCATCAGCGAAGCGACCATTTTCAAGAGCTCGCGTAGCTTTTTCCTGACTAGAAAGGGCAAAGGCATCTTGTTCTTCGCGGGAAATACCGTGGAGTTCCGCTACATTTTCAGCGGTAATCCCCATATGCTCTCCAGAAAAAGCGTCTGTTAAACCATCTAGGAGCAGACTATCTGCTAGAGATAGGTGGCCCAATTTGCTACCGAAACGAGCTTCTTTATTAATATAAGCTGCTTGGCTCATCATTTCAATACCACCAGCCAGCACGACATCGTTGTCACCTAGGAGGATGGATTGAGCAGCCAGAAGAACAGCTTTTAAGCCTGAGCCACAGACCTTATTGACTGTGTAGGCTGAAACTTCTTCAGGAATACCTGCAGTAATCGCAATCTGGCGGGCAATATTTTGTCCATGACCAGCAGATAAGACATTTCCGAAAATCACTTCATCAATAAGAGTAGTAGGAATATTTTTTTGTTCGAGGGCATAACTGGTTACATCGGCACCCAGCTGAGCCATTTTCATGTCTTTAAGACTACCTCCAAAGTTGCCGATGGCAGAGCGGTAGGCAGAGACAATAGCGACTTTTTTCATGATGACTCCTGTCTTTTAGACACCCATAGTGTCTTAATCAGCCTTTCCATTATATCATGTTTAGCTAAAAAAGTTTGGAAAGATTATCCGTCTCAGGGCTGATTTTTACAGATAAAACCATGAAAACGCAACCACCTTCCCATAAGTCTAGCTTTTTTAATGTTTTTTGTGTAGAATAGAAAGGTAAAAGAGGGCAACCTCAAAATAAAAAGGAGAATCCAATAGAATGGTAAAATTGGTTTTTGCTCGCCACGGTGAGTCAGAATGGAACAAAGCTAACCTTTTCACAGGTTGGGCTGACGTTGATTTGTCAGAAAAAGGAACACAACAAGCGATTGACGCTGGTAAATTGATTAAAGAAGCTGGCATCGAATTTGACCTTGCTTACACATCAGTTTTGAAACGTGCGATTAAAACAACAAACCTTGCTCTTGAAGCAGCTGACCAACTTTGGGTACCAGTTGAAAAATCATGGCGCTTGAACGAACGTCACTACGGTGGTTTGACAGGTAAAAACAAAGCAGAAGCAGCTGAGCAATTTGGTGATGAACAAGTTCACATCTGGCGCCGTTCATACGACACATTGCCACCAGATATGGCAAAAGATGATGAGCATTCAGCTCACACAGACCGTCGTTACGCACACCTTGATGACTCAGTTATTCCAGATGCTGAAAACTTGAAAGTGACTTTGGAACGCGCTCTTCCATTCTGGGAAGATAAAATCGCTCCAGCACTTAAAGATGGTAAAAACGTATTCGTAGGTGCACACGGTAACTCAATCCGTGCCCTTGTAAAACACATCAAACAATTGTCTGACGATGAAATCATGGACGTTGAAATTCCAAACTTCCCACCATTGGTATTTGAATTGGACGAAAAATTGAACATCGTTTCAGAATACTACCTTGGTAAGTAATTCTGGAGGAAGAGCCTGGGACAAAAGTCTCAGGCTCTCAAACTTTTATAACTTTAACAGTTTGACGCAGTGGTTGACTGAATGTTCTCATCTCTTGCTAGGCAAGCGATTTTGACCAATCTAGTCAACTGTGCGGAGGTGGGACGACAAAATCGATTTCTGCGAAATCACGATCTTTGTCCCACTCTCTTTTTGTACCCTTCTTTCTATCAATATGCTAGAATATTTGTGATAGAAATTACTTAGGAGAAATGATGGTTCAATCAATGTGGCTAAATTTTTCAAGCAAATCCGTTTCAGCAACTGCTGACTTCTTTGCGGATTTAGGGTTTGAAGTTTCCTATCCCCAAGGTGAGACGGGACCGGTAGTTGATATTCGTCTGGGCAAAAATGGGCAGATTGTTTATTTTTCTGAGTCTGTATTCGCTAGGATGGCGCCTTTTCAAGCTACAGGCAATGATGCCTTAGTGAGCATTGATGTTGAAAGTCCAGAAGAAGTGGTTGCTTTCTTAGAGAAGGTTGCGGAAAATGGTGGTCGCGTAACAGTACAAGCAGGAGATCGCGGAGGTATTTTTGGAGGTGCTTTTGAGGATTTAGACGGACATCATTTCACCATTATTGTGATGCCAAAATAAGGAGGAATTATGGCTAGTTTGAAAATGCTTCACGCGTGTTTGCGTGTTGAGAATTTGGAAGCTTCAATGAAGTTTTATGCGGATTGTTTTGGTTTTGTAGAAACCCGTCGTAAGGACTACCCAGAACACAAGTTTAGCTTGGTCTATATGGCCTTGCCAGGAGATGAGTTTGAGATTGAATTGACTTACAACTTTGACCATGGTCCATATGTAGTAGGGGATGGCTTCTCTCATTTGGCTCTTTCTTCCGATGACCTAGAAGGGGATAATGCCAAGCATAAGGCACTTGGTTATCCAACGACAGAGTTGTCTGGTCTTCCGGGAAATCCAGGTCATTACTACTTTGTTACAGATCCAGATGGCTACCGTGTGGAAGTCATTCGTGCAGACTAAAGATTAGATATCGGCTGGGACAAGTTCTCAGCCTTTTCATACAAAATTGTTACCATAATTTTATTGACACTAGCTTGTAAATAGCTTAGTATGGTATGGAAGAAAATAAGAAGAGGGCACGTAAATGAAAAAGTGGTGGTGGTTATTGCTGGTAAATCTGTTCATGTTAGCAGTAGTTGGTGTAGGTAGTTTTTTTGCCTATAAAACCTACATTGACCGAAGTTTGGCTCAGGCAATTGAGCTGAAAAAGAAGCAATTAGCACCATCCTTAGCTTATGATTTACAAGAAGGAAATACAGGGCACAGCCGAGTAATTGCCTATTTTCCAAAAGGAAAAGATGGGAAACGCATCTCTTCACTGGAACAGAAAATGTATGCTTCTATTGAAAAGAAAATTGGTCGAAAGCCAGCTAAAGGAGCTGTCGATCGCCTCTATCTTTTAATGGCAAAAGAAGAAAAAACAAATTTTCCCAAAGTCAGAAAAGAGCGATTACACTCAATTTCTTATCACATTAAAGGAGCGAAGTTAGATGGAGAGCAGTCAGAGGATGAGGGAAGCTTGTTTTTAACAGAAGACAATCAACCTTTCGATCTGACCAAGCTATTTTCAAATAGTCAGCCTGTAGTAGAAGCCTATGCAAAACAGCTGGTTGATGAAATAGGCAAGTTAGGTAAGTCAGAGGATGAAAAAAATCAAGCTGTAGCTGATTTGAAGAAACTAGACTTAGCGAGTCTTGATTTTAGCTATGATAATAGTCAGTTGACTCTTCATTTTCCAAGTGACTTGGCAGGTGTTCGCCAGTTGAGCTTGCCTGTTTCAACACTTTATGATGAAATTAAGGTAGATTATCTGACAGAAACAGATAAAAAAGAATATGAAGCTTATTTGGCTGAACAGGAGGCCAAAAAGAACCAGCTGCGGATTGCTATTACATTTGATGATGGTCCAAGTCCGGAGACGACACCGCAGGTGCTGGATTTGTTGAAGAAATATAAGGTCAAGGCAACCTTCTTTGTCTTAGGGAAAAATATTGCTGGAAATGAGGCTATTCTGAAGCGTATGCAGGCAGAAGGGCATGAAATTGCCAACCATAGCTGGAATCATCCGCAGTTAACCAAGTTAGCGGCAGATCAAATCAAGCAGGAAATTGAAGATACTCAATCTGCTATACAGGTGGTCACTGGTCAACGACCAACTTCTTATCGTCCTCCATACGGTGCTGTCAATCAGGCCGTGCAGGCGGTGACCAATCTACCAGCCATTTATTGGACGGTGGATACCTTGGATTGGAAGAGTAAGAACCCAGCAGCTATTTTGGGAGAAGTCAAGGCGCACACGCAAGCAGGAAGTATCATTCTCATGCATGATATTCATCCGACAACGGTGGCTTCTTTAGACAGTGTATTAGCTTATTTGACAGGACAGGGTTATTCTTTTGCAAGAGTTGACGAATTGCTAGGGAAAAATATCAATCCACAATATGTGTATTACAGTCAGTCATTCGCTGGACCAGCACAATAAAAAAAGAGCTCGCGGGCTCTTTTTATTGTGTAATCGAAAGAATGTATTCCTTAAGTTTAGGATGTTTTTCAAGATTGAATTTGCGAGAGAAGAGATGACCAAGCTCGCGTCCTTTCTCAAGCTGAGCGATATCTTTTTCACTATCTGTCCACTCATAGGGACGCCCATCCCACCAGTTGATATAGCGTAGATTTCCTTGGAATTCATCTGGAACCTCTTCAACAGGATCGTAGTGATAGATGTTCTCCAATAGGTTAGCACGTTTTAACACCATGGCGAAGAAATACTCATCTGAACAGAAAGTGAAACGGAAATGTTTGCGAATAAAGGCTTCATTTTCTAGGACTGTCAGAAGGACATCGTGGTTGAATGATTTCCACTCAGAGAAGCCATCGAAGCCCAATTCTTTTCGTTTTCCGTGCAGGCGATCAATTTTTAAAGCAGTTTGGATTTTATTTTCAGCAATCTGATAAGCACGCAAGATTTTACGTGCAAAAGGTGAGAGATTACGTGGATTAATGCGACGTGAGAGATGATAATGCTCAACCAACTTGTACAGTTTTAATTTTTCAGCCTCTTCTTGGTTATAGCGAGTGATAAAAATCTTGTCTGTTTTATCTTGGAAAAAATCGTGAATGACATCCTGAGATTGCAGAGGGAGGTCTGCGCCTGAAATCAAATGGTAGAAGGCATAGGGCCCTTTTTCTGCGGCAGATTTGTAAAGTAAGAGCTCGCATTCCACCAGAGAAAAATGTCCCCAATAAACAGCGATTCGAGGTATGAAATATACCTTAGAATGCTTAGCAGCAGCCTGTAACATGTCTTGGTCTTCTTTGGTGAGACGGCTTCGTTTATCAATATGGAAAAAAATATCATTACGAGGGTCATCTAACAGTGAAATTTGAAAAGCAAGTTGCTCATATTTATCATAGGCAATGACTAAGTAGGCGTGTTTTTTCATAACTAATTCCTTACATTTTACTGGTAAAAGAGGTCCTTATCATTCTAAACTAAATGTTCCCGTTTTACAAGCTAGAAGGAAAAGTTTATAATATACAGACAAGAAAGCAATGAGAGAGAATATTATGTCTGAAAATACAGAAACCAAACAGTCGCATGGTCAGGAGACCATGGTGCGTGGAGTAGCTTGGTTAACAGCTGGTAGTTTTATCAGCCGTTTACTGGGGGTTATCTACATTATCATCTGGTATCGATGGATGGGAGAACACAGAGCAGAAGCTAACGCTCTCTTCAACATGGGCTACCAGGTCTATGCTAACTTTTTACTGTTATCAACAGTTGGTTTGCCAACTGCAGTTGCCAAGCAGATTGCTAAATACAATATCAAGGGTCGCTCGGACATTTCTTACTATTTGGTAAGAGAATTTTTCAAACTCATGGTGATTTTGGGAGTTGTCTTTGCTGCTATCATGTATCTATCTTCGCCTCTTTTGGCTCAAATGTCGGGTGCCAAAGAGGAGTTGATTCCGGTTATGTATAGCCTCGTTCCTCCTCTCTTTATCTTTCCAACCATGAGTATTATGCGTGGCTTCTTCCAAGGACACCACGATATGAAGCCTTATGCTGTTAGTCAGATTGTGGAGCAAATTGTTCGAGTTATCTGGATTTTGGCAACAACTTTTTTTATTATGAAATTGGGATCAGGTGACTATAAGGAAGCGGTTGTTCAATCAACATTTGCGGCCTTTATTGGAATGATTGCCAGTGTTGGTACCTTGGGTTACACTATGTATAAGCAGGGATTTGTTAAGAAAGTTTTCCGACCAAAACCGGCTTCAGTCACCATTGATTTGAAGGGCTTGATTTTGGAGACGGTGAGGGAAGCTATTCCGCTTATCATTTTGGGCTGTGCCTTCCAGATTTTCCAATTGATTGACCAAATGACTTTCGTCAATTTTATGGCGCTGATTACGGACCAAAGTAAGAAGAGTCTCCTTGTTTTGTACTCTTATATGACGGCTAATCCAAGTAAGATTACCATGTTGATTATTGGGGTGACAGGTTCGCTTGGAAGTGTGGCCATTCCTTTGATTACGGAGCGTTTTGTCCAGGGGGATAAAAAAGGAACTGGGAAGTTAATCGAGGATAATTTGCAGATGCTCTTTATCTTTGTCATTCCAGCTATTACGGGGACGGTTCTCCTAGCTCGTCCGCTCTACAGCAGCTTTTATAATTTAGCTACAAATGCGGAAATTCAGCTCTTCATTGCCAATCTTCTCTTGATTTTCATCCAAGGACTCTATGCTATCTTTGGTGTAGTGATTCCAGCTATCTTTGAAAATCGTGCGGCGATTAAGTACTTCTTTATTGGTCTTGCCGTAAAATGTATCTTGCAGTTGCCAGCACTTTGGCTCTTCCATGCTTATGGCTCCTTGCTTGCTTCAGCCATTGGCTTGACAGTAACGGTTTATCTCTTTTATAAGCGGATTAAGCAAGTGGTGCCGATTGATGAAGCTCATGTGAAGAAAGACATATTGACCATTAGTTGGATTAGCTTGATTATGGGTGTGGTTATCTGGCTTGTAGAGTTTGGACTTGTTAAAATTCTGCCTCTGTCTGGTCAATTCATCTGTGCTGTTCATGTTGCCATTAGTGGTTCAGCTGGAATAGTAGTCTTTGTCCTTCTGACCTTGAAAACACGCCAGCTGGATAAGCTAATTGGTTCTCGCGCTAAGGCACTTCGTCGCAAATTGAAAATTTCCTAAAAGAAGACCGTAAGGTTTTCTTTTTTTGCTAATTTTGTGGTAAAATAGTTTAGATAAATACAGAGGAGTAAGATGATGAAACCCAAATATGAACGTATTCTAATCAAATTGTCAGGAGAAGCCTTGGCAGGTGAACGTGGTGTCGGTATTGACCTTCCAACTGTTCAGGCAATGGCCAAAGAGATTGCAGAAGTCCATAGCTCAGGTGTCCAAATCGCCTTGGTTATCGGCGGTGGAAATCTTTGGCGTGGTGAACCAGCTGCAGAAGCTGGTATGGACCGTGTGCAGGCTGACTACACTGGCATGCTTGGTACCGTTATGAATGCGCTTGTTATGGCAGATAGCCTCCAACAGTATGGAGTGGATACACGTGTGCAGACAGCTATTCCTATGCAAAATGTAGCGGAGCCTTATATTCGTGGTCGTGCCCTCCGTCACTTGGAAAAGGGCCGCATCGTGGTCTTTGGTGCGGGAATCGGCTCACCTTATTTCTCAACAGATACAACTGCAGCCCTTCGTGCAGCAGAAATTGAAGCGGACGCCATTCTTATGGCTAAAAATGGTGTAGATGGTGTCTACAATACGGATCCTCGCAAAGATGCCAATGCCGTTAAGTTTGACGAATTGACACACGTTGAAGTCATCAAACGTGGTCTGAAAATCATGGATGCGACAGCTTCAACACTTTCAATGGACAATGACATTGACCTAGTTGTTTTCAACATGAACGAGCCAGGAAATATCAAGCGCGTTGTCTTCGGTGAACAAATTGGTACAACCGTTTCAAATAAATCAGAACATAAATAAGAAAAGGAAACTATATGTCAAAAGAAATCGTAACAAAAGCTCAAGAACGTATGGCGCAATCACACCAAAGCTTGGCGCGTGAATTTGGTCAAATCCGTGCAGGCCGTGCCAATGCAAGCCTACTTGACCGTATCACTGTTGAATACTACGGTGCAGAAACTCCGCTTAATCAGTTGGCTGGTATCACTGTGCCAGAAGCGCGTGTTCTCTTGATTACTCCATTTGATAAGTCAATCTTGAAAGATATTGAACGTGCTCTTAACGCTTCAGACCTTGGTTTGACACCACAATCTGATGGTACTGTTATTCGTTTGGTTATCCCAGCCTTGACAGAAGAAACTCGTAAACACTTGGCGAAAGATGTGAAAAAAGTCGGAGAAAACTCAAAAGTTGCTATCCGTAATATCCGCCGTGATGCCATGGATGAAGCCAAAAAAGCTGAAAAAGCAAAAGAAATCACTGAAGATGAGTTGAAAACTCTTGAAAAAGACATCCAAAAAGCAACGGATGACGCTATCAAGACAATTGACAGTATGACAGCTGAGAAAGAAAAAGAACTCCTGTCTGTATAAGAAAAGACCTGAGTCAGTTTCTGCTGGCTCTCTTTTTAACATTAAAGGAATAGATTATGAACCATTTATTAGCAACTTTTATTGTGGGTCTAGTGACCGATGAAAATGAACAATTTTACTTTGTCCAAAAGGAGGGAGTGACCTTCGCTCTTTTAAAAGAAGAAGGGGAGCACAAACTAGGTGAGTCTGTCAAGGGCTTCGCCTACTTGGACATGAAGCAAAAACCACGTTTGACCTCCAAGGAAGTGACAGCAACCCAAGATAGCTTTGGTTGGGGAACTGTTACAGACGTTCGTAAGGACTTGGGTGTTTTTCTAGATACAGGGCTTCCTGATAAGGAAGTGGTCGTATCACTGGATATTTTACCAGAAATCAAGGAACTTTGGCCGAAAAAAGGTGACCAACTCTATGTTCGCTACAGTGTGGACAAGAAAGACCGCATTTGGGCCTTACCAGCTTTTCAAGAAGATTTCCAAAAGATGGCTGGACCAGCCTATGATAATATGCAAAACCAAAATGTCAAGGCTATCGTTTTCCGTCTGAAAATAAGTGGTACCTTTGTCTATCTACCTGATAACAATATGTTGGGCTTTATTCATCCAAATGAACGCTATACAGAGCCACGCTTGGGTCAGGTCTTGGATGCGCGTGTGATTGGTTATCGGGCTGTAGACCGTACCCTCAATCTATCTCTTAAACCACGCTCCTTTGAGATGTTGGAAAATGATGCCCAGATGATTTTGACCTACTTGGAGAGCAATGGTGGCTTTATGACCTTAAATGATAAATCAGCGCCAGAAGACATCAAGGCAACATTTGGTTTGTCAAAAGGTCAATTCAAGAAAGCACTTGGTGGACTCATGAAGGCTAAGAAAATCAAACAGGACCAATTTGGAACAGAATTAATCTAGAAAGGGTGAGCTCATGTTAGTGTATATTGCAGGTAGCGGAGCCATGGGCTGTCGTTTTGGTTACCAGTTGTCGAAGACTGATAATCGGGTTATTTTGCTGGATAATTGGGAAGACCATATCGCAGCCATTTCTCAAAATGGGCTCAAGGTGACTGGTGATGTAGAGGATTGTGTTCACCTGCCCATCATGAAGCCAACTGAGGCAACGGAGATTGCGGATTTGATCATTCTCTTGCCCAAGGCAGACCAATTACCAAAAATGCTCCAGAATATTCGAGGGATTATCGGGGAACATACCAAGGTTTTGAGCCTTTTGAATGGACTTGGGCATGCAACAACCATGCGTCGTTATCTGGATCAAGAAAATATTATGGTTGGGGTGACCATCTGGTTGGCGGGGCTCAAAGGACCAGGACATGTTCATCTGCAGGGGCCAGGCAGTGTTTTTGTGCAAAATATGGTGGGTGATGGTCAGTCTGTGGTTGACATTATTGATATGTTTAATCAAGCAGGTCTCAATGCAAGTTATGATGACAATGTGATTGAGGCTATCTGGCGTAAGGCTTGTGTTAATGGAGTGATGAATCCAACTTGCGCCGTTTTAGACTGTACCATTGGTGAATTGTTTGGGACAGAAGCAGGCCTGAATCTGGTTAAGAATATTTTTGATGAATTTATCGCTGTAGCTAAGTCAGAAGCAGACGGAATTGATGAAAAAGCCATTTGGGCATACATCATGGAAACTTCTAAGAAAGCTTCTAGTCATTATCCCTCTATGCACCAAGATTTGGTCCAACACAAACGCCGCACTGAGATTGACTACCTTAATGGGGCTGTTGTTTTCAAGGGCAAACGTGCTGGTATTCCGACGCCTTATTGCCAGATGATAACCGATATGGTACATGCTAAGGAATCTATGCTAGGACTGCGTTAGTTGGTCAGAAAGGAATATATGAGAAAATCATTTTACAGCTGGTTGATCACCCAGCGCAATCCCAAGTCCAATGAACCCTTGGCGATTTTGGCAGACCATGCCTTTGACGATACCACTTTTCCTAAGCACACAGATGATTTCGATACCGTCAGTCGTTACTTGGAAGACCAAGCTAGCTTCGCCTTTAACCTCGGTCATTTTGACCAGATTTGGGAAGAATATTTGGGACATTGACATGGATATTTCATTTAAAATGGAATCTGGACGTTTCAATCTCCGTGTGGCTGCTCTCGTTATTGGTCATGAGGGAGGAGCAAGTTCCCTATAGCTATTTACCAGGTGGTAGAGTGCAGTTTGGCGAAAGTGCTGAAGAGGCTATTCTACGAGAAATTCAAGAAGAGTTGGCTTGCCCAGCTCAGATTATCCGTCCCTTGTGGCTGGCTCAAAGCTTTTTTACGGAAGAAGTTAGTGGTGAAGCCTTTCATGAGCTATGCTTGTATTTTTTGATTGAAGTACCAAATATTAGTAAAGCTGACTTTACTGTGATGGAAAAGAAGCGTGAAAATCACTTTTTCTGGCTGGATTTTCAGCAATTACAAGAGGAAGTGGTTTATCCGAAATTCCTCAGAGAAGAGATTTTTCGCTTACCTGAGCATTTAACCATGCGAATCGAGAGAGAAAATTAAGAAAATCTCACCAGTCTGGGATTTTCTGCTATAATGAAGCTAGTAAGAAAAAAAGGAAGAAATTGAATTTGCAAGAATTTTCAGTTGAAGTAACCTTGAGCCATCCTGATGATGTGTTGGCACTTTTTGGAAGCAACGAACGTCATTTGCGTTTGATTGAGGAAAACTTAGATGTGGTCATTCATGCGCGGACAGAGCGTGTGCAGATTTTAGGGGATGACGAGGAATCTGTTGAAGTTGCTCGATTGACCATTCAAGCCCTGCTGGTTTTGGTTGGTCGTGGGATGCTAGTCAATACGTCAGATGTGGTCACGGCGCTTTCCATGGCTCAGGCAGGGACTATTGACAAGTTTGTAGCCCTTTATGAAGAAGAAATCATCAAGGACAACTACGGAAAACCGATTCGAGTCAAGACCCTAGGGCAAAAAGTTTATGTAGACAGTGTCAAGAAACACGATGTGGTCTTCGGGATCGGTCCTGCAGGTACTGGGAAGACCTTTTTAGCGGTGACACTTGCAGTAACGGCCTTAAAGCGAGGACAGGTTAAGCGGATTGTCTTGACACGTCCAGCAGTAGAAGCGGGAGAAAGTCTTGGTTTCTTGCCAGGAGATCTCAAGGAAAAGGTGGATCCCTACCTTCGTCCTGTTTATGATACTCTCTATCAGATCTTGGGTAAGGAACAGACGACGCGCCTTATGGAGCGGGAAACCATTGAAATTGCACCACTGGCTTATATGCGTGGACGTACCTTGGATGATGCCTTTGTCATTCTTGATGAGGCACAAAATACGACCATTATGCAGATGAAGATGTTCCTGACCCGTCTTGGTTTCAATTCTAAAATGATTGTCAATGGTGATACTAGTCAGATTGACCTACCACGCAATGTAAAATCAGGTTTGATTGATGCCCAGGAAAAATTACAAGCCATTAAACAAATTGATTTTGTCCATTTTTCAGCCAAGGATGTAGTCCGCCACCCAGTTGTGGCCGAGATTATCAATGCTTATGAAAATCCGCAAGAAGTGGAAGATAAATCTGTAACAGCAGAAAAATAAATCTTGTCATTCCTTGGATGTTTTGATATAATAGATTTCGTTCGGTTCAGACCGACTACAATCTGTATTTTAATTCATGTAATTAAATGGGCACTAGAGAAATTAGTGCCCATTTTTTCATATAAGGAGGAACTATGACGACAAAAAAATGGCATGTTGTACCAGCCATGATTGCGACAGCAATTTTAAGTTTTTGTGGTATTTTATTTGAAACATCGATGAATGTGACCTTTCCGACGCTGATGGCGGAGTTTGGAGTAGGCGCAACAGTAATTCAGTGGGCGACGACGGGAAATTTGTTGGCAGTGGCTGCAACGGTTCCTTTGTCAGCTTATCTGATTCGGAATTTTTCAGAGAGACAGATTTTTTTGATGGCCAATCTGCTATTTTTGATAGGGGTAGCTGTAGATAGTTTTGCGGCCAATTTGATGGTCCTTTTGTTAGGGCGGGTGTTACAAGGGATTGGTACAGGGCTAGCCTTGCCTCTCATGTACCATATCATCCTGCATTATGTGCCATTGGAAAAACGCGGCTTTATGATGGGGATCGCTGCTATGACGACCTTGTTGGCGCCAGCTATCGGTCCTACTTATGGTGGATTTGTATTGGCACATTTTGGCTGGCAGATGATTTTCATGCTACTCTCTCCGCTTCTTATCGTATCCACTATTGTGGGCTTGTTCTCAATTCCAAGTAAAAAAGTGTTTATTAGTGAGAAATTGAATCTCCCTGCATTTGTTTTCTTGGGAATCGGGCTTGTCTTGTTACTTTTGTCCATCGAAAAATTATCCCTACTTTTCTTTTTAGTTGCACTAGTGGCTATGGTCATTTTTTATCAGCTAAACAAGAAAAATCGTCTCTTGAATCTAGCGGTCTTTAGTAATCGCGCCTTTGTCATCTTACTTTACGGTGTCTTTGCTTATCAAATTGTACCTTTGGCACTTTCCTTTGTTCTCCCTAATCATTTGCAATTGGTATTAGCACAGACATCAACTCAAGCGGGCATGTTTATGTTTCCAGGTGCTCTGATCGTGGTAGCTATGTCACCAGTATCTGGCTATTTGTTTGACAAGGTAGGATCTTTTAAGCCAATTTTGGCTGGTTTGACGACGGTTCTTTTTGGTCTCGGTGCGATGTTCATCTGTATCATGGGGCATTCAGTCTGGCTCCTTTTGTTGGCAGATATGACTGTCAAGTTGGGAATGGGAATTGGTGCTAGCAATATGGTGACCTCTGCCTTAACCAAATTATCTAAGGAGCAGTCAGCAGATGGGAATAGCGTTCTCAATACCTTCCAACAATTTGCAGGGGCTTTCGCAACGGCAGTAGCATCGCAGTTATTTAGCATGGGGCAAGCTAGTGGTTTAGAAAATGGCGCTAGTCTTGGTGGACGAAATGCAGTTGTTTTTGTCATGGTTACAGTAGCTGTGGCAGTAATTGGCTTGATCTACTTGAAAAAGAAAAATGAAATTACTTAAAAAGATGAAACAAGATTGGCTTCCAGTCTTGTTTTTCTTGTTGACAAAAATGTGGGACTTACGTTATAATAGAAAAGCGCTGGTTTAGCTCAGTCGGTAGAGCGCATCCATGGTAAGGATGAGGTCGCCGGTTCAATCCCGGCAACTAGCATAGAGATAGAAAGAATCTTGTCTTGGCAAGGTTCTTTTTTCGTAAAAAGGTTTTAGGAATCTTCCATTTGTTTTTGGGAAGATTTTTTATTTTTACTAAAAATGGTTGCTTAATTCGTTTTTTAGGTTACATATTCAGCTTGAGAATCCTTATTTGATAGGTGAAATATTTTTTAGTAAAACTTTTAAAAAAATAGCAAAAGTATATTGATGAAACGCTTACATTTTGTTATGATGTCATTGTAGAAAATCAATTACAACATTTTAGGAGGAAATCTACAATGAAAAAATCTAAGGTAAGCATGCTAATTGCTGGTGCTTTGTTGTCTAGTGCAGTGCTAGCGGGTTGTGGTTCATCTTCATCGAGCAAGTCTGATAAAGCAGATGTAGATTCAATCACTGTCTGGGCATGGGATGCCAAGTATAATGTTAAAGCTGTTGAGTTGGCAGACAAAATTTACCAAAAAACAGATGATGATCCTGTAGAAGTAAAAATCGTTGAGTCTGCGCAAGATGATATTGTTCAAAAATTGAATACAGCCCTTAGTTCTGGTGTTACAAAAGGTTTGCCAAATATCGTATTGATTGAAGATTATCGTGCGCAAAGTTTCTTGGCTGCTTACCCAGATAGTTTCTTCCCATTGACAGATATTATCAATGCAAAAGATTTCGTTGATTACAAGATTGCTGCAGGTACTTTCGACAAGGAAGTGTATAATGTGCCATTTGATACAGCGTCAACTGGGATGTACGTCCGTACAGATATTTTAGAAAAAGCTGGCTACAAGGTTGAAGATTTACAAGATATTACTTGGGATCAATACATCGAAATTGCTAAAGTTGTTCAAGAAAAAACAGGTGTGAAAGCGATTACTAACCAAATGGATGACTTGGGACAAATTCGTGCCATGATTAACTCAAGTGGTGCTTGGTATACAGGTGAAGACGGCAAGACTCCAACTATCAAAGGCAATGCAGCTTTGAAAGAAGCTTTTGAAGATATGAAAGTCCTTTACGATGGTGGATTGATGAACGTGCATAATGATTGGGCTCAGTACGTTAGTGCCTTCAACAAAGGAACTGTTTGGTCTGCGCCAGCAGGTAACTGGTTGACACCTTCTATCACCGCTGAAACTTCACAAGCTGGTAAATGGGCAGTTGTACCTTACCCTCGTCAATCTGTAGAAGGCTCAGTAAATGCTTCAAATATGGGTGGTTCATCCTGGTATGTTATCAACCAAAATGGAAAAGAAGAAGCAGCATTCTTAAAAGAAACATTTGGTTCTTCAACTGAACTCTACAAACAATTAACAGATCAAATTGGTGCAATCGGTTCTTACAAGCCAGCTACTGAAGCCGGAATGTATGATATGAAAGTAGACTATTTCGGAGGACAAGAAGTCTATAAAGATTTTGCCGGTTGGGCACAAGAAATTCCAGCTGTGAACTACGGCTCAAATACTTATGAAATTGAAGATATCTTAGCCAAAGCCTTTACAGATTACACGAAAGGTGGAAATCTCGATAAGATCTTGTCAGATGCTCAACAAGAAGCCGAAGACCAACTCAAATAAGATTCTCCGTCTGCTATCAGATGATAGAGATGTGTAGCGGATAGAATGCTTGGACCCGTGTCGGAGCTTTTATCCGCTTTCTATTTTAGGAAAGGTTGTGAATGATGAAATCACATCTTAAAAAACAAATTGTCGGCTGGTTCTTTATTGCAGTGCCAGTTGCCCTTGTCTTTTTATTCTACTTTTATCCAATGGTCCAATCCTTTATCCTTTCTTTGCAATCTGGTAAAGGTGTGAACATGGAATTTGTTGGACTGAAGAACTACAGTCGTTTGTTCAAGGATCCAGATTTTATTGTTGCAGTGAAAAATACCCTCTTATTCTTGATTTTTCAAGTTCCGATAATGGTCATTCTAGCCATGTATTTTTCAGTGCTTCTCAATAAAAAAACGCTGAAATTCAAAGGGATTTTTAGAACGATTGTCTTCTTGCCAGCGGTAACTTCCTTGGTTGCTTATTCAATTGTGTTCAAGTATTTATTCCAAAACGATGGGATTATCAATAAATTTCTCATGAGTTTGCACTTGATTTCAGACCCAATCTTGTGGTTGTCTGATCCGCTTTTGGCAAAAATTCTGATTATTATTGCGATTACTTGGCGTTGGACAGGTTACAATATGATTTTCTTCTTGTCTGCCTTGCAAAATATTGATCCGCAGGTTTATGAAGCAGCGAGAATTGATGGAGCAAATGAGCGTCAACAGTTTTTCAAGATTACGATGCCACTTTTGAAACCTGTTATTCTTTTTACTTCCATTACTTCTACAATTGGTACCCTGCAGCTCTTTGATGAGCCTATGAATATCACCAATGGTGGTCCAGGGAATGCGACAATGACTATTTCTCAATACATTTACAATTTGTCTTTCAAATACACACCAGATTTCGGCTATGCAGCGGCAGTATCTTATGGTATTGTGATTCTGGTTGTGATTTTCTCAATGATTCAGTTTAAGGTAGGTGGACGCGATGATTAAGCAAAAGAATATTGGAACCTATATTTTTCTCATTTTGATGTCCATTGTTTTTGCATTTCCCTTTTATTTCCTTTTGGTCAGTGCAACCAATAAGTCGATTGATGTGACCAATGGTCGCTTGTTGCCAGGTAGCTACTTCTTTGATAATTTGAAAAATTTATTTGAGACAGCAGATATTGCGCGTGCGTTGAAAAATTCTGCTATCGTATCTATTTTGCAGACTGTATTAGCCTTGTTTTTCGCTTCCTTAGCTGGCTATGGCTTTGAAATTTATCGGTCAAAATACAAGGATATGGTTTTTAATGTCCTCATGTTGGCCATGATGATTCCGTTTGCTTCGCTGATGATTCCGCTTTTCCGTTTATTTGGTAGCTTGTCCAATACAGTTCCAGTTATTGGGATTGATACTTATGCCGCAGCGATGTTACCCTACATTTCAACGGCTTTCTTAATTTTCTATTTCCGTCAAAATACGAAGATGTTTCCCAAGGATTTGTTGGAAGCGGGACGGATTGATGGTTTATCGGAATTAGGTTGCTTTATCCGTATTTATATGCCATCTATGAAAACAACCTATGCCGCAGCAGGGATCATTACTTTCTTGTCTGCTTGGAATAACTATCTCTGGCCATTGATTGTTTTACAAACACCAGAAAATCAGACGATTCCGCTCTTGATTTCCAATCTTGGCTCAAGTTATTCACCGGATTATGGTGTGATTATGATGGCTATTGTCATAGCGACTTTACCAACTGCTTTGATTTTCTTTATTCTACAAAAACACTTTGTAGCTGGTATGCTTGGTTCCATCAAGTAAAAGGAGAAATATATGTTAATCGAAAATTTTTATGAAAATGTAGATATGCTCCATGTCAATATGATGCCGCGGAGAAATTACTACATTCCTTTTGAGAGTGCTGAGGCTGCGCTGACAGCCAGTCGTCGTTCGCAGTCAGCCCGCTTTTTAGACTTGAATGGTCAGTGGCAATTTTCTTACTATGCCTCTATCTTGGATGTGTTAGACTGGACTTTGGAAGACTTAATAGCTACTCATAAGGACAGTATTGCAGTACCATCCACTTGGCAAAATTCGGGTTATGATCAACTCAACTATACCAATGTTCGCTACGCTATTCCATTTGATCCGCCCTTTGTTCCAACGGACAATCCAGTGGGACTCTATACTCGTGCATTTTCTGTAGAGGAAGCAGATTTGGGCTTGGATTTTCATCTGAACTTTGAAGGTGTGGACTCGGCATTTTATGTCTGGGTCAATGGGCAATGGGTGGGCTACAGCCAAGTTTCACATTCCATTTCCGAATTTGATGTGACGCCTTATCTACAGGCTGGGGAAAATCAGCTTTCTGTCCTTGTTCTTAAGTGGTCAGACGGGACTTATTTTGAAGATCAGGATAAATTCCGTACTAGTGGCATTTTCCGAGATGTCTATCTCTTGAAACGCCCTAAACAGCACCTTTTCCATTACTTGGTGCAACAAGAATTAACAGATGATTTTTCTAAGGCTAGTTTGGATTTGGACTTCTTAGTCATGGATCCAGATGTGACGGTGTCGGCCTATAAATTGTACAGTCCTGATGGTCAGTTGCTAGAAGAAGGGCAAGATTGGTCTGCTTTGACAGTAGAAAATGTAGCGCTCTGGACAGCCGAAACGCCAGAACTCTATACTTTGGTCTTCCAAGTTGGGGGAGAATGGTTCCGTGAACGTGTTGGTTTCCGCCGATTTGAATTTATCGAAAATGTGCTTCATTTGAATGGTCGCCCAATTAAACTCTACGGTGTCAACCAGCATGATAGTCGACCACGGACGGGTGCAACAGTGACGATTGAGGAGCAGATTGAAGACCTGCGTCTCATGAAGGAACATCATGTCAATGCGATTCGTACTGCACATTATCCAAAAGCGCCAGAATTTTACGAACTCTGTGACCAATATGGCTTCTATGTTATGAGTGAAGCAGATGTGGAAGAACATGGCGTAGTTGAACTCTACGGCCGTGGCTGGAATGCAAATTACAACAAATTAGCAGATGATCCACGCTACATCGAAGTCATCAAGGACCGCGTGGCTGCCTCTATCATTCCAAATCAGAACTTTGCCAGCATTTTTATGTGGTCAATGGGAAATGAAGCAGGCTTTGGTGTGACCTTTGAAGAAGGGCTTAAGTATGCCTACAAATTGGATCCAATTCGTCCTCGCCACTATGAAGCCTTTCATTATGCGGACCCTGAGCGTGACAATGATACCACCTATCTTTCTTGCTACTCGCGCATGTATCCAACCTTGGAAGAGACAGAAGAACTCTATCTGAAACATCCTGAAAAACCATTTGTTCTCTGCGAATACTCACATGCTATGGGAAATGGTCCCGGTGACCTGCGTGCCTACTATGAGCTTATGCAGCAGTACCCAACCTTTATGGGAGGGTTTGTTTGGGAATGGTGTGACCATGCCATTGTGCTGGCAGAAGATGAGAATGGTAAGGCGCAGTTTGGTTACGGTGGCGATGATGGTTCTCGCTTTAATGACGGTAACTTCTGTGTGGATGGTCTCGTCTCTCCAGACCGTGTTCCCCACCAAGGTTTGAAGGAATTTCAAGCTATTCATCGTCCGATTGTCATCAAAGCTGTTGATCCTGAAAAAGGTACAGTGACTTTGGAAAATAAACTCTTCTTTGCTGCAACAGGAACTCGTTTCAAAGCCAAACTAGAACTCCAAGAAAATGGCAAAGTTGTGGCAGAATATGCCCTTGTTCTACCAGATATTCCAGCTAAGCAAACAGCTGAATTGGAGTTGCCATTTACTTTTAACACTGCCGTGCTTACCCATCTCAATCTGCATGTGGCATTAGCAGAAAATCAATCCCTTCTTCCAGCAGGAACTTTCGTTTCCAGTGAACAAGTTTTGGTCTTTGATCATGCGCTAGTTTTGCCCGAAGTGGAAAGAGCAGTCAATACTGCAGATTGGCAAGTAGAAGAATTTGCTGATCGTCTTGAAATTTCTAAAGGAAATCTCGTTTGGACTTTTGACAAGACAAGTGGAGGCTTTTCAGACTGGTCAGTTGATGACCAATCACAATTAGAAAGTCCTATGACTTGGACAGTTTGGCGTGCTCCGACAGATAATGACCGCCGTGTGAGACAAGCTTGGCAGGATGCAGGCTTCTATCAACCGCTCACCAAGTTCTACTCTTGTGACTGGGAGCAGAATGGTGAGGATTTTGTCTTGCATACACATGTAGGATTGACACCAATTTACCGTGAAAAAGTGTTGGATGTGCAAGCGACCTGGACTTTGACAGCTGCAGGGCAGATAAAAGTTTCGTCTCATATGACCCGTAATCCTCTTCATCCATTCCTTCCGCGGGTTGGTTTGCAACTTGGTTTGAAGAAAGATTTGAGTCAGGCGACTTATCTTGGTCAAGGACCTTGGGAAGCGTATCAGGATAAGCAAGAAGCCAGCTACTTTGGTCAATTTGAAAGTCCTGTAGCGGATTTCTACGAACACCATATTCGCCCACAAGAGTCAGGTTCTCATGTAGGGGCTCATCAACTTATCTTGCAAAATCAAGTCGGCCAAGGTCTGCATATTCAATCGCAGGAAGGTTTCAGCTTTAATGCATCGTACTACAGTTTGGAAACATTGACTGAAACCAAACATGACCATGAGTTAGTGGAAGCAGACTATCTTGTCTTGCTCTTAGATGCCAAACAAGCTGGTATTGGCTCTAATTCTTGTGGTCCAGAATTAGCTGAAAACTATAAGTTGTTAGATGAATCCTTCCATTTGGAATTGACCTTTAATATGCTGTAAATCAGAGGGTGAGACTTGTTCTTGCCCTTTGTTTTAGGTAAAATAGAAGAAAGGAGGGGAGTGAATTGGTAACCTTAAAAGATATTGCAGATCAAGCAGGCGTTTCTCAGGCAACTGTGTCACGTGTTTTGAACTATGATCAGGGCTTGGCTGTTACGGATGAAACCAAACGAAAAATTTTTGAAATTGCTGAATTGCTCCACTATGAGCAAAAAGGCAAGAAGAAGAGAAAGAAAAAAAGCATGGGTGCCTTGGGAATCTGCTACTGGTACTCTTATGAGGAAGAGTTAGAGGATGTTTTTTACCTCTCGCTTCGTAAGTATATTGAGTTGCGGGTGAAGGCTGAAGGCTATGAAGCTAAGTTTTTTCAATTGACCAATTTGCCGACTGTTGAGGATGATTTACTGGGGATTGTGACCATTGGAAAATTTACTCAGGAACAATTGAATTACTTAAAAACAGTGACTCCTCATATCTGTACCATTGATAATGATGTCATGGATTACGATGTGGATGCTGTTAATGCTAATCTGTATCAAGGGATGATACTGGCTATTGAGAAATTGTTAGAACTTGGTCACAAGAAATTGGGGATGCTAGGTGGTGCCCGTAAAACAGAATTAGAGGATTACGATGAGCCACGTTATGACGGACGACAACGCTATTTTCAACGAATTTTGTATCGTCTAGGAATTGATACGTCTGATTTTCCAGTGCTTATGACCAGTTTTACAGTTGATTCGGCTTATGTGGCGATGAGAGATTATCTCTTCAAGACAGATCAATCTGCCCTGCCAACGGCTTTTGTAGCAGCCAATGACCCGATTGCGATTGGAGCCATGAAAGCCATAAAAGAAGCTGGCTACAAAATTCCAGAAGATATTGCGATTATCGGGGTCAATGATGTTCACATTGCGAAGTACGTATCGCCGTCCTTGACAACGGTACAAATTCCTATTGAACAGATGTGCAATGAAGCTCTTCGTCTACTGAAAAGTCGTATGGAGGGAGAAACAGAAGTTGGTCGCCAAGTCATGTTATCGACTCGCCTGATTGTTCGTGAAAGTTGTTAATCATTAAAAAATTATAAATTTCTCTTGACAAGCGCTTTCCATATGCTATAATAAAACACGAATAAACCATTAAGAAAGGAGAAACATCATGAACAACACAATGATGAACGCAAAATTGAATATGCAATCCCTCCTTTCTGAGAAATATTCTTAGTCTTTTTAGGTGTACTAAGAATAATTAAGCCATTCAAGGTCTCAAATGGAGGAATCTGTTTGGGGCCTTTTTGTGTACATTTTTTGAGGTGAAGTGATGTAAAATTGAGAGTTTTAGAAAAGAACTAGGAAAGAGGAGATGAAGAATGTTTCAGTTAATTTTTAATTATATCAAGCAGCATAAATGGCTCTATTTGCTCATTGCTGCCTTGTTGATTGTCTACGATATGACCATGTTGGTCCCAACCAAGGTTATTCAAGGCTTGGTGGATAAGTTGTCTAGTCAAGCTTTAACAGCAGAAACCTTGTGGACAAATGTTGGGATTTTAGTAGCTGCAACGCTGATAAATTATCTATCAGCCTATATTTGGCATTACAAGCTATTTCAAGGATCGGTGAATTTTAAGTTTGATATGCAATGGCAGGCCTTCCGAAAATTGGTTTCCATGCGGACGCCCTTTTATGAAAAATTTCGCTCAGGCGATATGATGACCCGCTTTTCTACAGATGTTGAGGGGCTAATGGAAATGGTGGGGTACGGTCTGATGATTGTGGTCTATGCAGGCGGGATGATTGCTTTTATCATTCCAACCATGTTTCTCATTTCTTGGCAGATTACCCTTCTTGCCATGCTGCCAATGCTGGTATTGATGACAGGTTCTTATCTGATTAGTCGTAAGCAAGATGACTTGATTGAAGAACGGCGGATAGCTATAGCAGAGGTCAACAATGAAGTCCTGGAAGCGGTAGAAGGGATTCGGGTGACGCGTGCTTATTCAAAAAAATCTGTGCAAGGTACTCGGTTTGCCAAGCGTACTCGTGAGTTGTCCCATATGGGGGATAAAATTACAGCCCTTCAATCCATTTACCATCCGATGGGCTCTCTTCTGATTGGGCTCTCTACAACGCTCGTCCTTTTTATGGGAGCGCACTGCTTACGTTTGGGTCAAGTTAGTCTGGGGCAGGTCATCGCCTTACAACTTTACATGGTCTCTTTAATTGAGCCTTTTTGGATGTTGTCCGACTTTGTCTTGGTTTATCAGACAGGTAAGACCTCTTTCAGTAAGGTCAATGAATTGATTACGACAGGAGATGATATGGAGGCGGACGGTGAAAAATGGCTGGCGAAGGGGCAGGATTTTGTCCTTGAGAACTATGACTTTGCCTACCCAAATGCGGACCGTCTCAGCTTGTGCGGTATCAATTGGCGACTGAAAGCTGGTCAGACAGTCGGAATCGTTGGAAAGACGGGTTCTGGCAAGACGACGCTGGTACGTCAGTTCCTACGTCAATACCCGCTTGGACAGGGGACATTTGCAGTGGATGGGCAGCCTATTACAGCCTACAAACGTCGTTCGGTCGAGGACTTGATTGGCTATGTGCCACAAGAGCACATTCTATTTTCCAAGTCAGTGAGAGAAAATATTGCCCTTGGAAAAGAAGATGCCAGTCAGAAAGAAATTGAACAGGCGGTGCGGACGGCAGCTTTTGAAGGAGATTTGGAACGGATGTCATCTGGTCTGGATACTATGATTGGTGAGAGAGGGGTATCCATTTCAGGTGGACAGAAGCAACGGATTTCGATTGCGAGAGCCTTCTTGCGAGACCCTGATTTGCTCATCCTGGATGACTCTTTGTCGGCAGTGGATGCTCGAACAGAACGCCAGATTATCCAAAATATCCAAAAAGAAAGGGCAGGGAAAACCAATATCATCGTGACACACCGTTTATCAGCGGTCAATCATGCTGACTGGGTGCTGGTTTTAGATGATGGGGCTATTGTCGAGGAAGGACCCCCAGCAGATTTATTAGAGATGGGCGGTTGGTATTATGAACAATACCAACGTCAGCAAACAGAAGAGAAAGGAGAGGAATCATGCGCGTAATCATTCCTTTATTAAAAGAAATCAAGCACATCAAATTCCTCTTTTTCTGGGGAGTGACGGTCTTTCTGCTAGCAACGGCGGCCAATCAGCTGGCACCTTTGCTCTTACAGGCAGTGATTGATGGTCCTTTGACGGACTTGAGTAAGCAACTTCCATTTGATCAGGCAGACTTTTTGATGCGATTGGCATCTTACATGGGCTTGCTTGCCTTGGGTGGTTTATTCTCTTATGTGGCCACACGGCTTTTGGTGCATTCGGCCAATAAAATTGCAGAAAATTTGCGGAATCGTGCCTATGATGTCATGCAAAATTTACCGATTTCCTACTTTGATGACAAGCCTGCTGGGAAAATTGCAACTCGGATTGTCAACGATACGGAAACTTTGCGCAACCAGTTTTACTCCATGTTGGTCTATATTGTGTCCAATATTGTGCGAGTCATCTTTACTTACGGCATCATTTTTTACATGAATGTCAATTTGGGCTTGGTGCTCCTCTTGCTTATTCCGGTTTTTTATGGCATTCAAGTCCTCTATTCTAAGCTGACAAATGGTCCTATGAAAGAATTTTATGATGCCAGAAGTGAGGTTAATACGCAGGTCAACGAGACCATGAACGGGGCAAGTCTGATTCAACTGTTTGGACAAGAACAACATGTGCTTAGTGAGTTTGAAACGACAGTTACTAAGATGAAGGACGCAGATAATCGCATTATCTGGGCGCAGTCTATCGCCTCATGGCCGCTGACAGAATTTATCAAAAATATGGTGGTGGCTACCATTCTCACTTTGATTGGCCTACAATTTTTGTCAGGACATGCAGCCATGACAGCGGGTCGTCTCTTTGTTTACCTCAACTACGTCATTGAGCTTTTTGACCTCATGGGGATGTTGGTTCGTCAATTACCAAATGTCCAACGGTCTATGGAAACAGGCCAGCGGGTGCTTGATTTGCTTGGCCAGGAGACGGAAGCAGATAGTGAGGAGGAACTGGTTGTTAAAGAAGGACAAGTTCGCTTTGAAGGTGTTGACTTTGCCTATGAAGAGGGCAAGCCAGTTCTCCATGATATCAATTTAGTCGTTGAAAAAGGACAGACCATTGCCTTGGTGGGGCATACCGGTTCGGGAAAATCCTCTATTACGAACTTGCTTTATCGTTTTTATGATCCTCAGTCGGGTCGCATTCTTATTGATGGTCAGGATATTTCCCAGTATTCTCGGGAAAGTCTACGAAGTTATATGGGAATTGTCTTGCAGGATCCTTACCTCTTTACAGGAACCATTGCTTCCAACGTAACCATGGACAAGGCGAATACACGCGATGAGGATATTCTTGATGCGCTTGAAAAAGTTGGAGCGGGCGATTTGCTGAAACGACTTGAAAAGGGGATTTATGAACCAGTTGTTGAAAAAGGAGCAGCCTTTTCAAGTGGTGAGCGCCAGCTCATTGCCTTTGCGCGGACCCTCTTTTCAAACCCTAAGATTTTGATACTGGATGAGGCAACATCTCATATTGATACCGAAACAGAGGAGATTATCCAGCGAGCTATGGAAGTGGTCAAGACTGGACGGACGACCTTTATCATCGCTCATCGCTTGTCTACCATCCAAAATGCAGACCAGATTTTAGTGCTGGATGCAGGGCGGATTATCGAACGAGGCAATCATGAGCAACTTCTTGCTTTGGGCGGTGTTTACGCCCAAATGCATAAGATTCAACAGAAAGTATAAGAAAAAGAATGAAAAATTATCAAGAAATGAACCAAGAAACAATTGACCGTTGGGTGGAAGAAGGTTGGGAATGGGGAATTCCCGTTTCTCATGAGACCTTTTTGGATGCGAAAAAGGGCACCTGGGATGTTTTGTTGACACCGACTGTTTCTGTTCCTCATGACTGGTTTGGCGATTTGAAGGGCAAGAAAGTCCTGGGATTAGCCTCTGGCGGTGGACAGCAAATGCCGATTTTTACTGCACTTGGTGCAACGTGTACGGTGCTGGATTACTCAGGTAAACAAATTGAGTCCGAACGCTTGGTGGCTGAACGAGAAGGATATGAAATCGAAGCCATTCAAGGAGATATGACGAAGCCCTTGCCATTTGAGGACGAAACATTTGACCTGATTTTCCACCCTGTATCAAATTGCTACGTAAAAGACGTGGAGCCAATCTTTGCAGAAGCCTATCGGGTGCTGAAAAAGGGAGGCATTTTCCTCGGTGGCTTTGACAATGGGGTCAACTATCTTGTGGATGAAAATGAAGAAAAAATCATTTGGGCTATGCCTTTTGACCCAACGACAGATGAAAAAGCTAGAGCCTTTATGGAGGTAGAAGATTGTGGCATGCAGTTTTCGCATACGCTAGAAGAGCAAATCGGTGGTCAGCTGAAAGCAGGCTTCCTGCTCCAAGACCTATACGAAGATACCAATGGCGTAGGTCGTCTCCATGAACTCAACATCAAGACCTTTATTGCGACGAAAGCGGTGAAATAAGGAGTTATATGCCAAAATATTATTTTGCTCTTACAGAAGATAACCTTCAACGTGCACGGATTATTTCAGAAAATAAGATGAATTATATTTTAGGTTTTGCCGGATGGTCATGTGGAAGACATTCCTAAAAAACAGGGACAGGAAGACTTGTTTGTGGGGGACATTGTTGCCTTATCCGCAGAAGGGAATCATGAGCAATTGCAATTGATTGAGCGGAAAAATAGGATTCAAAAAGCCAGCAATACAACGGCTAAAAGTTATCATTTTTCAGAACAAGACCAGGTGCTAGCGACCAATATTGACCAACTGTTCATCTTGATACCGCTGGACCAAAATTTTTCCCTCTCAAAGTTAGAACGTTACGTGCTCGTCTTTTCTCAGCAGGAAGTCGACTTGACCATTGTCTTGAGTAAGAAGGATCTGTGCCCTGACTATGCGACTGTCATGGAGGAAATCCAGCAACTCTACTCCAATATTACTCTAGTGGCCATTAGCAGTGAGGATCGAGACTCTATTGATACGCTAAAAGGAAATTTAGTAGCGGGTGGGATTGGTCTTTTCATCGGGACGTCTGGAGCAGGCAAGTCCACCTTGGTCAATCTCTTACAGGAAGAATTCTCTGCCAAGGTCAATGCCGTTAAAAGACAGGATGGAAAAGGCAAGCACACGACGACTAGCAGTACGTTTATTTACTGCTCAGACTTAGATTACTATGTGGTGGATACGCCTGGATTCAAGGGAATTGACAGCCATTATGCTATGGACACGCAGTCATTGATGACTTGGCTGTAGCTTGTAAATTTAGCAATTGCCAGCACAGGACAGAGCCCAAGTGTGCGGTCAAAGCCGCTCTTGAAAATGGGACTCTCAATCCAACTATTTTAGAACGCTATCACTATAACTTGGACAAGATGGAACTCTTATCCAAACGAAGAGAAAGCTGGCGCTTGTGAGTTAGTGTGTGTTCAAGTGAAAATAGCCTCAAAATTTTTAAAATGGCTTTATTTCCTCGTGGAAGATTCGGTAAAAAATTTTTTTGATCTAATTACCGAGTGTGAGTAGCGTCAAAAATATTTTGTGACTTCATTCTATCGCAGAACGTTCGTAAAAAAGTTTTTTTGAGCCAATTTCCAAGTGGAAAAACGCTCTTGCTGTTCATGTGGAGTTATTGTTTCGTGAATATTCGGTAAAAATAATTTTGTAACTTGATTGTAAGGTTGCGATTATATCACATATTGCTTTTTTATAGTCTAATTTTCGATAAGTAGGGCTTAGGAGAATGAAATTATTCCTCTTTTCGCTGAACCCAAAACCAAAAGACCTTGTTCATTCGAGGTCTTTTGGTTTATTCGATATAAAAATTAAAACCTTACTTTCTATGCTTGTAAAAGGTTAGAAATAATACAAACAGAAAAATAATAATTAAGAGAAACTCTTTGCTATCATTTTTAATAAAATAACTCATTATAAAAGAAGTTGCGATTAAAATTAAAATGATATTATCAATAATTCTTTTTTTCATATAATATCTTTTTATTCAAAGCATTCTGAATAAACACTACCTAGTGAAAACAATTCTAATAGTATTTCGCGTCCACCAACATTAGCAGCAGCCGCTGAAACCGCAGCTTGAGCAGCTGCCAACTTTGCTCTAGTTGCTTTAAATTTGTTATAGAGACCAACCGTTTTATATACAAAATTAGCAGCACCGCCTAAGGCTTTTAATGCACTTTTTGCCTTAGCAATTTTTGCTGGTGTGAGATTTACAACCAATGCAATACCTACGGCAGAAATACACCCTACAGTTCCTCTTTTTTGTCTTATTTTATCACTTACTCTTATTCGAGTAATCCCTTTCTCATGAAAATATTGATTTATTCTTTCTGAGCCACTTGCTATTACTTCATCTGGTATATTTTCAATTGCACTTAAAACTTCAAATTCCTCGTTTCCTAAAATTAACGTACCATTGTCGAATAATTTCTCATCCTCATATGAGTAATTATTTTCTACTGAAGAGACAGTAACACCATCAGCATTCGTATTTTCATTTGCATAAATCGTACTTGCTTGAATAAATGGAGTAACTACACCACTGAGGGCAGTAAATAATAATATTGTTTTGAAAAAAACGCTTCATAACTGTAATCCTTTCTAAAAAATAATCTTATAGGGGAGTCAGCTTGATTTCTTCTTAAAAAACTCCTTTCTAACAAGCTAATCCAACAAATTTTACACCTTGATTGTATATCCGTATTAAATTAAAATCAAGTCTATTTTTTTAATTTTTTTTCATGATACAATAAAAGGGTTGTGAGATATTTTCCAACTCTTAATTAAAATAGGTTTAGTTGTATATTTGTGAGACTGTTTCTGTCCTATTCTTAATCTTTTTGATAATGTTTAGACAACTCCAAAACAAATTTTGAAGACTATTGTCTAGCCAATTCACTGACTTCTATTGGTAATATAACGATGAATGATGAGACTTACTAGTGGTGATGGTCAAGCAGTGTTGGCTTGTACTGGTGTAGGGGTAATCAAGGGTGGAAATCTTTTTAGTGTAGAAACGGTAATTATAGAAGATGCTTTTGATAATAGCGCTAATCCAGCTTCTATAATGACAACTATGCAGTGATTCATTGGTACTAAAGTTTGTGCAAGGGAAATTCTAGGTTGGCAAATGGTAACAGAATTTCTCTAAATCACTGCGTATCGAAAATCAGATTATATAAAAGTAAGAGGTTAGGTACTCTTGTCCCAGTCCCTTTTTTCTTTCGGCATTGGTTGGCTTTGTGGTATAATGGAAAAAAGACAGAAAAGAGAAAAACATGTATATTGAAATGGTGGATGAGACGGGGCAAGTATCGTCTCAAATGCAGGAACAAATTACGGAGTTGCTGAATTTTGCAGCTAGCAAGATTGGTAAGGAAAATAAGGAAATGGCTGTCACTTTTGTGGATAATACACGGGTGCACGAAGTCAATTTGGAATACCGTGGGATTGACCGCCCAACAGATGTGGTGAGTTTGGAGTATAAGCCAGAGCAGGAAATCCTCTTTGACGAGGAGGACTTGGTGGACAATCCTGAATTGGCTGAGATGATGGACGAGTTTGACAGCTACATTGGTGAGCTCTACATTTCCATTGATAAGGCGCGTGAGCAAGCGGAAGACTACGGTCATTCTTATGAACGGGAAATGGGATTTTTAGCGGTACACGGTTTCTTGCATATCAACGGGTATGATCATTACACACCAGAAGAAGAAGCAGAAATGTTTGGACTACAGGAAGAGATTTTGACTGCTTATGGACTTACACGAGAATAACTCACAAAAAAAGTGGAAAAACCGTGATTTAGTAGCCAGTATGGAATTTGCCATCACTGGTCTGTTTACGGCTTTTAAGGAAGAGCGCAACATGCGCAAGCATACGGTGTCAGCTATCTTGGTCTTGATAGCAGGATTGATTTTTCGTGTGTCGGTGACCGAGTGGCTCTTCTTGCTCTTGAGCATTAGCCTGGTTATCGCTTTTGAGATTGTCAATTCGGCTATTGAAAATGTGGTGGACCTGGCTAGCGGTTATCACTTTTCCATGCTTGCAAAAAATGCCAAGGACATGGCAGCAGGCGCAGTTTTATTTGTTTCTGGCTTTGCTTTGTTGACAGGGATGATTATTTTTATTCCGAAAATTTGGAATTTATTATTTTAAGGAGAAAGTATGACCTTTAAATCAGGTTTTGTGGCTATTCTTGGCCGTCCAAATGTTGGAAAATCAACATTTTTGAATCATGTCATGGGGCAAAAAATTGCCATCATGTCCGATAAAGCGCAAACGACGCGCAATAAAATCATGGGAATTTACACGACAGAGACAGAGCAGATTGTCTTTATCGATACCCCTGGTATTCACAAGCCCAAGACTGCCTTGGGTGATTTCATGGTGGAGTCAGCTTATAGCACTCTCCGTGAAGTAGAAACCGTTCTCTTTATGGTGCCAGCCGATGAGAAACGTGGCAAGGGTGACGATATGATTATCGAACGCCTCAAGGCGGCGAAAATTCCAGTTATCTTGGTGATCAATAAGATTGACAAGGTCCATCCAGACCAACTCTTGGAACAGATTGATGACTTCCGTAGCCAAATGGATTTCAAGGAAGTGGTGCCAATTTCTGCCCTTCAAGGCAATAATGTAGAAACTCTCTTGTCTCTCTTGAAAGAAAACTTGGAGGAAGGATTCCAATATTTCCCAGAAGACCAGATTACAGACCACCCAGAACGCTTTTTGGTGTCTGAAATGATCCGCGAGAAAATCCTCAAATTGACGGAGCAAGAAGTGCCGCACTCAGTAGCGGTTGTCATTGATTCGATGAAACGTGACGAGGAGACGGATAAAGTTCACATCCGTGCGACTATCATGGTGGAACGTGATAGCCAAAAAGGCATCATCATTGGTAAACAAGGTGACATGCTCAAGAAAATCGGTAAAATGGCTCGTCGTGACATTGAAATCATGCTGGGTGACAAGGTTTACCTTGAAACATGGGTGAAAGTCAAGAAAAACTGGCGTGATAAGAAGTTAGATTTGGCTGACTTTGGCTATAATGAGAAAGAGTATTGAGAGTGGGACAAAAATCGGTAAGACTAAGTCTTCGATTTTGTCGTCCCACCTCCGCAAAGTTGAGTAGGTCTGTAAAAGTTGATTTATCAACGCATTAGAGACCACTCAACCACTGCGTCAAACTGTAAATTCCCCTAAAATTAACATAGGACAATAACAAATCATTTTTTAACCCGAGCTTATAAAGGAATGAGAGACAAGAAATGGCACAAGACTATATTTCCTACCTCCGCTCAAAAGTTGGGCATGATAAGATTATCCTTAACTTCGCTGGTGGTATCTTGGCTAATGATGAGGGGAAGGTGCTCTTGCAGTTGCGTGAGGATAAGAAGACGTGGTCGATTCCAGGCGGCACAATGGAGTTAGGAGAGTCTTCACTCGATACTTGCAAACGTGAGTTTTTTGAGGAAACGGGTGTTGCAGTTGAGGCGGTTCAATTGCTGAATGTCTACACCAACTTTGAGGAAGCATATCCTAATGGGGATGCCGTTCAAACAGTGGTTTTCATTTATGAATTAAAGGCCTTATCTGACATCGCTATTGAGAATTTTAAGAATGAAGAAACGCTGAAACTACAATTTTTCTCTCGTGAGGAAATTGAGCAATTGGATAGTGTATCAGCTAAGCATCAGCTGATGTTAGAAGAATATTTCACAGATAGCTTTACTATGGGACATTAAAGAAAGCTGGGCTTGGCTCAGCTTTTCTTGACTTTTAAAATTATTGTTTGATGATAATTTTAAAAAGAGATAATTGTTTTAAAACAATAACAGGAGGTTCTTATGAGCTTGCAAAAAAGTAAGAAATTTGTTTCTTGGTTCTTGTTGACTTGGATTATCGGTCGAGGACTGCTAGGAGTAGTGCTTCTATTTTTAGATTGGAATGAGACGGTGGAGCCTGCTAAAGAACTGCTCAGAATGGTCTTCCAAATGTTGTGGGCAGAAATGCTGCCTATTGTCTCACTCAGTCGTATTCGAAAATTTCTTTTGAACCTACTGGAAGGCAATTTATTTACTGAACATGTTTCTCGGCTTTCAAAAGAGATTTTTAAGGTCTCTGCCCTCATGATGATTTGCAGTTTGCTTGACGATATTTTTATTAGTTATGTGCCATTTACAAGTCTAGATACCTTTGCCTTAAACTATGTTTTTCCATATTTAGATAATGTGATTTTGTTACTGGTATTTGCCTGTTTAGCAGTGATTGTCAAAAATGGGACAGTTCTAAAAGAAGAAAAGAAATGGATGGTTTTATTTAATGGCTGAGATTAAGGTGAATCTTGATAAAGTGCTGGCTGAGAGGAAGATTAGTTCCAAGGAATTGGCGCAAATAGTAGGGATAACTCAAGCTAACTTGTCCATATTAAAAACGGGAAAGGTCAAAGGGATTCGCTTTGCGACCTTACTAGCTATTTGCCAGGCCTTAGATTGTCAGCCAGGGGATATTTTAAGTTACTCTAAGGAAGATTAGAAAGGAAATCTATGCCAGAATTACCAGAAGTGGAAACGGTGCGTCGTGGGCTGGAGCGACTTGTCGTTGAAAAAGAAATTCGTTCTGTTCAAGTGGGTGTGCCAAAGATGATTGTGACGGGGGCTGAGGAGTTTACAATTTTTTTGCTTGGTCAGGTCATCCAGTCTGTTGGTCGTCGTGGGAAATATTTGCTATTTTACTTGACAGATTTTGTCTTAATTTCGCACTTGCGGATGGAGGGTAAGTATCTGCTCTTTCCTGACGCGGTACCTGATAATAAGCATTTTCATGTCTTTTTCAAATTAACAGACGGTTCAACCTTGGTCTATCAAGATGTGCGCAAGTTTGGGACAATGGAATTGCTGAAAGAATCAGAACTGGAATTGTATTTTGAGAAGAGAAAGCTAGGCCCTGAACCGACGGAGGATGATTTTGCGCTGGCGCCATTCCAGGAAAAATTGAGCAAGTCTAAAAAACCAATCAAACCGCTCTTGCTAGAGCAGGGCTTGGTCGTCGGACTGGGGAATATCTATGTAGACGAGGCTCTGTGGGCTAGTTGCATTCATCCAAGTCGCTCTGCTATGTCCCTAAATAACGAAGAAAGTGAAGGACTGCGTCAGGAGATTATTCGCATCTTGCAGCTGGGGATTGAAAAAGGGGGGGCCACCATTCGAACTTATCGCAATGCCTTGGGCATGGATGGGACTATGCAGGATTACTTGCAGGTTTATGGCAAGACGGGTGAGCCTTGTGCGCGTTGCGGGACACCCATTGAGAAATTTAAGTTGGGAGGTCGGGGAACGCATTTTTGTCCCCAGTGTCAGGTGGAAAAATGAGTAAAATCATCGGAATTACAGGTGGAATTGCCTCTGGAAAGTCAACCGTGACCAAGTATTTGCGGCAGTTGGGATATGAGGTTATTGATGCGGACCAAGTGGTCCATGACCTGCAGGCCAAGGAGGGCAAACTCTATGAAGCGCTGATTGGCTGGCTTGGTGAAAGCATTTTGGATGGAGACGGCAATCTCAATCGTCCAGCCTTGGCGCAGTTGATTTTTTCTTCCCAAGAAAATTTAAATAAGTCTGCTCGTCTGCAAAGTGAGATCATCCGGAAAGAATTAGCCAGACAAAAAGACCAACTAGCTCAGACTCAGGACTTGATTTTCATGGACATTCCACTCTTGATTGAGGCGGATTATGTGAGCTGGTTTGATGAAATCTGGCTAGTAGCAGTTGATGAAGAAATCCAGTTGCAACGTCTCAAAGAGCGCAACGGCTATACTGATGATGAGGCTCAAAAACGCTTGGACAGCCAGATGTCTCTTGCACAGAAGCGACCATTTGCCCAGGTCATTTTTGACAATAGTGGTAGTTTGGTAGAAACATTTGCCCAAATTGATCAAGCTCTAAAAAGAATATCCTAAAAAATCTGTCTTTATAGTCTGTTTGTGTTATAATAATCAAAGACTTTAGAGAGAAAGAAGATGATGACTTATTTCGACGAATACAGTAAATTGGCGTCAAAATTTAAAAGTAGCTTGGCTTGGTAATTTTTTTACTGGGGCAAGCTTTTCACTTGTTATGCCCTTTATGGTCCTCTATGTGGAGGAATTGGGAGCTCCTAAAAGTAAGGTGGAGTGGTATGCGGGCTTAGCTGTTTCTCTATCTGCTCTAGCTTCCGCCCTAGTGTCTCCTATTTGGGGGTGCTTGGCGGATCGCTTTGGCCGCAAGCCTATGATGGTTAGAGCAGCCTTGGTCATGACCTTTACTATGGGAGGCTTGGCCTTTGTACCCAATGTTTACTGGCTCTTGGTCTTACGGATTTTGAATGGTGTCTTTGCAGGCTATGTGCCTAATTCGACTGCATTGATTGCGAGTCAGGCGCCCAAGGGACATTCGGGATATGCTCTCGGAACCTTAGCGACAGGTGTGACAGGTGGAAGCTTGATAGGTCCTCTGCTCGGTGGACTGTTGGCAGAATGGCTGGGTATACGTCAAGTTTTTCTCTTGGTTGGTTTTATCCTTCTTATCTGTACTCTCATGACAATTTTTATGGTGAAGGAAGATTTTGAACCCATTACACGAGAAGATATTATGCCGACGCGAGAGGTCTTTAAGCAGGTTAAAAGTTTGCAAATTATGGTGGGACTTTTCGTGACCAGTATGATTATCCAGATTTCTGCCCAGTCTATTGCGCCGATTTTAACGCTCTACATTCGTCATCTGGGGCAGACCAGCAATCTCATGTTTGTATCAGGTTTGATTGTGTCAGCTCTTGGTTTTTCGAGTATGTTGAGCTCGTCCTTTCTTGGAAAAATCGGTGACCGTATTGGCAATCATCGTCTCTTACTCTTGGCACTTTTTTACAGTTTTTCCATGTATTTTCTCTGTGCCTTGGCTCAAACACCCTTGCAGTTGGGAATCTTGCGCTTTATGTACGGTTTTGGTGTAGGGGCACTCATGCCCAGTATCAATTCACTTCTTAGTAAAATTACACCAAGAGAAGGGATTTCGCGGATTTTCAGCTACAACCAAATGTTTAGCTACATGGGACAAGTGGCTGGTCCCTTTATCGGCTCCATGGTGGCAACGCATCTAGGTTACCGCATGGTATTTTATGTGACAGCAGCCATTGTCTTTTTCAACTTTAGCTGGAGTTTGACCAATTTTAGAAACTATCTCAAAGTAAAGGAAATTGTGTGAGAGTAAAAATCAATTTACAATGTTCGGAATGTGGCAGTAAGAATTATCTGACCAGTAAAAACAGCAAAACTCATCCTCAGAAAATAGAAGTTCTCAAATATTGTCCCAAGGAAAGAAAAGTAACCCTTCACCTTGAAACAAAATAGAACTTATGGTATACTGTAGAGAGTTATTGAAGAAAGTGAACAAAAAATGTACCAAGTTTTATTAACCATTCTTTTAGTTTTATCAGTGATTACAGTAGTGGTGATTTTTTTACAACCCGCTAAAAACCAATCTAGTAATGTATTTGACGCGAGTTCAGGTGCCTTGTTTGAACGTACAAAGGCGCGTGGATTTGAAGCGGTTATGCAACGTTTGACAGCTATCCTTGTATTTTTATGGATGTTGGTAGCGCTTGGTTTGGTAATCATTTCAAGTAAATAGATGGTACAGGGACTTGTCAGTCCCTTTTTTTGTAGAGGAATCATGAAAAAAGATATTAAAGATTATTTGGCAGAGGTAGGTCCTGTAACTATGGACCAACTTGCTGACCAACTGGGGGCTAGCTCCTCCAAGGAATTTGTAGAATTGATCAAACTGGTTTCCAAGTTGGAAAGCCAGGGGCAATTGCATTTTGACAAGGAGGGGCGGATTTCCCTTCCGAAAAAGAAAGAAAAGAAAGCCATTACCATTAAAGGGATTTTCCGTGCTCATAAAAACGGTTTTGGTTTTGTAACGGTTGATGAGGAAGAGGACGACCTTTTTGTGGGGTGTAATGATGTCAACCATGCTATTGAAGGCGATATGGTAGAAGTTGCCATTACCAAGGTGGCAGATCGTCTCAAGGGGACAGCGGCCGAAGCACGGGTCATTGATATTTTGGACCATGCGCTAAAAACTGCGGTGGGTCTCTTGGTGTTGGATGAAGAAAAGCCCAAGTATGCTGGCTATATCAAGTCTAAAAATCAAAAAATCCAGCAACGAATTTATGTGAAAAAATCGCCACTTATTCTGACAGGGACGGAGATTATCAAGGTAGACATTGAAAAATACCCAAGTAAGAAGCATGATTATTTTGTAGCGACTCTGCGTGATGTCGTAGGCCATAAGGATGATGTGGGGATTGATGTTCTCGAGGTCTTGGAATCCATGGATATTGTTTCCGAATTTCCAGAAGAAGTATTAGCTGAAGCCAATCGGGTTCCAGAAGCACCGTCTGAAAAGGATATGGAAGGTCGCCTGGATTTACGAGATGAAATTATCTTCACCATTGACGGGGCGGATGCCAAGGACTTGGACGATGCCGTTCATATCAAGCAGTTGAAAAATGGCAACCTAGAATTGGGGGTTCACATTGCGGATGTGTCCTACTATGTGACGGAAGGTTCTGTCCTTGACAAGGAAGCCCTCAATCGTGGAACCTCTGTTTATGTGACGGATCGCGTGGTGCCTATGCTGCCAGAGCGTTTGTCAAATGGTATTTGCTCTCTTAATCCAAATGTGGACCGCTTGACCCAGTCAGCCATTATGGAAATTGACCGTAAGGGGCGTGTCGTCAAGCATTGGATTGGACAGACTGTTATCAAGACAACTTTCCGCATGACCTATTCAGATGTCAATGATATGATTGCTGGGGATAAGGAAAAGATTGCTCAGTTTAAGAAAATTCTTCCAAGTGTAGAGCTTATGGTCAAACTCCATGAGACCTTGGAAGCCATGCGGACAGGTCGCGGTGCCCTGAATTTTGATACCAGTGAAGCCAAGATTATTGTCAACAAGGACGGTCTTCCTGTGGATATTGTCCTTCGTCAACGTGGCATTGCGGAGCGGATGATTGAGTCCTTTATGCTGGCAGCCAATGAAACGGTGGCGGAGCATTTTTCTAAGTTAGAATTGCCTTTTATTTACCGTATCCATGAGGAGCCTAAGTCTGAAAAACTGCAGAAATTCATTGATTATGCGAGCACTTTTGGTCTGCCAATTTACGGAACTGCTAGCTCGATTAGTCAAGAAGCCTTGCAGGATTTGATGGCGCGCGTGGAAGGTGAGCCCTATGCAGAAGTGCTTAGCATGATGCTCTTGCGGTCTATGCAACAGGCACGTTATTCTGAGCACAATGCAGGGCACTACGGACTTGGTGCGGAGTTCTATACTCACTTTACCAGCCCAATTCGTCGTTACCCAGACCTTTTGGTTCACCGTATGGTTCGGGAATATGGTCAGCTGACAGAGGAAAAAGTTGCACATTTTGAAGCAGAAATTCCTGAAATTGCCAAGCAAACTTCTAGCCGTGAACGCCGTGCGATTGATGCAGAGCGTGAAGTGGAAGCTATGAAAAAAGCGGAATACATGCAGGAATTTGTGGGTCAAGAATTTGACGGTGTGGTCTCTAGCGTTGTAAAATTTGGTCTCTTTGTGGAATTGCCAAATACGGTAGAAGGCTTGCTTCACGTGACTAATTTGCCTGAATATTACAGCTACAATGAGCGCACCATGACCTTGCAAGGGGAAAAATCTGGTGTTGTTTTCCGAGTTGGACAGGCTATAAAAATCAAGCTGACCAAGGCGGATAAGATGACAGGAGAAATTGACTTTGAGTACCTGCCGTCGGACCTTGATGTGGTGGAAAAAGTTGCCAAGTCTAATCGTAAAAAGTCAGGCCGCGCCAGCCGAGACCGAGATGATAAGTCAGGCCGAGGCAAGGGCAAATCGTATCGTAAATCAGCTGAACAGCCGCATTCTCCAAGGAAAGACAAGAAGAAAAAGAAAGCATTTTACAAGGAAGTAGCCAAGAAGGGAGGCAAAAATGGCCAAGGGTCAAGGAAACGTCGTCGCGCAAAATAAGAAGGCGAGTCATGATTATACCATTGTCGATACCATTGAGGCGGGAATTGTACTGACAGGGACAGAAATCAAGTCAGTCCGTGCAGATCGTATCAACCTGAAAGACGGCTTTGCCCAGATTAAAAAGGGTGAGGTTTGGTTGGTTAATGTTCATATTGCCCCATACGATGAGGGCAATATCTGGAATCAAGATCCAACCAGAACGCGGAAACTCTTGCTACGGAAAAAGCAAATCCAGCAATTAGAAAATGAAGTCAAAGGCACAGGTATGACCCTCGTTCCTCTGAAAGTTTATATCAAAGACGGCTTCGCCAAAGTTCTCATCGGACTTGCCAAAGGGAAGCACGCTTATGATAAGCGTGAGTCTATTAAGCGCCGTGAACAAGAACGTGACTTGAAACGAACCATGAAGTCGATTAATAGCCGCTAGAACTAGAGAAATCTAGTTCTTTTTTGATCTATGATATAATAGAAGAAATCATAGAAGTTGAGGAAGTGACATGTTAGAATTAGTTGCTTATAAGCGAATGCCAGTTTGGACCAAGGAGACGGTTCCGACAGAAATAACCCATAAACACAATACTCAGGTGGGGACTTGGGAGAAAATCAAGGTTCTGAAGGGGCAGATTAAGTTTGAAGCTCTTTCTGATGAGGGAGAGGCGACGGACACCTTTGTCTTTGACCGTCGTTTGGATATTCCCATGGTGGAACCCCAAGCATGGCACCGCGTAATACCTTTGACAGATGACACAGAGTTTTTTATGGAATTTTTCTGTCAACCAGAAGACTATTTTGCAAAAAAATACAATTATGGTCGGACGCATTCAGAAGTGATTGAAGCCATGGAAGTGGTCAAGGCGCTGGGTAAGGTACTGGATTTGGGCTGTGGTCAGGGGCGAAATGCTCTTTACCTTGCTAAAAAGGGCTTTGATGTGACAGCTGTGGACCGTAACGAAGTCAGTCTGGAAATGCTAGCCAATGTCCTTGATGCAGAAGATATGGACATGAACTTTGGTCTCTATGATATCAATGCTGCTAATCTCCGTCAGACTTATGATTTCATCCTATCAACGGTTGTTTTCATGTTCCTCAATCCCGAGGCTGTGCCTGCGATTATCAAAAATATGCAGGAATCAACAGCGGTTGGTGGCTACAATCTGATTGTCTGTGCCATGGATACAGAAGATGCACCCTGCACTATGAATTTTCCATTCACTTTTAAGGCAGGAGAATTACGTAATTACTACAAAGACTGGGAATTTATCAAATACAATGAAGACTTCGGTCACCTCCATAAGTTGGATGAAAATGGGAATCCAATCCGTCTCCGTTTTGCGACCATGTTGGCTAAAAAGGTTCAGTAAAACAGGTTTCGGCCTGTTTTATTTTGTAGTTTTAAAATATTTTAACTAGAGAATTATTATTTCTTATAAAATGGAATATTCGGAAAATTCGCTGTTGAACCGAATATTCAACGCGATTGAATAAAAAATCACGTTTGTTCATAGAATAAAAATATATTCAAAAAACAAGTAATTATAATTGATAGTCTGCTATATTAAAAGTGCAATGAAATTGTAGTTTATCTGTGAAATGAGAAAAGTTCGCAGTTTTTTTCGTGTTCTTAGGATAGACACTAGCTATAATCTAGAAATAAAGGAGAATAAAATGAAAAACAAACATCAAATATTTGCTAATAAACAAGAATATTTTTCATTGCGTAGATTTAAGCGTGGACTGGCTTCGGTTTACCATTGGCACAGCCTTGTTTTTAGGTGCAGGAGTAGCTGATGTCGTTTTTACATATCAACAGACAGTTGTTGAGGCCGCGACGGTTGAAGATTATAGTAACTTTAGTTCAACTTGGTCGTTATCAAATCAGATTAACAATCCCTCTGTTGGAAATATTGCAGGAAGTCCTGAATATAAATCTGCAACCACTAAATAAAGAGAAATAATGGTTCGGTTGTAAGTGTTACAGTGACGATTGCACCACTTGGAAGTAATGCTGAGGGAGTAAGTTATCTAACTGATGGTAATAACCAGTCTTCTTATTTAGCTACAGCAAATCAATTTGCAGGTAATCCTAACCCAGCAGAAATTCCAGCATTGGGTATTATGGTCCAATCTCCACAGTTTATTGGTGATGATTCGTTTGCTAATATCCAGCCTATATTGAATCGTAATGGTGCAGTGGAAATGGCAACACTGACCTATACTTTCAGTGAACCTATTACAGATCCGATTATAGACTTGTCTGGTATTGGGGGGATATGCTCAAAGTGCAAATCATTCAAATACTGCGGCTCGTGCTTCTTTCAACAATACAGTTCTTGAATTGATCAATTCAGATCAGGATGTAAATCTAGTTGGCCTGTCAACTACTAATCTGACTGTTACAGATAAGACTATAAAAGTTACAGAAAGAAATACATACTATCGTTCAGTTCTTGATGAAGGAGACCATACAGAGGCAGGAACATTGACACAGTCTCTAAAACTTGTGCCAGCAGGAACAGGGACAGTACAATTAAAAGGTACAGTTACAACAGTAACTTTTAAGCTTTCACATGACGCAGTACCGTTTTCTGCATTTTCTAGTGCTACCTATGGAACAGGTAAAGCCTTCTTTGATAAGCATATCGGTGTACGCGAACACGAAATCTATACGGATGGAGTTAATGGAGCCAATAAATTTTGGAGTGATTTCGGGCGTTATGGATTTACTGAATTTTCCAATGATGATCTCTTCCGTATGTCAGTCCGCTTGCCTAATGTTGGTAAAGTGACTGTTGAACATCAAATTATTGACGATATTGGAATTGTTATCGGAACTTTAGCAGAAGAATCCACTGTGAAAGAAAATGAAACAGTTGGTACTGCTTATGTTACACAACCGCTCGTTGGGGATAAGCTTTTAAAAGATGGCAAAACTTATGAATATGTCAAAGTTGCTCCAACTTCAGCGCCAGCAAATGGTGAAGTAAAAGCTGAAACTCAACACGTTATCTACCAATACCGTGAAGTGAAAACTGGTGGTGAAGTTGTTGAAAAACACGTTATCCAAGGTACGGATAAAGAATTGGTAACAGCCGACGGTTCAGCGACTGTGGCAACTGTTAAAGAAGCTGGTTCAGCGATTGATGAAGCTTACGAAACACAACCTAAGCCAGGTTATCTCTATGACAATAAGGGCAATGCCTACAAGTCAAACGGTGATACAGATGGTAAGGACAACAACGCAACTGGTACAGTCACTGCTGGCAAACAAACAGTTACATTCGAATACGTTCCAGTAATCGGTAACGTGGTTGTAGATTACGTTGACGAAGCGGGTAACCCAATTCCAGGTGTTGCTCCTAAAAATGTTAAAGAAAACGCTCCTGTAAATAAAAACGGTAATCCTTACGACACCACAACAGAAGATTTCCGTCCTAAGACAGTAACTTCAACAGATGGTATTGAGTATGAGTTGGTAAAAGAAGAGCCAAAAGACGGTTCAGCTACACCAACAGGCAATGTTGAAGAAGGCACTAAGACAGTAACTTACGTTTACCGTAAGGTTGTAACCTCAACTCCAGAAACACCAAAAGGTAGCGTAACCGTCGAACACCAAATCGTTGATAAAGACGGTACGGTTATTGGTAGCCTCCAAGGTACAACTCCAGTTGTTACTGCCCAAGAAGTTGGTACAGGTTACAACACAAGTGCTCTTGAAGGAGACAAGTTGGTGAAAGATGGTAAGACCTATGAGTTTGTGAAGATTTCAGACACCTCAGCGCCAGCAAATGGTCAAGTTGCAGAAGGTACACAACACGTTGTTTACCAATACTGCGAAGTTGTAAGCCCAACTCCAGAAACACCAAAGGGAATGGTTATGGTTCATTATGTGGATGAAAATGGTAAAACCATCGCATCTTCTGTGACAGATACCCCAGCTTCGCCAGTAGATACTGACTACGATACCACGGACAACAAACCGTCAACAATTGAATTTGATGGTAAAACCTATGAGTTGGTACCAAGTTCAACAATTGGTGCAGAAACTGGTAAAGTTGTAAAAGGAAATACTGAAATTACTTATGTTTATCGCTTGAAAGAAACACCTGCTAAGACAGTTGTAACCCACCATGTTGATGAAGAAGGTAATAAAGTAGCTGACGATGAAGAAGGAACAGAAGATACGAAGACTTCTTCAGAATTACCAGGCTATGAGTATGTGACAACAACTACTGATAAAGAGGGCAACACAACACATGTTTACCGTAAAGTAGTGTCAGTCACTTCAACAGATACGCCAGTAACTCCGGCTACACGCAATGCAAAAGTTTTACCTCGTACAGGTGAAACAAGCAGTAACTTATTTGCTTTAGGTTTGGCAATTTTGGCTGCAATGACTGGAATCTTTTTCTGGTCAAAAAAGAAAGGAGATAAAAATTAATTAGTTTCATACTTCTAAAAAGAAAACTCGGCAAAACACTCTCTTTGATGGGAGTGTTTTTGTTTTCAGAAAGTTTTTTGAAAAAAATAGTTTTCATGAGAACTTTTTTCTTGACTTTATCCCTATCTAGTGTATAATAGTTATCATGATAACTAATTGAATGGAGATAGTCATGGAAACCCCACTTCAACAGCTTCGGAGGTTGGTCAATCAGGTTGAAAAATTTTTAGATAAAGCAGCAATCGATTGCGGTGTGGAGCATTTAGCAGGCCCGCAAGGTTTTATTGTGAAGTTGCTCTATAAAAATCCTGAGCAGATTTATTCGATTAAAGATGTTGAAGATTCATTAAAAATCTCCAAGTCAGTTGCTTCGAATTTGGTCAAACGGATGGAGAAAAATGGATTTATCCAAGTTCAACCATCCCAGAAAGATAAGCGCGTCAAATACCTTGCCTTGACGGACTTAGGCCGAGAAAAAGCAGTTCAGTTTGAGAAGTTTGTAGTCTACATTCATGAGACCATGTTAGCGGATATCAGTCGTGAAGAGACAGAAGTTGCTCGTGGTGTGATGAAGAAATTATCTCAAAATATTCAATTAGATGATATCGAATCCTAAAGGAATTTAGGATTCTTCACTTTTTAAAGGAGTAATGCATGTTTAAGATTTTTAAACGGTTGAATGCTAGAGAATGGGGAATGATTGCCTTGAGTACGGCCCTCATTTGTTTAGCAGTATGGATGGACTTGAAGAGTCCAGAGTATATGTCAGATATTACCTCGCTCTTGCAGACTAAGGGAACAGAAGTGAAGGATATTTTAGAACCAGGTTCTAAGATGATGGCCTTCTCGTTGGGAAGTTTCTTAATTGCGGTAGCTGTCGGTTTTCTGGCATCTCGTACGGCAGCTAGCTTTACTACTCGTCTGCGTGGGGATATTTTTAATCAAGTCATGGATTATTCAGATGCGGAAATCAAGAGATTTTCCATTCCTTCTCTTTTGACACGAACTACCAACGACTTGACCCAGCTACAGATTCTCATCACAATGGGGATGCAGGTGGTGACACGTGGTCCAATCATGGCGGTTTGGGCTTTGACTAAAATTTGGGGTAAGAGTGATGAATGGACCAGTGCGGTAGCAGTTGCCGTGCTTATAGTGCTCATTCTATTGACGACTTTGCTGGTCTTTGCTTTTCCAAAACAGCGTAAGGTGCAGGGCTTGACAGATGCCCTCAATGCGACAACGCGTGAGTCCTTATCAGGTGTACGCGTGGTTCGTGCCTATAATGCAGAGGACTATCAAACTGAGAAATTTAAGGAAGAGAATGCAGGTTTGACCAAACTCAATCTCTTTGTTTTCCGTCTCATGTCGCTCATGAATCCAGTTATGACAGTAGTAGCATCTGGCTTGACCTTGTCCATTTACTGGATTGGGGCTCATTTGGTCAATGACATCAAGATTCCAGCCATCAATCAAACCAGTCCAGAAGCCATGCAAATTTCTGCTTTAGCCATAAAGGATGCCATTGGCGACCGTGTTTCACTCTTTTCTGATATGGTGGTCTTCTCATCTTACGCCATGCAGGTTGTTATTGGTTTTATGATGATGATTGCGATTTTCATTATTATGCCTCGTGCTTTGGTATCTACACGTCGGATCAATGAAGTGTTGGCATTAGAACCATCTGTTCAATTTTCAGAAAGCTCAAAAGAAGGAAATGGTCAAACAGGGCAAGTGGAATTCCACGATGTTTCCTTCCGTTATACCAAAAATTCTCGTGCGGTGATCGAGCATGTTTCCTTTACCGCCCAAGCAGGTCAGACCGTAGCCTTTATCGGGTCAACTGGTTCAGGGAAGTCAACTCTGGTCAATCTCTTGCCACGTTTTTATGACGCGACGGAGGGCTGGATTAAGGTGGATGGTGTCAATGTCAATGACTATTCACATGATGACCTCAATAATAAAGTTGGTTACATTCCACAAAAAGCAGTGCTCTTTAGTGGTACTATTCGTTCTAATATGACATTTGGTTTGTCTGAACAGTCTCCATTGACCGATGAACAAATCTGGGAAGCCTTGGAATTGGCGCAAGCTAAAGACTTTGTAGAAGCTAAGGAAAAAGGTTTGGACGAAGAAGTTTCCCAAGGCGGTACAAACTTCTCTGGTGGTCAAAAACAACGTTTGGCTATCGCCCGTGCCTTGGCTCGTAAACCCGAAATTCTCATCTTTGATGATTCTTTCTCTGCCTTGGATTACAAGACAGACCGCATTTTGCGCAAAGAGTTGAAGGAAAAAACGGCTGAAATGACCAAACTGATTGTAGCGCAACGGATTTCAACCATTATGGATGCGGATTTGATTTTGGTATTGGATCAAGGTAAGGTTGTTGGTCAAGGAACGCACAAGGAACTTCTTACGACCAATGAAGTCTACCAAGAAATTGCCTATTCACAATTGTCTAAGGAGGAGTTGGAAAATGGAAAATAAAAAACAAGAAAAAAGCCTATTTGCCAATCTGGCTCCCTATATCAAAGGCTACAAGGGATTCTTTGGAGCAGCGGTTGTCCTAGCAGTTATTTCAAGTATCATCACGGTTATCGGTCCTGACCGTCTCAAGGAAATGACAGACCTCATGATCAAGGGACTGACAGGTGATATCAATCTAACCAAAATCGGTGAAATTGCAGGTCAACTGGCCCTCCTTTATGTAGCTGGTGCTCTCGTCTCTTACTCAGCTAGTTTTATCGTGACTACCATTATCCAACATTTTGCGCAACGCATGCGGAATGCGATTGCGGATAAAATCAACAAAATTCCTCTCGGTTACTTTGATAGTCATTCACAAGGAGATACTCTTTCTCGCGTCACGAATGATGTGGACTTGATGACTCAATCATTCAACCAGTCCTTGGTAGCTATGGTGGCCTCAGTTGTGCTTTTGATTGGCTCTATCTTCATGATGTTTAAGACAGACTGGCATTTGGCAACAACGGCTATCCTCTCTGTCTTTGCAGGATTTGCTCTTTCTACCATTATTATGGTGAAAAGTCAGCCACTTTTCAAAAAGCAACAAGTCAACCTAGCTAATATTTCTGGTTATGTGGAAGAAATCTATACAGGACATAATGTAGTAACTAGCTACAATGCCCGTCAGCAAGCCAAGTCTGATTTCAAAAACCTTAACGACAAACTCTATAACTCTATGTGGAAATCACAATTTTTCTCAGGAATTATGATGCCACTTATGCAGTTTATTGGGAACTTTGGTTATGTTATGGTCTGTGTGGTCGGTGCGGCACTTGCGCTTGACGGGACTATTACTATGGGAACCATCGTCGCCTTCATGACTTACGTGCGTATTTTCACGCAACCTATCGGACAAATTGCACAAGGGATTACCCAGTTGCAATCTGCTAGCGCAGCTATGGGACGTGTTTTTGAATTCCTTAATGAAGAGGAAATGGAAGTAGAAGAAGGGAAGACCAATCGGCTAGAAGCTGTTAAAGGTCATGTAACCTTCGACCATGTTCACTTTGGTTACAATCCTGAGAAAACGATTATTCACGATTTTACCTCTGAAGCCAAACCAGGTCAGAAGGTGGCGATCGTTGGTCCAACGGGTGCTGGTAAGACGACAATCGTTAATCTGCTCATGCGTTTCTACGAGATTAATTCTGGTCAGATTGCCATTGATGGTGTTAATGTTCACGATATGAGCCGTACAGAAGTTCACGATGCCTTTTCAATGGTGCTGCAGGATACTTGGCTCTTTGAGGGAACTATCAAGGATAACCTCATTTTCAACCAAGATCACATTACCGATGAGCAGGTGGAGGCTGCGGCCAAGGCTGTCGGTGTACATCACTTTATAAAAAACTTGCCAAATGGCTATGACACAGTACTGGACGACTCAGTGACCTTATCAGTTGGACAAAAGCAACTCTTGACCATTGCGCGTGCTCTGTTGAAAGATTCACCATTACTTATCTTGGATGAAGCGACATCATCGGTTGATACACGTACGGAAGAATTGATTCAGAAAGCGATGGATAAACTCATGGAAGGACGTACTTCTTTTGTTATCGCTCACCGCTTGTCAACCATTCGCAATGCGGACCTCATTCTTGTCATGAAAGACGGGAATATCATTGAGCAAGGAAACCACGACCGACTCATGGAGCAAAATGGTTTCTACGCTGACTTGTACAACAGCCAATTCACCGAAGCCAGTGAAGAAGTGGCTTAAGAGAGACTGGACTCGGTTCATAAGATATGAACGGTAACTATTTTCTCTAAGTAAAAGAACTTGAGACTTTGGTCCAAGTTCTTTTTTCGTGTCTCCAAGAGGAAAATCCTATTTTGATATGGTAAAATAGAGAAAAGTATACAAGAAAAAAGGAGACCTTATGTCTGATACAATTCAATTTGGTTACGGGAAGGCGACTGCGCAATTAGTGCTAAAACGCCTCAATCGCCATGGTATTATTGCTGGTGCGACGGGGACAGGGAAAACAGTGACCTTGAAGGTCTTGGCGGAGCAGTTGAGTGATGCAGGGATTCCAGTATTTTTGTCAGATATCAAGGGTGATTTGACTAGTCTGACTCAGGAAAATACAGGTAATATTGCTGCGGAGCGTTTGACCGCAACCCACTATGATGACTACAGTCCAGCTAGCTACCCTGTTGAGCTCTGGGATGTGATGGGGGAAAATGGTCTGCCTGTTCGGATGACTATTTCTGAGATGGGACCGGTCCTTTTGACACGTTTGTTAGGACTCAATGAGACCCAGGAAAGCATTCTCAATATTGTGTTCAGTGTTGCTGACGAAAAGGGGCTCTTGCTCATCGATATGATGGACTTACGTGCTATGCTCAATTATGTCGCGGAGCATGCCGCAGAGTTGAGTCAATATTATGGCAATATTCCTGCTCGTTCCGTTGGGGCAATCTTGCGTAGTCTGGTCGTTTTGGAGCAACAGGGCGGCAAGATTTTCTTTGGCGAGCCAAGTTTGGAAATTGCTGATTTGATGAGAACAAATCAAGATGGTCGTGGTATCATTAACATTCTCAATGCTACTCAGCTCTTCAACCAGCCTACACTTTACTCCACTGTGCTCTTGTCTCTCCTAGCAGAACTCTATGAAACCTTGCCTGAAGTGGGAGATCTGGATAAGCCTAAAATGGTCTTCTTCTTTGATGAGGCTCATGTTCTTTTCAAAGATGCGCCTAAGGTTCTCTTGGAAAAAATCGAACTTATTGTCCGTCTCATCCGTTCAAAAGGTGTCGGTGTTTTCTTCGTTACTCAAAATCCAACAGACATTCCAGACAGCGTGGCTAGTCAATTGGGCAATCGGATTCAGCATGGTTTGCGTGCTTTTACTCCCAAAGAGCTGAAAACAGTTGTGACAGTTGCCGAAACCTTCCGTCAAGAGGATGGGTTGGATTTGGCCAAGGTTATCCAAGAATTACAGGTGGGAGAAGCGGTCGTATCAACTTTAGGTGTTGATGGTACCCCAAGTTTTGCGGATCGGGTGATGATTTACCCACCAAAAAGTCTTTTGGGGACTGCAGACCCAGTAGTAGTGCTGTCGTTGCTCAATAATTCGAGTTTAATGGACAAGTATGCGGAAGCTATTAACCGCGAGTCAGCTCATGAGCAAATCGCCGCTATGACTCAAGAAAAAGAAGCTCAACTGATCAAAGAATCTGAAGAGGCGGAAGCTAAGAAAGCCCGAGAAAAGGCTGAAAAGGATGCTCAGAAAGAAGTTGAAAGACAGGCAGAGGCTCAAGAAAAAGCCAGTCAAAAATCTGCAAAGACAAGTAGTCGCTGCTCAGACAGCCCTATGGACCGCTTCACAAAAAATATCATGAGTGTAGTGGGGCGTGAGGCAGGACGTATTCTGGTACGTGGCATTACAGGTATGCTGAAAGGTAAATAAAAAGAGGGGAAACCTTCTTTTTTATTTCATTTTTGTTTACAAGTGTAATCAAATTTGTTAAAATGAAAAAACGAGAAGGGGGAACATCATGGCATTAGAAACCTACAAAGTTGAAGGAATCACTTGCGCAGCTTGTTCCATGACGGTGGAAAAAGTTGTGGGCAAGCAGGTTGGTGTAGATCAAGCTGTTGTCAATCTAGCGACAGAAAAGTTAACGGTACGTTTTGATGAAGAGAAACTATCGCCTGAAAATCTTGCACAAGTTGTTGAAAAAGCTGGCTACCATCTAGTTTTAAATCCAGAAAAGGAAAAAGAAGTCGATAAACCATCACGCGAAAAAATTTTGTGGCAACGATTTATCTGGTCGACAATTTTCTGCCTACCCTTACTCTATGTTGCTATGGGCAGTATGATTGGTCTTCCTTTGCCTAGAGTTATTCAACCCATGCAGCAACCTCTGCATTTTGCTTTTTTACAACTGATCCTGGTCTTACCCATCGTCTATCTTGGTCGTTCTTTTTATCAAAATGGCTTGCGCAGTCTCTTTCTAGGTCATCCCAATATGGATAGTTTGATTGCTGTGGGGACAATGGCTGCGCTAGGACAGGGTCTGGTGATGACGCTGTTAGGAATGATTGGGAAGATTTCTTTTGGCCATCATCCCGAACTCTATTTTGAGTCTGCGGGTGTCATCTTGACCCTCATCACTTTGGGCAAATACTTGGAGGCTGTTTCAAAAGGAAAAACCTCTACAGCTATTCAACATTTAGTAGGTCTTGCCCCAAAAACTGCACACCTCATTAAGGGGGATCAGGTAGTAGATATTCCTGTTTCAGATTTGATGATTGGGGATATTTTACAGGTTCGTCCTGGAGAAAAAATTCCTGTGGATGGTCTTTTATTGGAAGGTCAATCTCGTGTGGACGAGTCCATGGTGACAGGGGAAAGTCTACCCGTTAAAAAAGTAGTGGGAGATCAGTTGATTGGAGCGACTATCAATGAAAATGGCTCCTTCACTTTTCAGGTAACCGAGGTTGGGCAGGATACCGTTTTGTCGCAGATTATCAAGTTGGTCGAAGAAGCACAGGGGTCAAAAGCTTCTATTGCCCGTTTGGCGGATAAGGTGTCAGCGGTCTTTGTTCCGACGGTTATGATCCTAGCGACCTTGGCTGGTCTGGCTTGGTTTTTCCTTGGTGGCCAGTCCTGGACCTTTGCCCTCAATATCGCCATTTCTGTTCTGGTGATTGCCTGTCCTTGTGCTCTTGGTCTAGCGACTCCAACAGCTATCATGGTGGGAACAGGTCTCGGTGCGGAGAAAGGGATTCTCATCAAGTCGGGTTCAGCTTTGGAACAGGCTCAGTTGATAGATACAGTTGTCCTTGACAAGACAGGAACCATTACAGCAGGTCAGGCTAGTGTGACAGATATTTTTACGGTCAATGGGGTGTCGGAAACCGACCTATTGACTCTGGCAGCATCAGCAGAAAGAGGATCTGAACATCCTCTGGGTCAGGCAATTTTAACAGGATCCAAGGCAAGAGGGCTAACCTTACAAGACTGCCAAGAGTTTGAAGCCTTGTCTGGACGTGGGATTTCAGCAATCTTAGATGGAAAGCAAGTCTATCTAGGAAATCAGGCACTGATGGAAGAAATTGGTGTGGACATTTCGAAAGGACAGACAGTCAGCCAGACCTATGCCAAAGCAGGAAAGACAGCTGTTTTCGTGGCTTATGCGGGACAATTGATGGGGCTTATCGCCGTAGCGGATCCTGTCAAATCAACTAGTCGTACAGCTATAGCACACCTACAAGACATGGGACTAGATGTGGTCATGTTGACAGGAGACAATGAAGTGACAGCGCAAGCTATTGCCAAAGAAATCGGTATCTCAAAGGTTATCAGCCAAGTGCTTCCCGAGCAGAAATCGACAGCTGTTGCTGATTTACAAGTGCAAGGGAAACGAGTTGCCATGGTGGGTGATGGAATCAATGACGCTCCCGCATTGGCTCAAGCAGATGTCGGGATGGCTATGGGAACTGGAACAGATGTGGCGATTGAGTCGGCAGATCTCGTGCTGATGCAAGGAGATTTAGGAGTGGTGGCTCGTGCCTTAGAGCTTAGTCGTGCGACCATGCGGACCATCAAGCAGAATCTTTTCTGGGCCTTCGCCTATAATGTAGTAGGCATTCCTATTGCTATGGGCTTGCTATATATTTTTGGCGGACCACTCCTCAATCCTATGTTAGCCGGTGCAGCCATGAGTTTGAGCTCCGTTTCTGTCTTGCTCAATGCTCTGCGTTTGAAAGCTGTTAAAATCTGATGAAAATACCAGTCAAATGATTGGTATTTTTTCTATAGAACGCTTACAATAACATTAGAAAGCGAGGAGAATCATGACAACATTTATCGGAAAAGAAGTAACATTAGTAGGAAAACAGCCACAAGTTGGAGAAATTGCTCCAGATTTTATTTTGATGGCTAATGATTTGACCAAGAAAAGCCTGGCAGACTTTTCAGGCGTAAAAGTGCTCAGTATCTTACCGTCTGTAGATACAGGAATTTGTTCTGCTCAAACTCGCCGTTTTAACCAAGAATTATCAGACATGGAGGGCGTGACAGTTATCACAGTTTCAGCTGATTTGCCATTTGCACAGGCTCGTTTTTGTGGGACAGAAGGGCTAGAGAATGCTATTACCCTTTCGGACTACTATGATCATTCTTTCGGGAAAACCTACGGCCTTCTCATGGAAGAATGGAATTTACTAGCGCGTGCTGTTTTGATCTTAGATGCAGATAACAAGATTCTTTACACAGAATATCTTGAAAATGTCAACGAGCATCCAAATTACGAAGCTGCCTTGGCAGTCGTAAAATAGGACACAATAGAACCGGTCAGGTTCTATTTTCTATGCTATAATAAAGTTAGAAAGAGGTGTCGTATGGCCTATATTCAAGTGAAAAATAGTTCTAAGTATTATCAAGTTGGTGACAACACAATTGTTGCGAATCAGGATGTGAATTTTGAGATTGAAAAGGGAGAGTTGGTCATTATACTCGGATCTTCAGGTGCTGGGAAGTCTACTATTCTCAATATCTTGGGAGGTATGGATACCAATGATGAGGGACAGGTCATTATTGACGGAGTGGACATTGCCCAGTACAATTCACGTCAACGGACCAATTACCGCCGTGATGATGTGGGCTTTGTCTTTCAATTTTACAATTTGGTAGCGAATTTGACGGCTAAGGAAAATGTAGAGTTGGCTTCGGAAATCGTAAAAAATGCTATGGATCCCGTTGAAATTTTGACGGAAGTTGGCTTGGCTCACCGCCTTAATAATTTTCCAGCCCAGCTTTCTGGTGGGGAGCAACAACGTGTTGCCATTGCCCGTGCGGTCGCAAAAAATCCCAAAATTCTTCTCTGTGATGAGCCGACAGGGGCGCTCGATTATCAGACAGGTAAGCAAGTCTTGCAAATCTTACAGGATATGTCCCGTCATCAAGGAGCAACGGTCATCATTGTGACCCACAATGCAGCCCTGGCTCCTATTGCAGATCGGATTATTCATATGCGAGATGCCACCGTCAAGTCTGTTAAGCTGAATCCCCAGCCTCAAGACATTGCCACACTGGAATATTAGGAGTTTCCTATGAAAAAAGTTTATTGGAAAAATCTAGCCCAGTCCATATGGTCTTCAAAAGGTCGTTTTTTCTCCATTTTTAGTCTTATGTTTATCGGAGCAGTGACCTTAGTGGGCTTAAAAGTGACCTCTCCAAATATGGAGCAGTCCGCCCAGTCCTATATTGACAAGACCCAAATGATGGACCTAGCAGTCATAGCAGAAATGGGACTGGATAAGCAAGATCAGGCAGAATTGAACAAGCTCAAAAATGCCACTGTCGAATACGCCTATATGACAGATGTAACGCGTAAGGGGACGACGGATGCTATTCGTATCTACTCACAGACCAAGCAAGTCTCCCTCTTCCAGTTGGAATCTGGAAGTCTGCCAACTCAGGCCAATGAGATTGCTCTTGCGACCATTCTCCAGAAGGATTACCAGATAGGTGATCTTATTTCCTTTACCCAAGCAGATGATGGGGTCTTGAAAGAGACTACTTTTAGAGTAACTGGTTTTGTGCATTCATCTGAGATGTGGAGTACTAAGAATCTTGGAAATTCTAGTGCCGGAGCTGGGAATCTGTCTGCCTATGCTGTTACAACTCCCTCAGCTTTTGATTCAGATGTTTACATGATTGCCCGCATTCGCTATGAGGATTTGAAAGCGGTGGGCTATACAAGTGTTTGCTATGACGAGCGTTTAGCCCAGCACCAAGAAGAGCTTGAAAAACGACTCTCTGACAATGGGAAGAAACGATTGACCACAGTTAGGACGCAAGGACAGAAGGAGATTGCTCAGGGACAGGGGAAAATTGCTGACGCAGAAAAGGAATTGCGCCAAGCAGGTCAACAACTTTCTGATGGCGAGCAAGAACTAACTGACGGAGAAAATCAATTAAGCGCCGCCCAAGCCCAGCTAGCTGATAGTCAAGATCAAGTGCAAATCAGTCGAGACCAACTTGCCCGTACTGCAGCTGCTTTAGCTAGTAAGAAAGCAGAGCTAGATACAGCAAAAGTACGGTTAGACCAAACTCATAAGCTCTTACAGGATAAGCGAAACCAGCTAGATGAAGTCAAAATGCAATTAGCTCGTGCTAGAGAAAACATTGCCCAGAAACAAGTTGAACTTGATACGACTGCTGGACAAATCCAATCAGAACAAGCCACTCTTGAAACTGCTAAACACCAATTGCAAGAGAAAATGGATGCCATAAAGTTAGCAGGAGAGTTTGTAGAGAATCATCCCGAAATTCAAGCGGAACAAGCCAAGCTCGCTCAAGAGGAATTGTTTGTTCAACAAGCCTTGAAAGACTACAATAAAGGATTTCTTTTCTTAGAAGAGGCCAAGAAACTTTATCAAGAAAAAGAGACAAATTATCAATTAGGTGAGAGTCAGTATGCACATGGCTTGGCTCATTACCAAGATAGCTTAGCGGCTTATGAGTCGGGCTTGTCTCAGTACCAGGCAGGAGAAGCAGCCTATCAAGCAGGTATAAAAGAGTTACAAAGTGCTCAGTCGCAACTAGAGCAAGCGCAGGCAAATATTCTTGATAAGGAAAAGCAATTAGATCAATCCAAGACGGAGATTGCGGAAGGAAAAGAGAATTACGCCAAAGAAAAACGACAAGCTGATCAGCAATTATCTAGTTCCAAAAAAGAATTAACAGAGGCTGAAAACCAACTCAAACAGCTAGAAGAGCCTAGCTACAACATTTATAATCGAAAAACTATACCGGGTGGGACTGGGTATGAAAACTACCGTGTAGCTACAGGCTCTATCTCTGCGGTGGGAACAATTTTTCCCCTAGTCCTCTATCTGGTGGCTGCCATGGTAACTTTTACAACGATGACACGTTTTGTTGATGAAGAACGTACCAATGCAGGAATTTTCAAGGCTTTGGGGTATACCAATCGTGATATTATTCGTAAATTTGTCCTCTATGGCTTTTTGGCAAGTTGTATAGGAACCATCGTAGGTGTCCTTGCAGGAAGCTATTGGCTTTCGCCAATCATCAGTCGTATTATTACGGAACAGATGGTCTTAGGAGACGTAGAGTTGCACTTTTATCCCGTCTGGCTGCTCGTAGGCCTCCTACTAGGGTTCTTATCAGCTATTTTACCTGCCTTTTTGGTAGCCTACCGTGAACTCAAGGAAAATGCAGCTCAACTTCTATTACCAAAACCACCTGTATCTGGGTCAACTATTTTATTAGAGAAAATTTCCTTCATTTGGAAACGATTGACCTTTACGCAGAAAGTCACGGCTCGCAATATTTTCCGCTACAAACAGCGGATGTTCATGACGATGTTTGGTGTAGCTGGTTCAGTGGCTCTGCTCTTTGCTGGTTTGGGCATTCGTTCTTCCATTTCAGGCTTAGTCAATCGTCAATTTGGAGACTTGCTGCATTACGATATGATAGTGGTCAAGAATACTGGCGCTAGTCAGTCAGACTTGACTGCGGTAGAAGAAGCCATGCAGTCCAAGGAGATTTCCTCTTCTTTAGCACTTTTCTATCAGAGTTTGGAGCAGTCCATTCCTCATCATGCTGACAAGCAGACGATTAGCCTCATCGTAACGGATCAATCGGAGAAATTGGATGCTTATCTCTCGCTGGTTCACCGTCAAAGGAAAGAACCATTAGTTTTGACTGACAAAGGGGCTATTTTAACAGAAAAATTAGCCAAATTATACGAAGCCAAAGTTGGGGATACTGTTCAGTTGACCCTTGACAGAGAAAACGTCAGTGTTAAGGTAGCCGGCATTGCAGAGATGTATGCGGGGCATTCGGTCTATATGACGGCTGACTATTATAAAAAAGTCACGGGCACAGATTATCCAGAGAATGCTTGGTTGCTTCGTCTCAAGCATACAAGGTCTAGTGCCATTAAGAAGAATGCAGCGCAGTTTCTCGGAATGACTGGTGTATCTGCAGTGGTGCAAAATACGACCATGATTTCTACGATTGAACACTTGGCCCAGTCTCTTCAGTCCATCATGCTGATTTTGATTATCTTATCTGTCCTTCTAGCCATTGTCATTCTCTACAATTTGACCAATATCAATGTGGCAGAGCGGATTCGAGAACTGTCGACCATTAAGGTGCTGGGCTTTCACAATAAAGAAGTGACCCTTTACATTTATCGGGAGACTATATTGTTGTCGTTTATCGGTATCCTGCTTGGTTTGCTGGGTGGTATTGGCTTGCACCTTCTTATCCTCAATATGATTGGCACGGACTCTATTGTGTTCAATCCAAGTGTAACATGGGATGTTTACCTGACGCCTATCCTGGTCATCTTTAGCATATTGGCGGTCTTGGGCTGGTTTGTCAATCACCACCTTCGAAAAGTAGATATGCTCGAGGCCCTCAAGTCTATTGAATAAACGAAGACCAGCCTAAATTGGGCTGGTTTTATGCTATAATAAAGACATGAGAAACTATGAAGAAGTTTATGCAAATATGGCCAGATTTTTAGAAAACAGCCCTTTTCTTAAAAAAGCAGTTATCTGGCTCAACCACTATATCACCTATGTCATGTATCTAGCCTATCCGCTTTTTCTGTTAATTACCTTTTTTCAAGGGGAATTTCAGTGGAAATGGGTGCTGGTACCGGCTGTGGGCTTTAGTTTACTGAGTCTCGTACGCAAACTCATCAATGCGCCACGCCCCTATGAAGTTTATACTATTCAACCTCTGATTGAAAAGACGACCAAGGGAAATTCCATGCCCAGCCGTCATGTCTTTTCAGCGACGATTATCTCCATGTGTTTTTTGTCTCATCATATCGGTTTAGGAGGTTTGGGGCTTTTTCTGTCAGTAACTCTTGCAGTCTGTAGAGTCTTGGTTGGTGTGCATTTTCCGAGAGATGTGCTAATGGGATTTAGTCTTGGTATGTTGGCAGGAAGTATTCTATTTATGATGTAGAAAGAATCCCTAGTTGACAGGGGAAAGGGAGTGCCTACGGGTACTTCTTTTTATTCTTATCAAAAAACGAGGCAGATTTTCTCCTCCATGTAGTGTCTTACTCCCCCTAGTCTAGTCATTTCGTGCTATAATAATAGATATGACAAACAAGAATAAATTACTGTTAATTGACGGTTCCTCCGTTGCTTTTCGTGCCTTTTTTGCACTCTATAACCAAATTGACCGTTTCAAGAATGCCAATGGTCTTCATACCAATGCCGTCTACGGTTTTCATCTCATGCTCAATCATCTCTTGGAGAGGGTAGAACCGACTCACGTTTTAGTTGCCTTTGATGCGGGGAAGACGACTTTCCGTACCGAGATGTACAGTGACTACAAGGGTGGTCGTGCCAAGACACCAGACGAGTTTCGAGAACAGTTTCCATTTTTGCGCCAGCAATTAGATGTGCTGGGTATTCAGTATTACGAACTGGATCGCTACGAAGCGGATGACATCATCGGGACTTTGGCTAAACAAGCTGAAGCGACAGATGAACATTTTGAGATTACCGTTGTGTCTGGCGACAAGGATTTGATTCAACTGACAGATGAAAACACAGTTGTTGAGATTTCTAAAAAAGGAGTGGCTGAGTTTGAAGAATTTACTCCAGCCTATCTTATGGAAAAAATGGGGATTACCCCAGCTCAATTCATCGACCTTAAAGCTCTCATGGGAGACAAGTCGGACAATATCCCAGGCGTAACAAAAATTGGAGAGAAAACTGGGCTCAAACTCCTCATCGAACATGGTTCCTTGGAAGGTATTTATGAGAATATTGATAGCATGAAGGCTTCCAAGATGAAGGAAAATCTTATCAATGATAAAGAACAAGCCTTCTTATCTAAGACCTTGGCGACAATCGACACCAACTCACCGTTGGAGATTGGTTTAGATGACATCCGCTATGCTGGTCCGCAAGATTTGGATGCCATGGCGCGCTTTTATGAAGAAATGAACTTCAAACAGTTTCGAGCTCAACTCGGTGCGACACCTGCTGTCCAACAAGAAGAAATCGATTTCCAAGTGGTGACAGAGGTGACAGCCGACATGCTCCATGAGGATCAATTCTTCTACTTTGAGATTTTGGGAGAAAATTACCATAAGGAAGATATTGTCGGATTGGCTTGGGGCGATAGCCAGCAGATTTATGTAGGACACCCAGCTTTGCTACAAGACGCTGTCTTGCGCGATTTCCTTGGGAAAACTGCGATTAAAACCTATGATTTTAAGCGAAGCAAGGTTCTGTTGGAACGAGTAGGTATTGAACTAGCACCAGCCAATTTTGACAGTCGTCTGGCTAAGTATCTCCTATCTACTGTTGAGGACAATGAGTTGACGACGATTGCTCATCTCTATGGTCAATGTCAATTGGTAGCAGATGAAGTCGTCTATGGAAAAGGTGCTAAACGTGCACTTCCAGAAGAAGCGGTGCTCTTTGAACATTTGGCTAAGAAAGTACAGGTTTTGCTGGAAACAGAAGCACCGATGTTGGAGCAACTCAGCAATCATCAGCAAACAGAATTGCTATTTGATATGGAGCAACCTCTGGCCTACGTCCTTGCCAAAATGGAAATTGCAGGTATTCGTGTTCAAACCAAAACCTTGCAGGAAATGCAGGCTGAAAATGAAATCTTGATTGCCCAGCTCACTCAAGAAATCTATGATTTGGCAGGTGAAGAGTTTAATATCAATTCCCCTAAACAGTTAGGTACTATTCTGTTTGAAAAAATGGGGCTACCACTCGAGTACACTAAGAAGACTAAGACAGGGTACTCCACAGCAGTCGATGTCCTAGAGCGCCTAGCACCGATTGTCCCTGTTGTGTCTAAGATTTTAGAATTCCGTCAGATTTCTAAGTTGCAGTCAACCTATGTCATTGGTCTGCAAGACGCCATTATGGCAGATGGGAAGATTCATACCCGCTATGTTCAAGATTTGACGCAAACAGGGCGTTTGTCTTCTACAGATCCTAACCTGCAAAATATCCCTGTTCGTTTAGAACAAGGACGCCTCATTCGTAAAGCTTTTGTCCCAGAGTGGGGAAATGCAAGTTTCCTTTCATCTGATTATTCTCAGATTGAGTTGCGGGTGCTGGCTCACATTTCTCAGGATGAGCATTTGATTGCTGCCTTCCAGAATGGTGCAGATATCCATACAGCGACAGCTATGCGGGTCTTTGGTATCGAAAAACCAGAAGATGTCACTCCAAATGACCGCCGTAATGCCAAGGCTGTTAACTTCGGTGTGGTTTATGGCATTTCAGACTTTGGCTTGTCGAACAACCTAGGTATCACTCGCAAAGAAGCCAAAGAATATATTGAACGTTACTTTGAACGTTTCCCTGGAATCAAACACTACATGGAAGAAATCGTACGTGAAGCGCGTGATAAGGGCTTTGTAGAAACTATTTACCATCGTCGCCGTGAGCTACCAGATATCAATTCTCGTAACTTCAATGTACGTAATTTTGCAGAACGAACTGCCATCAATTCACCAATTCAAGGATCGGCAGCGGATATTCTCAAGGTTGCTATGATCAACTTGGACAAAGCCTTAACAGAATCAAACTTCAAGACCCGCATGCTCTTACAAGTGCACGATGAAATTGTCCTTGAAGTCCCAAATGACGAATTGGAAGCTGTTAAAACACTCGTCAAAGAAACCATGGAATCTGCTATCCAACTCTCCGTACCACTCCTCGCTGACGAAAACGCAGGAAAAACCTGGTATGAAGCGAAATGAGGGAGCACTACAGAAATCGATGATTTCGTCTTAGCGCCCCCGCAAGGACAATGAGGTAGGTATCAAGTTTGCTAGGTCAACGCTGATAACTGCCCAGTGTCTACTGCGCATGAGATCAGGATGGTTTTGCGCTGTAAACCCTCCCTTCGCTTTTGAAATTCTAGGCTCAGGTTCTTCTATAGAGTACTTAGATGGAAAGGCTTGTCAAGGATATTTCTCTGTGATATGATGTTAAGAAAAAATGAGGAGGGCTAGTGATGATTCCAAAAATTGACAACGCAGAACCATTGAATCTGCTTTATGATTTGATTTTGCAAGAAGAGGTCAGTCAGGAAGAACGGGATTTATTGGTTGAGGCTAAAAATAAAATTGAAGCCGGTGATGAGGCTTTGCCAGTTTTTAATCTTTTACTGGGACAGTTACGTCCCCTTGCTATTGGTCGTCGCATGTCTAAGCCGGTTTCTGATTTTTATCTGAAAGCGATGACGCGACCTGCAAATGACCAGAAATTCTGGGGCTTGATTCATGCCGCGTGGAGCTTGACCCCTAAATAAGGAGTTTTTATGACTTATCATTTTCAAAATCCAAGTCAAAATATTATCTTTGACTATCTGAAAAATAGCAAAACTATCGCAGTTGTGGGGTTGTCAGATCGACAGGAAACAGCTGCTTACAGAGTAGCTCAGCTCATGCAGGAGGCTGGTTACAAGATTATTCCAGTCAATCCGAAACTAGCTGGTCAGGAGATTCTTGGTGAGAAGGTTTACAGTCGCTTACAAGATATTTCTGAGAAAGTGGATATTGTAGATGTTTTCCGCCGTAGTGAGTTTCTAGCAGATGTAGCGCGTGATTTTGTGGAAACAGATGCGGCGATTTTCTGGGCACAGCTTGGATTAGAAAGTCAAGAAGCAGAGGACATTTTGCGAGCTGCTAATCGCAATGCTATTGTCATGAATAAATGTATTAAGATTGAATACCTTGAGATGAAAGCATAGAAAAAAGAAGCACTCGCTTCTTTTTTCTATGCAGTTGTAGTGAAGTTTCCACTTAAAACATCTTCTTTCATCTTACGGTCTTTCAGAACAGCATTGTAGAAATGGATCTTAGCAGCGCTGTAGTATGGATAGACATAGATACCGACTAAACCAAAACTCAAGCCTTGTAAGAAAAACCAACCAATAAAGGAAAGACTTAGCAGGAGGAGTTTGAATTTGTAGCCTTTCATGATACGGCGACTTTCCTTGATCAGTGCCATAGGACCAGTATAAGTGCCTGCTTCTAACTGTTCAAACAGCAAGATTTCAACCTGTGAGTAGGCTAATTCTTGTGGTAAATAGATAGCCAAACCAAAGGCAAAGATGCAGAGACCAATGATGAGGATACCGGTAAACATTCCTAGCATATACTGGATTGTTTCAGGATCATATGCGGAATTCATTGATAGCAAGGCGCAAACGATAAGTCCAACCAGTCCTCCAATAATCATGACTAGACCGATTAGGTAAATCAGTCCCCATAAGAAGAGCAAGAGCCTTTTTATAAAGACTGTAAAGAATATTTTTCCAAAGTGTTGGTGTTGGAAAATCGTGAATCCATCCTTAAAACCAGTACCTTCTTGGTGTTTACGAAGGATATTCAAAATAGTAAATGTTAAGGACAAGAGAATAAAGCTTAGCAATATACCGATTAGCAAAGGGAAAAGAGATGCTGAAATAGTACTAGTAAAGGATGTTGTACTAGCCAGGCTATCTTCAAAATGACCAGATGTCAGTGAATTCAGAGCTTCTTGATTAACAGTCGATGAAGATGAATTTCGGAAAAAACTAATGAGACTTGAAAATAAGGAAACTAGTGCAGGAGCCAAACCAAGTAGGTAAATCCCTGGGGTTTGCTCGATTGTCTGGCGTGCATGTGCACGGATTTGGCTAATAGAAAACATGTAAATACCTCCTTTTTACCATCTTATCATAATCAATTATAAAAATCTCTGTTCTCCGTAAATATTCTTTGTTGCATACATTAATAAGATGACAATTCTGCTGAATTTTGTTACACTAGAAAGGCTGAAAAGCGCCCAAGACTGTATTTCTTGAAAGCGAGGAACTTATGACGGATTATCCTATCAAATACCGTTTGATTAAAAAAGAAAAGCATACGGGAGCCCGCTTGGGTGAGATTATTACGCCCCACGGGACCTTCCCGACGCCTATGTTTATGCCAGTTGGAACGCAGGCTACTGTCAAAACCCAGTCGCCTGAAGAGCTCAAGGAAATGGGTTCAGGGATTATTTTGTCCAATACCTATCACCTCTGGCTACGTCCTGGTGATGAACTCATTGCTAAGGCAGGCGGTTTGCATAAATTTATGAACTGGGACCAAGCTATCTTGACAGATAGTGGCGGTTTCCAAGTTTATTCACTGGCGGACAGCCGTAATATCACCGAAGAAGGCGTGACCTTCAAGAACCACCTCAATGGTTCAAAAATGTTCTTGTCACCAGAAAAGGCCATTTCTATTCAGAACAATCTCGGTTCTGACATTATGATGTCCTTTGATGAGTGTCCACAATTTTACCAACCATATGATTATGTGAAAAAATCAATCGAGCGGACCAGCCGTTGGGCGGAGCGGGGGCTCAAAGCCCACCGTCGTCCACATGATCAAGGTCTTTTTGGAATCGTTCAAGGTGCTGGCTTTGAGGACCTTCGTCGTCAATCAGCTCACGACTTAGTGAGCATGGATTTCCCAGGCTATTCCATTGGTGGTCTGGCTGTTGGGGAAACCCATGATGAGATGAATGCGGTGCTGGATTTCACGACACCACTCTTACCTGAAAACAAGCCACGTTACCTCATGGGGGTTGGGGCACCAGATAGCTTGATTGACGGTGTCATTCGCGGTGTTGATATGTTTGACTGTGTCTTGCCGACTCGTATTGCCCGCAACGGTACTTGTATGACTTCGCATGGTCGTTTGGTGGTCAAAAATGCCCAGTTCGCAGAAGATTTCACGCCACTTGACCACGAATGTGATTGCTACACATGTAAGAACTACACGCGTGCCTACCTTCGTCACTTACTTAAGGCTGATGAAACCTTTGGTATCCGCTTGACGTCTTACCACAATCTTTACTTCCTTGTTAATCTCATGAAAAATGTCCGTCAGGCAATCATGGATGACAATCTCTTGGAATTCCGCCAAGACTTTATGGAAAAATATGGTTATGGCAAAAACGGCCGTAATTTCTAATAGAAGGGGAGCTGAGGCTTCCTTTTTCTATACGCAACATTAGTCTCAAACATGCATTCTGACGGGATTTTTGTTATAATGTTTTAATTAAACAAAGGAAGCAAGAACATGAAGAAAATTTTAATTGTAGATGATGAGAAGCCAATCTCAGATATTATCAAATTTAATATGACGCGTGAAGGTTATGAGGTCGTGACGGCTTTTGATGGACGGACCGCGCTGGAAATGTTTGAAGCAGAAATTCCTGATATTGTGATTTTAGATCTCATGTTACCAGAGATTGATGGCTTAGAAGTGGCCCGTAATATTCGTAAGACCAGTAATGTGCCCATTATCATGCTGTCGGCCAAGGACAGTGAATTTGATAAGGTTATCGGTCTCGAAATCGGGGCAGATGACTATGTGACCAAGCCGTTCTCAAACCGTGAATTGCAGGCGCGTGTGAAGGCACTTTTGCGCCGTAGCGAATTGACCGAAACGCAAGTTATCGAGACAGAAATAAGTGGTCAGGCAGAGTTAGTTATCGGAGATTTGACCATTTTGCCGGATGCTTTCGTGGCTAAAAAGCATGGTAAAGAGTTGGAATTGACCCACCGTGAGTTTGAGCTGCTCCACCATTTGGCCAACCATTTGGGACAGGTCATGACTCGTGAACATCTTTTGGAAACTGTTTGGGGCTACGATTATTTTGGCGATGTGCGGACAGTTGATGTGACAGTTCGTCGCTTGCGTGAAAAAATCGAAGATACGCCAAGTCGTCCTGAATACATCTTGACCCGTCGTGGTGTCGGCTATTACATTAAAGCAAATGATCAATAAATTACGTTATTTAATGACGACCCAGGAATTTTGGTTCATCGTCATTTTAATTGGTTTTGTGGTGGCGCTGATTTTCATGATTATCGAAAATCATCGCGACAACAAACACATCAAAATTCTCAATCAAAAGGTCAAGGAATTAATTGCAGGAGATTACTCGGATATTTTAGATATGCGTGGAAGTCCTGAAATCACGGATATGACAAATTCTCTCAATGATTTGTCAGAGGTCATTCGCTTGACCCATGACAATTTGGAACAGGAAAAGACGCGGTTGTCCTCCATCCTGTCTTACATGAGTGACGGTGTGGTGGCAACGGATCGTATGGGTCATATTATTATGATCAATGATATGGCGCAGAAGCAGCTAGGTTTGACCAAGAAATCAGCGTATCAGACTGCACTTTTGGACATCCTAGATTTGGAGGGACGCTATAGTTTCCGAGATTTATTGGCGCAGACTCCAGAAGTTCTAGTCGATCATGCCAATGAAAATGGGGAATACCTAGCTCTGCGGGCAAATTTTGCGACTATCCGTAGTGAGAGTGGGTTGATTTCGGGTCTGGTGGTTGTCTTACATGATATGACGGAACAGGCCAAGGAAGAGCGGGAGCGTAGACTCTTCGTTTCCAATGTGAGTCATGAGTTGCGGACACCTTTGACTTCCGTCAAATCTTATCTAGAAGCGCTGGATGAAGGGGCTCTTAATGATGCAGTAGCACCGAGTTTTGTCAAGGTATCGCTTGACGAGACCAACCGCATGATGCGTATGATTTCCGACCTGCTGAGTCTATCTCGGATTGATAATGCGGCAGCCAATATGGAATTTGAGTTGACCAACTTTACAGCCTTTGTGACTTTTATCCTCAACCGATTTGAGCAGATGAAGAGTCAGGATGCTACCAAGGAATACAGTATTGTCCGTGATTACCAGATTACACCGATTTGGATTGAGATTGATACCGATAAGATGACTCAGGTCTTGGACAATATCTTGAATAATGCTATTAAGTACTCACCAGATGGTGGCAAGATTACCTTTAGTATGAAGACGACAGACAGTCAGCTGATTGTGTCCATTTCAGATGAAGGATTGGGGATTCCCAAGACGGATTTGCCTAAGATTTTTGACCGTTTTTATCGGGTGGACAAGGCGCGTTCGCGTGCCCAAGGTGGTACAGGTTTAGGCTTAGCTATTGCCAAAGAAATCGTCAAACAACACAAGGGCTTTATCTGGGCCAAGAGTGAATATGGACATGGTTCGACCTTTACCATTGTCCTGCCTTATAACAAGGACGTGACCTTCGATGAATGGGAAGATGACACGGATACAGAGGAAGAATAGGAGACTATGAGCGAAGTAGGGTTTCAATATAGTATATTAGCTTCAGGTTCCAGTGGAAATTCTTTCTACTTGGAAACGGAGAAAAAGAAAATTTTAGTAGATGCCGGTCTGTCTGGCAAGAAAATTACCAGTCTTTTAGCGGAAATTGACCGCAAGCCGGAGGACTTGGACGCGATTCTAGTGACCCATGAACACAGCGATCACATCCATGGGGTTGGGGTGTTGGCGCGCAAGTACGGTATGGACATTTATGCTAATCAAGAAACTTGGAATGCTATGGAAGGCAAGCTGGGTGAGATTGACACAGCACAAAAGCATATTTTTGAACTAGGGGTAACCAAGACCTTTGGAGACTTGGATATTGAGTCCTTTGGTGTCAGTCACGATGCAGCCTGTCCACAGTTTTATCGCTTTATGAAGGATGATAAGAGCTTTGTCATGCTAACGGATACAGGCTATGTATCAGATCGTATGGCAGGAATTGTGGCTAATGCCGATGGCTATTTGATTGAGTCCAATCATGATGTGGAAATCTTGCGGGCGGGTTCCTATTCTTGGAATCTCAAGCAGCGGATTTTGTCAGACAAGGGGCACTTGTGCAACGAAGATGGGGCAGATGCCATGATTCGTACGCTGGGCAATCGCACCAAGAAGATTTATCTGGGGCACTTGTCCAAGGAAAATAATATTAAGGAATTAGCCCATATGACCATGGTCAACCAGCTAGCTCAGGCTGATTTGGGTGTCGGAGTAGACTTCCAAGTCTACGATACATCACCAGATACGGCAACTAAGTTGACACGCATTTAGAGGGGCGATGAAGGTTCTTTTGTTGGGAGATAGTCTTTTTGCCCGCCATGAGGGTAAGGAAATTCCTCATATCAATCATTCTTTATTGGCCCGTCAAGCAGATTTACAGATAGATAATCGCGCTGTTTCCGGGGACAATACCTTTGACCTTTTGAATATATTGCAGGGCCAGTCCAGTTGGTCAGCGGATTACATTTTTATCATTATTGGTGCTAATGACTTGGCCATTCATAAACAGGTCTTTCTAGGGGAATATTTGGAAAATCTGAGAAGAATTGTAGAGATATTGAGGCGTCAAATCTCTGCTAACAGGATTTGTCTTATATCACCACCACCAGTTGATGAGGATCTGCAAGCCTATCGCACTAATCGTCTGGTGGCCTATTACACAGAAATTATGGAGCAGGTGGCTAGTGAAGAAGGGGTGAACTTCCTATCTCTAAGAGCTACCTTTGAAAAAAGTGGTCTTACTGTTAAGGAAATTCTGCGAGGTCAGATAAATGACGGCTTGCATTTTGGTAGCTTGGGTTATGAATTATTGGCTGAAGCCATGCTAAACATTATAGGAAAAAGAGAGTGACCGTTCACTCTCTTTTTGCTTGTCTGTGTTCTTTAATTTCTCTGTAGGAAGCCAGCACCTGATAGGCTAAGATGAAAAATGTCACTCCTAAGAGGATTTGGTTGGGCAAGCCTGTCAAAAAATGCAGGCGAGTGTTCAGAAGACAGAGGATGACTACGGCTAAACTAGTTAAGGTTAGAAGAGATTTTTTCATGAGAATCTCCTAGCGCATGGTCACAAATTCTTCAGAACCAGTGGGATGGATAGCAACTGTTGCATCAAAATCAGCCTTGGTAGCCCCCATCTTGATAGCTACTGCAAAGCCTTGAATCATTTCATCCACACCGTAGCCAATGCCGTGCAGACCGACAACTTTTTCCTCAGTACCTACGGTTACCAATTTTAGGCGAGTCACTTGACGGTGGTCAGCCATGGCTGTGTACATGGAAGTGAAGTTGGAGAGGTAGCATTTAACTTGGTCAGAACCGTATTGTTCAATAGCTTCCTCTTCTGTCAAGCCCACTGTTCCGATAGCAGGGTGGGAAAAGATGACAGTAGGAATGTTGCTGTAGTCCATTTTTACAGATTCTTGACCGTTAAATAGTCGCTGAGCCAAGAGTCGTCCGGCCTTGATAGCGACAGGAGTTAATTCTTTTTCTCCAGTTACATCACCCAGGGCATAAATCCCAGCAACAGCAGTATTCTGGAAGTCATCTACAGCGATATAGCCACCTTCAGTCAGAGTCACACCAGCAGCTTGAAGATTGAGATTTTCTACATTTGGTGTGCGGCCAATAGCCCAGAGAACTTGGTCTGCCACATGTGAGGTTCCATCTTCAAAGTGCAGTTCCAGCTGACCATTAGCTAGTTTTTCAAGTTTACTTGGAATTTTATGGGTGTGTAGTTGCAAGCCAGTTTTGTTCATCTCTTCTACGAGTGATTCAATGATAGAATGGTCAAATTTGCGCAAGGGACGATCTTTACGGACGAAAAGGTCTGTCTTGACACCCAAGTTGTGCAGGACACCTGCCATTTCGACAGCGATGTAGCCAGCGCCGACCACAGCTACAGACTGGGGCAAACTTTCCCAGGAAAATACATCATCAGATACCACGCCTAGTTCATTGCCAGGAATATTCGGAAGAGTAGGGCGGGCACCTGTTGCGATGACGATATGCTTAGCGGTCAGTTGCTCTCCATTGGCTTCTACTGTGTGTGTGTCAAGAAAACGTGCGTAGCCTGCGATATGTTCCACACCATTACGTGCCCAATTGTTGGCATAGCCTTGACGGGAACGATCAACGTAGCCTTCACGATGCTTGCGGAGCTTAGCAAAATCAAACTGGATATTTTCGGTTGAAAAGCCGTATTCACTGGAATAAGTATGCAGTGTTTCAGCTACTTGGGCTCCGTACCACATGATTTTCTTAGGAACACAGCCTAGGTTGACACAGGTACCACCGACCTGCCCTCCTTCGATAACTGCTACTCTTGCGCCATGCATGGCTGCGCGATTGACAAATCCTGATCCTCCAGACCCTCCACCAATCGCAATGACATCAAATTCTCTCATGTTTCTCTCCTTTACTTAATATATGCTCATTCTAGCTTTTTTAAACATTTTTTGCAAAAATCCGCTACGATTATCCTATCTTACAAAAGTGTAAGGAATTGTAAGCTAGGCCCATGGCAAGGGGAATGAGGAAGTTTTAATATAAAATTATGGAAAAGTCTTGCATTATTTTTTGTTTAGGTGTATCATAACAGTAACACAAAGCTTGGTAGAAAAATCTTGCAAGCTAGTTTAATTAAAGGAGAAAATCTATGTTAAAGTCTAAAAAGGCAAAGATTGCTTTGTTTTCTGGATTGGGAGTAGTAGCTGTTGCTCTTGTTGGCGGAGCCCTTCTCTTCGGCGGAAAATCATCTACACCAAACACTACAGAAGTTGATAAGGCTCTGCATTATCAAACTGCTAAAGAAGGTTCGATTGCTTCTTCGACCTTGCTTGCTGGAACAGTTTCTGCAGCAGAAGAACAGTATGTCTACTATGACGCGACCAAGGGAGACATTACTTCTATCAATGTCAAACAAGGTGACCAAGTTACTGTAGGACAAGCCCTGGTACAATACGATGTGACTGAATTGCAGTCTAACTATGATACTGCTGTCCGTGCGCGTGACAAGGTTGGACGCCAAATTTATGATTTGCGTACAAATGGTCAAACCGTTCAAACAACAGGGGACGATGCGACTGATAATACGACAATCAATTCTGCTCAACGTTCTGTAGATATGCAGTTGCAAGATTTGAATGATAGCTATGCGGATGCTCAGGCAGCAGTTGACAAATCAGCTACGGCTCTTAACGACGCTACAATTAAGAGTACCGTTTCAGGTACAGTCGTTGAAGTGAACAACTCTGTCTCAAAATCAAATACTAGCACCAACCAAATAGTTGTCCACATTGTCAACCAAGGCAGCCTCCAAGTAACAGGTAGCTTGTCTGAATACGATTTGGCTAATATCAAAGTTGACCAAGAAGTTAAAATCACTTCTAAGGTTTATCCTGATCAATCTTGGACTGGTAAAATCAACTACATCTCTAACTATCCAAGCCAAGACGGCGGTGCAGGACAGACGACTGGTGGTGCTGGTAGCAGCGCGAAATATCCATTCAAAGCTACAATTACTAGTGAAGTTGGTCCATTAAAACAAGGTTTCTCAGTCAATATTGAAGTAGTGAATACAGCCAAACGTATCTTGGTACCTGTGACCTCTATTGTCAATGAAGGAGATAAAAACTACGTTTGGGCAATGGTAGATGGAAAAGCGAAGAAAGTTGAAGTTCAAATTGGTAATTCAGATGCTACAAATCAAGAAGTTACAAGTGGTTTGAAAGCAGGCGATAAAGTCATCTCTAATCCAAATGGCAGTCTAAAAGAGGGTGAAAAGGTGGATGCAGATGAAGAAAAAGCTAATTAAGTTACAAAATATTAACAAAAGCTATAAAAACGGAGATCAAGAATTACGTGTCTTAAAAGATGTGAGCCTAGAAGTGGAAGAAGGTGAATTTGTAGCCATCATGGGACCATCTGGTTCGGGAAAATCAACCCTAATGAATATCATTGGCTTATTGGACCGTTCTAGTTCAGGTGAATATTGCTTGGAAGATACCGAAGTGAGCCAACTTTCTGAGAAAAAATTAGCTCAGGTCCGCAACGACCAAATCGGCTTTGTCTTCCAACAATTCTTTCTCTTATCTAAACTCAATGCTTTGCAGAATGTTGAGTTACCGCTTATTTATGCGGGTGTTCCTTCTGGAAAACGAAAGGAATTATCCAAGCAATATCTTGAAAAAGTCGAATTGGGCGAACGCATGCACCATTTGCCATCTGAATTATCTGGTGGACAAAAACAGCGTGTCGCCATTGCCCGTGCCTTGGTCAATAGCCCCTCTATTATCCTAGCTGACGAACCAACAGGAGCTTTGGATACCAAGACTGGCGACCAAATTATGGCATTGTTGACAGAGCTTAATCAAGAAGGAAAAACCATTATCATGGTAACCCATGAGCCTGAAATTGCAGAATATGCGACTCGGAAAATTGTTCTTCGAGATGGTGTGATTACAGAAGATCGTCGTAAGGAGGGCTTGTAATGGAAAATTGGAAATTTGCCTTAAAATCCATTTTGGCCCACAAAATGCGATCTCTGTTGACCATGTTGGGAATTATTATCGGGGTGACTGCGGTTGTCGTAATTGTTGCTCTAGGGAATGGAATGAGCAGCAGCATTGCCAAGGCTTTGTCTGGTGACCAGCAGAATGTGAATATTTATTTCAGTAACACCAAAACAGATTCTTCTTCAGATGGTCTGATGTCTTCCTGGACAGAAACGCCTATTTCAGAAGAAAAAGAACCTGTATTGCAGGATACAACTTTGAAAGGTTTGTTAAACGTTGAGGGTGTGGAGAACTACTACACTGTTAATAATACACAGGCTGAGATGAGTTTTGGTAAGAGAAAAGCAGACGGTGTCAATATTACAGGGGTTAGTCAGAACTACTTTGACGTGAAACAGTACGATGTCCTTGCAGGGCGTAAGTTCACAGCAACTGACTATAGTAAGTTTTCACGGATTATCATGTTGGATAAAAATCTAGCTGAAAAGCTATTTGGGGATATTCAAGCAGCACTCAACCAAACAGTGAGCGTGAAAGAGCATTCTTACTTGGTAGTAGGGGTTTATAAAGATCCCCAAGCAGGAACAGCGATTTATGGTATGACATCAGGTGGGAATGCCGTTATGACCAATACGCAGCTTGCAGCAGAAGAAGGTGTCTCTGAAAATCAACAAATTTATGTTCATGTAAAAGATATTGCGCGTGCAAGTGAAATTGGTCGAGCAGCAGCAGATTATTTGACAAAAGCTACAGGTCTTCGTGAAGCAAGCTATACTATCTACGATATGTCAGCTATGCTGGACCAGTTTAACCAGCAAATGTCAGGAATCACGCTATTTATAGGTGCGGTGGCCGGAATTTCCCTCCTTGTAGGTGGTATCGGTGTTATGAATATCATGTTGGTTTCTGTTACAGAGCGAACACGTGAAATTGGTCTGCGGAAGGCTTTAGGTGCTACACGTGGAAATATTCTGGTTCAATTCTTAATTGAAGCTATGGTATTAACTAGTTTGGGTGGATTGATTGGCTTAGGCTTAGCTCAATTGATTGTCCTAGCTGTAAATACCAGCCATGTTATGGGACAAAATATTACAGCAGTGGTTTCTGTGCCAGTCATGATTGGAAGTATTCTTTTCTCAGCCTCTGTTGGTGTTATCTTTGGTGTCTTACCAGCCAACAAAGCATCTAAATTGGACCCAATCGAAGCACTTCGTTACGAATAATCTAAGAGAAGTTAGGAAAATCCTAGCTTCTTTATTTAGTATATAGCTACTTAGAGAAGTTTTGGAATAAATTTATCATAAGGCGTATTTCTTTACTTTATCACTAATTAAAGATAAAATAATTTTACTATAGATAAGGAGCAGACTTATGAAGATTGAACTTGGTATTTCGACATTTGGTGAAACAACGCAACTGGAAGGGACTGACAAGACCTATTCACATGCGGAGCGCATCCGTCAGCTAGTGGCAGAGATTGAGCTGGCTGATCAGGTTGGCTTGGACCTTTACGCAATTGGTGAGCATCATCGTGAGGATTTTGCGGTCTCGGCACCAGAGATTGTGCTGGCAGCAGGAGCGGTGAACACTCAGCAGATTCGCCTATCTAGCGCTGTAACCATTCTATCTTCCATTGATCCAGTCCGCGTTTACCAGCAGTATGCGACTATTGATGCCTTGTCAAATGGCAGAGCGGAAATCATGGCAGGTCGAGGATCATTTATTGAGTCTTTCCCACTTTTTGGCTATGACTTGGCCGATTACGAAGAACTCTTCAATGAAAAATTGGACATGCTCCTTGCCATCCGTGAACAGACAAATATAACTTGGCAGGGAACATTGACCCAATCAGTGGATAGTCGTCCAGTCTATCCTCGTGCAGTACAGGAAGAATTTCCGATTTGGGTGGCAACAGGAGGAAATCCAGAATCCACCATTTGTATTGCTGAAAAAGGCTTGCCAATTGCTTACCCAATGATTGGTGGCAATCCAAAGCATTTTGCCCGCTTGGTCCGCATGTACAAGGAAATCGGCGCTTTAAACGGTTATTCACCAGAACAGCTCAAAGTTGCTGCCCATTCATGGGGCTGGATTGAAGCAGATAAGCAAGCTGCCATTGACAACTATTTCTACCCAACTAAGCAAACGGTAGATAATATTGCCAAGGGGCGTCCTCACTGGTCTGAAATGACCAAAGAGCAGTACCTATCCTCTGTCGGACCAGATGGCGCCATGATGGTCGGTGATCCTGAGACCGTCGCTGCTAAAATCATCAAACACATCGAAACCTTCCAACTAGACCGCTTTATGCTCCACCTCCCGCTGGGTTCTATGCCACATGAAGCTGTCCTTGAAGCCATTCGACTCTATGGCCAAGAAGTGGCACCAAGAGTACGAAAGTATTTTGAAGGGAAGCAGGGGCCTGTTTTGGAGTAATTTATAATTGAACAAATCGAAGAGACTCTTGAGATACTGATTTTACCGTATTTTAAGAGTCTTTTATTGACAGGTAGATAAAAAACAGATTGACGAAAAATATTCTTAGACAAGACTTTTTTCGTCAATCTGTTTTTTTATTTCATCGTAGGGAGTAAAGATTTGTTTAGCCTCATGCCTAACAACAAGAGAGCATGTGGTCGTCCTGTGCAGTAGTCATGAGTAATGCAAATTTTACATTTACTTCATCGTCGGGAACAACAAGACATCGCGAATAGTTGTTGTATCTGTCAAGAGCATGCAGAGGCGGTCGATTCCGATTCCGAGGCCGCCTGTTGGTGGCATTCCGTATTCGAGGGCTTCCACATAGTCGTAGTCGATACCAGTCGCTTCGTCGTCACCAAGTTCTTTGGCAGCGGCTTGGGCTTCAAAACGTGATAATTGATCGATTGGGTCGTTTAATTCGGTGAAGGCGTTGGCATATTCCTTGGTCATGATGAAGAGTTCGAAGCGATCAGTGAAACGAGCGTCGTCATCATTTTTCTTAGCCAATGGTGACACTTCAACAGGGTGACCAAAGACAAAGGTTGGTTGGATCAATGTTTCTTCGACGAATTCTTCAAAGAAGGCGTTGATAATATGACCAACTGTTGTGAAGTGTTTTTCAAGTGGCACATGTTTTTCTTGCGCCAAGGCTTGCGCTTCTTCGACAGTCATTTCTTTCCAGAAGTCTACGCCAGTGATTTCCTTGATCGCATCCACCATGTGAACACGTTTGAATGGTTCATTAATCTTGATTTCAGTACCTTGGTAGTTGACAGGTCCGTCACCGATGACAGATCTTGCGGCATGTTGGATAATACCTTCTGTCAAGTCCATGATGTCCTTGTAGTCTGCATAGGCTTGGTATGCTTCGATAGAAGTGAACTCAGGATTGTGGGTTGCATCCATACCTTCGTTACGGAAGATACGGCCGATTTCATAGACACGTTCCATACCACCAACGATGAGGCGTTTCAAGTGCAATTCAGTTGCGATACGAAGCACCATATCAATGTTTTGAGCATTGTGGTGAGTGATAAATGGACGGGCAGAAGCACCACCAGCTTCGTTGTGAAGAACAGGTGTCTCAACTTCCAAGAAACCATTGCTGTCCATGTAACGACGGATTTCAGAAATGATTTTTGAGCGAGTCACAAAACGATTGAAGCTCTCGCGGTTCGAAATCAAGTCCAAGTGACGTTTGCGGTAGATGGTCTCAACGTCTGTTAAACCGTGGAATTTTTCAGGAAGTGGACGGAGTGCTTTAGACAAGTGAGTGAGTTTTGTTGCCTTGATAGACAATTCACCCATGTCTGTACGCATGACTTCACCTTCGACACCGAGGAAGTCACCAAGGTCAGCTTTTTTGAAGATTTCGTAGTTTTCTTCGCCGACAGAATCCTTGCGAACGTAGAGCTGGATTTGGCCTTCACGATCTTGCAAGTGAGCGAAACCAACCTTACCTTTACCACGTTTGGTCATGAGACGACCAGCGATTACAGCTGTCTCGTTCAAGTCGTGCAATTCTTCTTTTGATTTATCAGCGTATTTGTCTTTTAATTCTTGAGAGTTGGCTGTGCGCTCGAAACGCTTACCGAATGGATCAATTCCTTGTTCAGCCAAGGCTATCATTTTTTCGCGACGGACAATCTGTTGGTCGTTTAATTCTTTCATGTGTTCGTTGGACATAGTTTCCTCCAAATAATTTTCCCTAAAAAGGCATCTATCCAATCCATTGTACCACAAAAAGCTAGAAAAAACACGACTTTCCAGCCTAGTTTGAATTCTCTTGCAAAAAAGAGTATAATCGTGAACGGAATAAAAGAAAAAGAAAGGTCACCATGATTACTTCAATTGTTTTTGACGTTGATGATACCATTTATGATCAGCAAGCCCCTTATCGTAAGGCCATTGAGCGCTGTTTCCCTGATTTTGATATGAGCCAAATTAATCAAAATTATATTCGCTTCCGCCATTACTCAGATACTGGATTTCCTAAGGTTATCGCAGGTGAATGGACAGTCGAATACTTCCGTTACTGGCGCTGCAAGGAGACTCTTTTGGAATTTGGCTATCCTGAAATTGATGAAGAAATGGGGCGCAAGTTTCAAGAGGTCTATGAATACGAGCTGGAAAATATTACCATGCTAGACGAAATGCGGATGACTTTGGATTTCTTGAAGTCAAAAAATGTACCCATGGGTGTCATTACAAATGGTCCGACAGAACACCAGCTTAAAAAGGTGAGAAAATTGGGACTATATGATTATATTGAGCCTCAGCATGTGATTGTCAGTCAAGCGACAGGTTTTCAAAAACCTGAGAAAGAAATTTTCAATCTGGCTGCTGAACAATTTGGCATGAATCCTGAAACCACTCTTTATGTTGGGGATTCCTATGATAATGATGTCATGGGAGCGGTCAATGGTGGCTGGCGCGCCATGTGGTTTAATCACCGAGGACGTAGTTTAAAACCAGGAACCAAGCCAGTATTTGACTTGGAGATTGACAACTTTGAGCAGCTATACGGTGCTGTAAAAGTTCTCTTTGATCTTCCTGGCAATAAATTTATCTTTGATGTCAATGATAAGAAAAATTCTATTTTGGAAATGGGAATTAACAACGGTCTTATGATAGCGGCAGAGCGTCTGCTAGGTAGTGGACTTCCGGTTGAAAAGGTGGTTTACTTACTCAAATTAAATTCGGATCAAGCCAACATTTTACGAGCAAAATATGAATAAAAAATGATTGAGGCAACCTCAATCATTTTTTGCTTCTGTTAAATCTGCAAATTCAGCCTTGACAAAGTCTGCCAAGCTTTGGCTATTGATACGGATAGATCGACCTAATTCGCCCGCAGAGACAATCATTGTCCCTTTTTCGAGAGCGATTTGGTCAATGTAAATAGGGAAATTGTGTTTTTGGCGAATGCCGACAGGGTTATTAGCGCCGTGTACATAGCCAGTCGTTTTTTCCAGATCCTTTTGTGGAATCATGCTGACTTTTTTGTTGCCGGAAATCTTGGCTAATTTCTTTTCAGAAAGATGCTCCGTAATAGGAAGAATCCCAATTACAGGTCCAGTTTTGTCACCGATTAAGGCTAAGGTTTTGAAAATATCTACTTCCAGAATACCCTCAGGAAGATTTCCCTCTATCGCATTTAAAGCTAGACTATCGTGTTCAATCTTTGCCTTGTCTAATATCTGGTCAACCAGCGTTTTCTTCAACTTATTTTTCTTACTCATTTATATTTTTCCTCAAGTTTGCTCATCCAAAGACCAAGCCAGATACCCAGTCCGCAGAAAATCAAAGCTAAGATCCAAGTAACAATGCCTGCTCCAGCATAGGAGATAGACTCTTTGTTGCCAGCATTTGGAATCAAAATCAAAAGAGTACTGGATGAGACAATTCCGATGATGAAATGGTAGACACGTGAGTGATAATTTTGGAGAGCGTAATCCATGGCTTTTGAAAAGGCGAGAATAGCTAGTAGACCACCGATGGCAATAGGAAGGAAGGTCCCAACCAAGTCAAGATTTTTGAAGCCTGTTAGCATTGGTGTGTAAATTCCTAAAATCAAGAGTAGATTTGAAGGGCTGAGTCCAGGAACCAGGATACCTAGTGCAATAAGTGCACCTGCTAGGACAAAACTAGCAAAGTTAGCAGGAAGTGTTCCGACTAAGTCGTTCAAGAAGTAGAGCAAGAGTCCTGAGACAACAAATGTTCCAAGTACCCAAGCCCAATCAGCTTGATCACGAGGGGATTTTTGAGTTGATTCTTTCCAGAGACTTGGCAAGGTTCCAATGATAGCACCCGCAAACCCCCAGAGAACGATGACTTGATAATGTTCCAGCAGGTATTCGACAGGGTAAGAAAAGAGGGCGATTCCTAAAATACCACCAATTCCAACAGGAATGAAGAAGAGAACATTTTCCACAAAATCTTTACGAATATGAGCTAAAAATCCAATCATCTGCTCGTAAATGCCTAAAATAGCTGCCAGCACTCCACCAGAAACACCTGGCAAGATGAAGCCCAGCGCGATAATCATACCTTTGATGATTCTTGCAATCCAAGAAACCATGATGACCTCCAATTAAAAAATGTGATACTTCATTGTACCACATTTTTGAACGTTCAAACCTTGAAAAAGTTGGGGCGGAGCTTGAGCAAAGTGATAAGGAGTGCCAAACAAATAACAGTTGAAGGTAAGATATATGAAAGGTTATAGGTCAAAGAATAAATCCAAACAGGAGTTCCTTTTGGTGCGTAGTCACCGTAAAAAATAATTCCTGCTAAAAAATTCCCTAAAAAGCGTATGCTGGCACCTAAAAAACTAGCTAGGGTTAAGGTTAAAATTTGTTTTTGGAAAGATTTTTGTTGTTTTAACTGTTTAGCCAAAAGTCCTGCAAAGCCAATGCCCGCATAGGAAAGAGCATAGTCGAGAAATACTTGAATGATGTTTAGGAAATAGCCCCCAAAGAATAGCTGGACAGTTCCCACGATCAATCCGCTTAAGATACCTGTAGAAAATCCGTGACGAAGAGCAAGGAGGAGGATGGGCAACATGACCAGAGAAACAGAACCGCCTTGAGGCATGGTATAGAGCGGAATTTTGTCCAGAATAAGGGCAAGTGCAGAGAAAATAGCAATTTCAGCTAGGGTTCGTAGATTGGTTTTCGACATAAAAAACTCCTTTGTCTATTGGCAAAGGAGTGGGTGGTCATGATTTATCCAGACAAGGTCTGTATAGCACAATTCCTACGCTAGTATGAACTAGATCAGGTTCGAGGATTTTCTTGTTCAGACAAGAATCTCAGCCAACGGCACTCCTTTGTGTCATGTAATTGCTTTTATTATAGCTTATTCTGTTGGGACTGTAAAGAGCTTTTGGTAAACTTCGTTAGGGTCTTTCAGAGTCGTTAACAAATTGAGGTCTAATTGATGGGGGAAACCATTGACATAACCTGCCGAAGTATACTGGTGAAGATCGTAATCCAAGTCTGTATTTGGTGCGGCATTGTAGTAGCCAGAGTCGGTTCCGTAAGTCGGAATCCAGACAGAATCAAACTTTTCTGTAGAAATAGAATGCTCTTCCATGAAGTAGGTCCCGATATAAATTCCGATATTTTTGGCACCGAGATTTTCGAGTTCTTGTCGGAAGGTTTCAACACCAGCATTCATATCGTCCATGGTCTTTTCTTCTACATCTAGCCAGTAGAAGGTTGGTTTGTATTTTGAGGCAGCTTTATAGAAAGATTTGGCCTCGTTTTTCATGGCTTTTTCATTTTTTCCCGTTACATAGGCGTAAACGGCTACTGGGACACCGCGTTTCTGAAATTCTTGAATATGCGTTTTGTAAGATTTGTCCAAACCGTATTTGTCAGAGGCATTGTTATCCTTTGTAGTGTGCGAGCCACTTTGGATACGAACGATGGCACCAGAGATATTTTGTGAAATGACATCGTAGTTCATGTCTGACGGAAGTTGCCAACCAGAAACATCAATGATTGGTTTCATGGAGAGGGCGTTTTCAATGTAATAACTAGAAGAGCTCATTGTAGACGACGAGGAGCTAGGGTTACTGGTCGAAGATATACTACTTATCGTAGTTGTTTTTGCATGTTTTTGCTGATTTGCCATTCCCCTTGTTGTTAGGATCATTCCCACAAATAAAAGAAAGAAGGCGATTACAAAAATTGGTTTAATTTTCTTTCTCATCTTGTACATTTTACCCTAAAACCTTTAAAAAATCAAAAAACCAAGCTAAAATAATGAAAAAATTGAACTTGACAGGCCTGTCAGAATAGTCTAGTCTTATAGTGAAAAGAATAAATGATAAAGTGAGTCTGCATGTCTACAAAAAGAATGAGCCGGATTGCTATTTTGTCTGCCTTAGCGATTGTCCTTCGCTTTGCCTTTGGTGCCTTTCCCAATGTCAAGCCTATCACGGCGATTTTCTTAGTTAGTCTGCTCTATTTTCCTTTAGCAGATAGCTTGCTCATTATGGCTTTAACCATGATTGGCAGTGGCATTTACTTTGGTTTTTCCATTGTTGTCTTGTGGCAGATAGTGAGCTTTGGTTTGATGATGCTGGCCTGGCGCTTTTTGGTGCTTCCTTTGACGGAGGAGCTTTCCTGGGCGACTATCCTGCAAAGTATTTTGGCGGGCCTTATGGCCTTTGCCTATGGCTTCCTCATCAGTATTCCAACATCAATTCAATTTGGAGCCAATCTCTGGATTTACTGGTTGAATGGTTTGATGTTTGATGCTTTACATGCTGCATCAACCTTTATTTTTTATCCATTTATTTATCAATTATTTAGGAGAATCTATCGTGAAAAGAATGTATTTTTTAGCTCTTAGCCTCGTGTTATCTGTATTTTTAGTTGCTTGTCAATCTCAGAAACCTACTGAAAAATCTCTTGAAAAAAACTATACTGCAATGTTGATAATTGAATTTTCAGGTGAGAAAAAAGATAGTCAAAAAGTAGAATTCAAAGAAGGTGACAAGGTGGTTGACATTTTGGAAAAAGACCATAAAGTCGAACTCAAATCAGGGATGGTGACTGCTATTGATGGCGTCAAGCAAGATGAAGCAACCTTCACTTACTGGATGTATGATGTGAATGGTGAAATGGCACCAAAAGGGGTAGAAGAGCAGGTCGTCAAAGATGGAGATGATATTAAATTTTATCTTCAAACTTATAAATAATTTTAGAGGTCGCAAGGCCTCTTTTTGCTATAGAAAGTTCAGACTTTTCTGAAAGAATGTGATATAATGTAACAATATCTAAAAATGGAACGAGGAGGGAAAATGAAGATTGACAAACGGCATTTGCTGAATTATTCTATCTTAATCCCTTATTTGATTTTATCGGTAATCGGATTGATTATGGTTTATTCAACCACAAGTGCCTTGCAGATAAAAGATGGTGGAAATCCTTTTAAATTGGTTATCAGTCAGGCCGCCTTCTGGCTCATTAGTTTAGCGGGGATTTGGTTGATTTATAGAATGAGGCTGAGCTTCTTGCGTAGAGGCGGCTTGATTGGCTTGGTTGTAGTCATAGACTGGGTCATGTTAGTGGTTTCCCATTTCTTCGAAGCGGTTAATGGTGCCCACGGTTGGATTCGTTTGGGACCAATTGGCTTTCAGCCTGCTGAATACCTGAAGCTGATTATTATTTGGTTCTTGGCCCATAAGTTTGCGCGAATCCAAGGCGACATTCGAACCTATGATTACCAGGCCTTAACCAAGGGACGCTTGCTACCTGAGCAGTTCAATGACTGGCGAGTCATTAGTATCGTTTCTTTGGGCTTAGTTGCTTCACTTCCTGACTTGGGGAATGCGACCATTGTTGCCTTGATTATTATTATCATGGTCACCGTTAGTGGGATTGGTCATCGTTGGTTTTCGACGAGTTTGGGACTCTTGACGGGAGGGGCCGTAGTCGTGTTAACGGCTATTAAGATCATCGGTGTTGAAGCCGTTTCTCAAGTACCAGTCTTTGGTTATATTGCGAAACGCTTTTCAGCCTTCTTCAATCCTTTTGAGGACTTGACAGATGCGGGCCACCAGTTGGCAAATTCCTATTATGCTATGAGTAATGGTGGCTGGTTTGGTCTTGGTTTGGGGAACTCGATCGAGAAAAATGGTTACTTGCCAGAAGCACATACAGACTTTGCCTTTGCCATTACCATTGAAGAACTAGGCTTGATTGGGGCCAGCCTTATCCTTGCCTTGCTTTTCTTCTTGATTTTACGCATTATCGTTGTGGGAATCCGTGCTCGCAACCCATTTAACTCAATGATGGCGCTGGGTGTTGCAGCTATGTTGCTCATCCAAACCTTTGTCAATGTAGGCGGGATTTCAGGTTTGATTCCCGCCACAGGTGTTACCTTCCCCTTCTTATCTCAAGGGGGGAATAGTTTACTGATTATTTCCATTGGAATTGGTTTTGTACTCAATATTGATGCCAATGAGAAACGAGAATTGATTCACGAGGAAATTGAACGCACTCTAGTGCAATAGGCTTATTTAGGAATAGAAAAGGGGATATAGATGTCTATTCAAAAATTAGAGAACCTGAACAACAAAGAAACAATCATGGAAGAAGTTGTCATTCTGACCAACACTTTACGAGATGTAGCGCGTCAGATGATTGCACCTGAAACCTTCGATAAAATTGTCGAGTTGGCTGCCTTATCAACCCACGATAATTACCAAGATTTACTGAAAATTATCGGCAAGTTGACCAATGATGAATTGGCAGTTATTTCGCGTTATTTTGCGGTCTTACCACTCTTGATCAATATCTCTGAAGATGTGGACTTGGCTTACGAAATCAACTTGCAAAACAATTTGGGCAATGATTACCTAGGAAAATTGTCCACAACCATTGACTTGGTTGCAGACCGTGAAGACGCTGCAGAAATCTTGGAACACCTGACAGTTGTACCAGTTTTGACGGCTCACCCTACACAAGTACAACGCCAGTCTATGCTTGATTTGACCAAGCGTATCCATGAACTCCTACGTCGTTACCGCGATGTAAAATTAGGTCTTTTGAATAAGACGAAATGGGAAGACGAGTTGCGTTCCTACATTGAAATCATCATGCAGACAGAGATGATTCGTGAGAAGAAACTCAAAGTAACCAATGAAATCACAAACGTTATGGAGTATTACAATTCTTCCTTTATCAAAGCTGTCACAAAATTGCAGACCGAATACAAACGGTTGGCTGCTGAAAAAGGGATTGAATTGAAGAACCCACATCCAATTTCAATGGGAATGTGGATTGGTGGAGACCGCGACGGAAACCCCTTCGTAACGGCTGAAACCTTGAAGTTGTCTGCTTTGACACAGGCAGAAGTCATCATGAATTACTATGATGAAAAACTCTTCAAACTCTATCGTACCTTCTCTTTATCTACGACAATTGTGTCCGTCAATGAAGCAGTCAAGGCTTTGGCAGATTTGTCAGAAGATACATCTGTCTACCGTGAGCATGAACCTTATCGCCGTGCCTTCCACTATATTCAGATGAAGTTACGCAATACCCGCGATTATCTCATTTACGATGTGAAAAATGATGTCCGCTATGCCAATGTCAAAGAGTTTCAGGCTGACCTTTTAGCTATCAAAACATCACTTCAAGAAAATAAATCAAAAGGCTTGATTCAAGGTGATTTTACAGAGTTGCTGGAAGCGGTTGAAGCTTTTGGGTTCTACTTGGCAACCATTGATATGCGCCAAGATTCTAGCATTCATGAAGCCAGTGTGGCAGAACTCTTGGCTTCAGCTCGTGTGGTAGAAGATTACAGCAGTCTGTCTGAAGAAGAAAAATGTGAAGTGCTTCTGCGCGAATTGACAGAAGATCCTCGTATCTTATCCGCTACTCATGTTGAAAAATCAGAGCAGTTGCAGAAAGAATTAGCTATTTTTCAAGCGGCGCGTGAGTTGAAAGATAAGCTAGGTGAAGAAGTTATCAAGCAACATATTATCTCCCACTCAGAGAGCGTGTCAGATATGTTGGAACTAGCTGTTCTCTTGAAAGAAGTTGGCTTGGTGGATAGCGAAAACGCGCGTGTGCAAATTGTTCCTCTCTTTGAAACCATCGAAGATTTGGATAATTCCTCAGCTATTATGCGCCAATATCTGGACCTTGAGATCGCACAAAAGTGGATTGCCGGCAATCATTCTTATCAGGAAATCATGCTGGGCTATTCAGATTCCAACAAAGATGGTGGCTACTTATCATCTGGTTGGACGCTCTACAAGGCTCAAAATGAATTAACTCAGATTGGTGAAGAACATGGTATTAAAATTACCTTCTTCCACGGCCGTGGTGGTACAGTTGGACGTGGTGGTGGCCCATCTTATGATGCCATTACTTCACAACCATTTGGCTCTATCAAGGATCGTATCCGCTTGACTGAGCAAGGAGAGGTCATCGGTAACAAATACGGTAACAAAGACGCTGCTTACTACAATCTCGAAATGCTAGTATCAGCCTCCATTGACCGTATGGTGACGCAGATGATCACCAATCCTGAGGATTTGGAAGGCTACCGTGAAGTCATGAATGGAATCGTGGATGATAGTTATGTCATCTATCGTGATTTAGTCTTTGGTAATCCACATTTCTATGATTACTTCTTTGCAGCTAGCCCAATTCGTGAGGTTTCAAGCCTTAATATTGGCTCCCGTCCAGCTGCTCGTAAGACCATTACAGAAATTGGTGGCCTTCGTGCGATTCCATGGGTCTTCTCATGGTCACAAAATCGGATTATGTTACCAGGTTGGTATGGTGTAGGTTCAAGTTTCAAACGCTTCATTGACAAGGCGCCTGAGAATCTTGCTAAGCTTCAAACCATGTATCAAAACTGGCCATTCTTCCGTTCACTCCTATCAAATGTTGACATGGTCTTGTCTAAGTCAAATATGAATATTGCCTTTGAATATGCTAAGATGTGTGAAAGCGAAGAAGTACGTGAAGTCTTCTACACTATTTTGGACGAATGGCAATTGACCAAGAACATCATTTTGGAAATTGAACAAAATGAAGAACTCTTGGCAGAACTTCCATCCTTGAAAGCAAGTTTGGAATACCGCTTGCCATATTTCAATGTGCTGAATTATATTCAAATTGAGCTCATCAATCGCCTCCGTCATGGTCAGTTGAGTGCAGATCAAGAAAGTCTCATTCACATCACCATCAACGGTATCGCAACAGGTTTGCGTAACTCAGGCTGATAGGAAAAGCTTGTAAGTATTTTGATTGAAGAAAAAGTCTCTTCCGAAGATGATTTCTTCAATCTTTTTTTGTCCTCAATAAAACAGGAAATGTTCTACTATCAACCGTTCAAAGACTGATTATATTGCTATTCAATAGCTAACCTAGTATAACCTGTTTTTTAACAAGATTTATCTATCTTCTAGAACCGTCAGGTTCTTTTCTTTTTTGCGAAAAATGAGTAAACTAGTTGTAACCGCAGTCAAGTGTTGTTCGTTATATATGTGAAGAAGGGAGGATATATGAAATTGGACCAATATGAGCGCCAACTGATTGATTGGGCGAAGGAGATTACCTGCTATCTGATTTCTTCAGGTGCTGCAAAGAGTGATGCAGAAGATGTGGTACAAGATGTCCTTCTCCGGCTTTTGGAGGCTGAATTCCTTCTTCCAGCCAATAAATTGCGTGCATGGATGTATCGTGTTTCCCTTCGACGCTATATTGATAAGTACCGGCGAGATAAACGCTATCAAGAAATCTTACGCAAGGAATTTTTCAAACCAGAAGATGTAGTTAGCTTTGATAGGGATGACTATGACTGGCTTTGGGAAGAGTTGAAAAAGTTAAAACAAACCTATCATACCGTTCTAGAACTCTACTATTTTCAAGGTTTTTCAACCAAGGAAATAGCAACTATTTTAGGTATTTCTCACAGCAAGGTCAAGATTGATCTGATGCGAGGAAGGAAAGCCCTCAAAATGAATCTAAAGAAAGCAGGTTACAAAGATGGAAACATTTGAATTTGTCACGAAGAAAAGAAAAAGAAGAAATCGCTGGATGACCGTCAGTTTGTCAGTTCTAGCCATTAGTGGACTTTACATCGGTACTCGCATGATTACAGGAAAAGTGATTAGCAATCAAGCCTGGAAAGTAGTTCACGAAGTTGAATTAGTTGAAAGTGTTGCCTTTCCAAATATCGAAACCTATACTTGGTCTGCCAATGGAGGCGATATGTTCAACGGTGGTATCAAAGGACGACAAGCAAAAGATATTTATGGAATCCCAGTCGATTATGGCGAATACAAGACAGATTTTAATATCCTAAGTATCAGATGGGGAACACTTTTTGAATCAACAACAGGAAAGCAAACAGAGGCTGGCGCAACCATCAATATAGAGAACAACCAGAAAGTTTCACACTTTTATAACGTCAAACTTACTGCTGGTCAACCAGGCACTCAAGGAGGAAAGTCCAGTGAACCAACCAATGAAATTAAATACACTAAGGATATGAAAAATCAGTTGGTGGAAGTGGCGATTACCTTTGACAAACCATATAGCTTAAAAGAACTCCAAACCATGATTCCTAAGAATCTCAAGACCAATTGGTACTGGATTGGAACCTATTCCAAAGGCGACCCTTCTTGGTGGGAACCAAGTAATCTCTATGGCACAAGTCCAGAAAACTTGACGCGAAAAGAATTTGTTCACAAGAAAGAAGCAGAAGAAGCTGTTGCTAAATTAAAAGAGGGTGAAAAATTAGATAAACGTCTTTCTGAAATGAAAGATGTGGATGGGTTCTTGGCTAATCTCAAAAAATACATGGAGTCAGACAGAAGTAGCACCTATAATGGGTTCAAAACACAAGATGACATCAAAGTCTACTTGAAAAAGTTTGGTAACTTGGACTTATCTAAGAAAGAAGAGTTGGACAAACTAGAATTTGCAGGGATCATTTTAACAGGTAAATCCGAGGACTTTGCCAAGCTGGAAAATCAGTCTTGGATTTATGCTTCCAGCATTGGAGCCAGCATTCCTAATCAGCCATATTACCACTTGGAAAACGGCTTGGAAAATGAATAATCTGTGGAAAAATAGGTAAAACACTTGCAATTTCTCTGTAATTTGATAGAATGGTAAGGTAAAGTTAGTCTGTATTGCCTACTGTCTAACTATAAAATATATTTTATTGGAGGCTTTTACCAAAATGGCAAAAGAAAAATACGATCGTAGTAAACCACACGTTAACATTGGTACAATTGGACACGTTGACCACGGTAAAACTACTTTGACAGCAGCTATCACAACTGTATTGGCACGTCGCTTGCCTTCATCAGTTAACCAACCTAAAGACTATGCGTCTATCGACGCTGCTCCTGAAGAACGCGAACGCGGTATCACTATCAATACTGCACACGTTGAGTATGAAACTGAAAAACGTCACTATGCTCACATCGACGCTCCAGGACACGCGGACTACGTTAAAAACATGATCACTGGTGCTGCCCAAATGGACGGTGCGATCCTCGTAGTTGCTTCAACTGATGGACCAATGCCACAAACTCGTGAGCACATCCTTCTTTCACGTCAGGTTGGTGTTAAACACCTTATCGTCTTCATGAACAAAGTTGACTTGGTTGACGATGAAGAATTGCTTGAATTGGTTGAAATGGAAATCCGTGACCTCTTGTCAGAATACGACTTCCCAGGTGACGATCTTCCAGTTATCCAAGGTTCAGCTCTTAAAGCTTTGGAAGGTGACTCAGCATACGAAGATATCATCATGGACTTGATGAACACTGTTGATGAGTACATTCCAGAACCAGAACGCGACACTGACAAACCACTCTTGTTGCCAGTCGAAGATGTATTCTCAATCACTGGTCGTGGTACAGTTGCTTCTGGACGTATCGACCGTGGTACTGTTCGTGTCAACGACGAAATCGAAATCGTTGGTATCAAAGAAGAAAAACATAAAGCAGTTGTTACAGGTGTTGAAATGTTCCGTAAACAACTTGACGAAGGTCTTGCCGGCGATAACGTTGGTGTGCTTCTTCGTGGTGTACAACGTGACGAAATCGAACGTGGTCAAGTTATCTCTAAACCAGGTTCAATCAACCCACACACTAAATTCAAAGGTGAAGTTTACATCCTTTCTAAAGAAGAAGGTGGACGTCATACTCCATTCTTCGACAACTACCGTCCACAGTTCTACTTCCGTACAACTGACGTAACTGGTTCAATCAAATTGCCAGAAGGTACTGAAATGGTAATGCCTGGAGATAACGTAACTATCGACGTTGAATTGATCCACCCAATCGCCGTTGAACAAGGTACTACTTTCTCTATCCGTGAAGGTGGACGTACTGTTGGTTCAGGTATGGTTACAGAAATCGAAGCTTAATTCGATTGAGTTCCCAGAAATAACAATTAAAGTCAGACAACTTATAATTGGCTCGCTACCTTTAGGTGGCGAGTTTTTCTTTATATTACAGAATGATGTCAATTTTCTATAGGGAATAAAATACCTAGAATTCTGGATTATTTTGTGATATACTAGACAAGTAAAAATTAAAGAAGAAGAGGTATGTGAAATGTCACGTAAACCAATTATTGCCGGCAACTGGAAAATGAACAAAAATCCTCAAGAAGCTCAAGCTTTTGTAGAGGGAATTGCTGGTAAATTGCCTTCAGGTGATGTTGTTGAAGCAGCTATTGCAGCTCCAGCAGTTGACTTGAACGCTTTGCTCTGGTTCGCTAAAGATTCAGAATTAAAAGTTGCAGCACAGAACTGCTACTTTGAAGATGCTGGAGCCTTCACTGGTGAAACTAGCCCTAAAGTTTTGAACGAAATGGGTGTTGACTATGTTGTTATTGGTCACTCAGAGCGTCGTGATTACTTCCACGAAACTGATGAAGATATCAACAAAAAAGCGCATGCTATTTTCCGTAACGGTATGACACCAATCATCTGTTGTGGTGAATCTCTTGAAACTTACGAAGCTGGTAAAGCAGCTGAATTCGTAGGTGCGCAAGTATCTGCTGCATTGAAAGACTTGTCAGCAGAGCAAGTAGCTTCACTCGTTATTGCTTATGAGCCAATCTGGGCTATCGGTACTGGTAAATCAGCTACTAAAGATGATGCACAAACAATGTGTAAAGCGGTTCGTGATGTTGTAGCAGCTGACTTTGGTCAAGAAGTTGCTGACAAAGTTCGTATTCAATACGGTGGTTCAGTGAAACCTGAAAACGTTGCTGAATACATGGCTTGTCCAGACGTTGACGGTGCCCTTGTTGGTGGAGCATCACTTGAAGCAGAAAGCTTCTTGGCTTTGTTGAACTTCTAAACTGAATAGATATAAACCGACAAAGAACTTCTAACTCTTAGTTAGAGGTTCTTTGTCACATAACAGGAGAAACAATGAAATATAAGTCTCTTATATATGTAGGAGCTATGACGGTTGCCATTGGGGCAATCCAAGCGAGTGGAGAACAGGTGTTGGCTGATCAGATTTTAGCTGATCCAACACATACGAAGGCTAAGACGGATGAAAATGTAAGTGGAGAACTTGCTGTTGAATTGGAGAGAGACAAGGCAAAAATTACCTTGTCTGACTTGACCGTAACTGCCAATCAGGTTAAGGCAACATTATGGACTAATTCTATCCAAAGCAAGACGCAAGAGATTAATTTTGTAAAGGATGAAGAAGGTCACTATCAGGCTTTTGTAACAGGAGAAGGATTGGTAATGGCTGGTGAAACAGAAACCATTTTCCTTCAAGTAGAAGTCCTTACTGAAGATGGAAAGCAATTTCTATTTCAAGATTATCAATTTATTTGGAAAGATGAAGTAGATAAAGCTCTTGAAACAGATACAAAATCTGAATCAGAAGTTGTTACACCAAGCAAACAGGAACCAGCGTCAACAAGTCCTTCAACGTCTGCAAGTGCTGCTAAACCAGCACCAAGTTCGACAGCTGAGCAGGCTGAAAAAGCCCAAACGACTGTTACAACAGCAGCTCCCGCAACTAAGATTGTACTGGGACCTGGTTATGGAGCAGCTGGACCTAAAGTGACTGGGACGATCAACATCAAAAACGTTAACACAGTAGCTGGAACCTTTGATATTGTCATCAGCAATATCGTGGGAGCTACAACCATTCAGACCGTACAGGTTCCCGTTTGGACAGATACGAATGGGCAAGATGATATTAAGTGGTATACGGCTGTTAAGCAAGCTGATGGTAGCTACAAAGTAACGGTTCGGAAAAAAGATCACAAGAATGAAATTGGGCTCTATCATGCTCATTTATACTATCAGTATACGAATGGCAAACACCAAGGTATTGCTAACACGAGTTTCACCCTACCTGCTCCAAATGGCTATTCTGGGACTCTCTCCATTCAAAATATGAATGATCGTTTGGGGACTTTTGATGTTATTGTGTCAAATATTGTAGGCTCTAATATCCAAGCTGTTCAAGTTCCAGTTTGGACAGATGAATTTGACCAAGACGATCTTAAATGGTATACGGCTATGAGACAAGCGGATGGGACCTACAAGGTGACAATCAACAAAAAAGACCATAAAAATGGTCTAGGAAAATACCATGCGCATCTCTATTACAAATTGACAGATGGAAGTAAAAAAGGAATTGCTTCAACGACAACAACTCTGCAAAACAAGCCGCAAGGAAAACTAAGTATTACTAATGTCAATGAAAAGCAAGGAAGTTTTGATATTGTCATTTCAGATATTGTTTCACCAAAGGCTATTTCAAGTATTCAAGTGCCAGTCTGGACGGATGCCAATAATCAGGATGACCTGAAGTGGTATACGGCAATCAAGCAGGCAAATGGTACTTATAAGGTGACAGTTAATAAGAAAGACCATAAAAATGAGATCGGGCTCTACCATGTTCATCTTTACTACAATTTTGTGGACAAGACGAAGAACGGCATTGCTTCAACGACAACTCATTTGAATTTACCAGTTGGTGGGAAACTTTCTGTTGCGAATCTCAATGAAAAAACGGGTACTTTTGACTTAATTGTTTCTGAAGTCTATGGACGTTCGACCATTCAGGCGGTTCGAATTCCAGTTTGGACGGAAGTTAATAACCAAGATGACCTAAAATGGTATACAGCCACCAGACAAGGGAATGGCACTTATAAGGTGACGATTAACAAAAAAGACCATAAGAATGAAATTGGGCTCTACCATGCTCACCTTTACTACAAATACAACGATGGAAGTCTACAGGGTATTGCGACGACCAAAATTGATTTGCCTGCAGCTAAGCCCTCAGCTACTGTCAGCATTAAAAATAACAACTCTGCCAATGGGACGTTTGATGTAGTAGTGACCAATGCTTGGGTTCCTGGTCATTTATCTACAGTTCAAGTTCCAGTCTGGTCAGAGGTCAATGGACAGGATGATATCAAGTGGTATACAGCTATCAAGCAAGGTGATGGTAGCTTCAAGGCGACGGTCTCAGCCAGTGACCACAAATATGATACGGGTATCTACCACGCCCACGTGTATTTGCAGCAGTCGGATGGGAAGAGATTCGGGGTAGCAAATACAAAGGTTAATGTTGCGATCAAGTCAACCGCACCGACAGCAATAGCTGCTATTATCAATGTGGATAATTCCTATGGTACCTTTGATGTAGTTGTGAAAAATATTTTTGCACCCGCAGGAATTGACAAGGTGGAAATTCCTGTTTGGACGGATGCCAATGGTCAGAATGATATTGTTTGGTATCCAGCAGAGCGTCGGACAGATGGTACTTACCGTATTACAGTGCGTTTGGTGAACCACAAATATGAACAAGGTTTGGTCAATGCACATGTTTACATTACCAGTCAAGGTAAACGATATGGTGTCGCTAAAACAGCTACAACGGTTAACTATATCAAGAAAGCAGGGAAATCTTTTATTGATGTAAGTAGTCATAACGGTGCCTTATCAACCGATGACTATAGAAAATTAATGCAGCAAGGTGTGTCCGGTGTGGTCGTGAAATTGACCGAAGGAACAAGTTACCGAAACCCGTATGCCGCGGGTCAGATAAAAAATGCGCAAGCTGTTGGCCTCAAGGTATCAGTTTACCATTACTCACACTTCACAGATGCCAAATCTGCTAGAGAAGAAGCGCAATATTTTGTGCAAGCCGCGAAAGAGTTGGGACTATCAAGAGAAACAGTTATGGTCAATGATATTGAGGAAGCGAAATCGCGAAACAATGTCAATACCAATATGGAAATCTGGGAGTCCGAGATGAAGCGATTGGGCTATTCTAACCTAGTACATTATGCAGGAGCTAGCTGGTTGGATAGAAATGAGGTTAATGTTACAGGACCGATTATAACAGCTAAGTTTGGGATGAGTAATTTCTGGGTTGCACATTATCCTTACTACAAGGGGATGTCAGCTGACCAAGCAAGAGAAATGTCTCTCTATGCAGGAGCAGCAGCATGGCAGTTTACTTCGGTTGCATCTCTTCTTAACGGACGTTCTTATTTTGATTTGAATATTGATTATTCAGGCAGATTTACAAATTAAAAAAACTAGGGTTTGAAGTGACCCTAGTTTTACTGTCTTCTGAGAACTTTTTTGATGAATTGAATGGCCTTGACTTTGGCTGGCTGTGGGTAATAGCGGAAGGTTCCCATTTTTCGGACGATATATCCGTTGAAATTTTGCTTGAAGCGGAGAACTCCATCGCTACCATCGAAGATTCCGGTAATACCTAAGAAAGAATAGAAAGAAATGCCTCGTCTAATAGCCTCACGGATAGCAGCTTCTTGCAGGATAACCGGTGCGTAGAATTTGTTAAATTCTGTTAAGGAACCGCTAAAGAGATAGACCAATTCATGTTGGCTGTAGACAAAGAGACTAGCAGCTAATGCTACATCTTCTTGGCCGTAAGTGTTTAGCAGTTCTTGTGCTTCTTCTTTACGGGTTTCAAAGGTTGCGATTTGGCTGGAAATCTCACGTGCTTCATTTTGTTTTTTCTTGGAATTTGGCTGTTGCTCTAAGAAAGAATGAATAGCTGCCAGTTTTTTTTGTAATTTTGCTTCTTGCTGATTGAGATTGGCAAGATAGTCTTGGAAATTAATACTTGCCAAAAGGAACTGCGCCTTATCTCCAAATGCATCATAGAAATCTTGGTAGTATTCGAGAGATTTATCGGCATATTCTCGGCGTTCAGAAGTAGCAGAAGTAATAGCTTTGAACTGGTCTAGTTCTTCTCTAGCAAGTGGTCGAACTTTGATACCAAAGGTATTGGCTTTTTTGAGCAACACCTTCCCTTTTTTACTCAAGGAGTTAGGGAAGTTATCTTGGGTAAGGTTGCTTAAATCCTTGACATAATGCCAGTCAGGTTCGCCTCCAGGATATCCCGTTTGCAGACCATCAAACTGATACCCAATCCCTGTTAGGTCAGTCATTAAGTGTTTTTGTTCTTCTGAAGTAGCCTGACCGTCGCTGTCAAAGGTCTGATAGGTATCGTAGGGCTTAACAATTAGCTGTAGGGCACCATTTTCCTTAGCATAGAGTTGCAAGTCTTTGTAAAATTCAGCAAGATAAGATTGATCAGTTGAGACGGGACCGGAATTCATTTCCATATGAAGCCCTCCCGTCATCGGTAAACTATATAGAATGCCAGATACGACAACTTGTCCCTCTTTTTTGAGCCCGACAAATTGGGTCTTCATTCCACGTTTTGTCAAGAGCGTCGCCATTTCCTCTGTTTGGAGGAAGGAACGCTCAGTAACAGTTTTGGCATGGTCTTGGTATTCTTCAAGACTGAGGAGAGCAAGGGTCATGATTGTTTGTTCCTCCGTTTTTTACGGATGGTGTAAGCGAGATTGAAGAGACCATAAAGTGGGCTGACCGGCAGGTTGAATTCGCCAATAAATTCTTCAATCATGGGGTTAAATTTGGACTTAAAGTTGTAGAGACCGCCGTCTAATTTGTTCTCAATACCGCCCATGTTTTGCTGGCTAATCCCCATATGTTCAAAGGCGTGGAGAGCTGTTTTGTACCAAGTAGCGAGAGCAGGCTGGTAGTGTTTGAAGTCGTCATCCATACCTGCGTAGATATTTTCAGAAGAAGTTCCGAAATTAAGAGACAGGGTAGCTGCAAGAGGAACCACATTTTTCCCTTGACCCAAGTAGTATTTGAGGAAGTCTAGCTCTGCGGACAAGCGCTCGATTTCTTTCAAAGTAGCCTTGACCTTGGTTTCACGAGTATTTCCGGTAAAGGTCGCTTTCAGCTCTTCTTGTTTCTGTAATTCTGCCTCTTGTTTTTGGTAGCGGGCAGCTACATCTAGGCGTGCCATGGTGATATAGGCATCATCACCGTAAGTAGATAATAGCTTTTCATAATAATCTTGGTTACGAAGATGGATACTCTTACGTGCTTCGGTTTTTTTCATGAGACCAGCAAATTCTTCTACTAGGTTCAGATGACCAATTTCAATGACAGCTCCCTTATTTTCAGCGATTCGCATCAGCTGACGCACTTTTTTAGGAATCGCTTCAGGCACAAAATCCTTAGCATAAATGTTAGCTTGGAAGCGAGGCTGAATGGTCTCAGAAATGTCTTCTGTACGTCCGACCCATTTACAGTCAGCTTCTTCGAGGTTAGCAATGACAGTTTGAGCCTCTTCGTTATCAGCAACTTCTTGTTCCACTAGATGTTGTTGGAAATAAATGGACGGGTCAAATTTGATAAAGACAGCTCGCTTGCTTTTGGCAACTTTTTTCAAGGAAGACATGACAAAGGTAACCAATTCCTTATCAAGATAGTCCATGATGGGGCCTCGAGGGATGTAAATCATGGTCAAACCAAGTGGTAGAGGCTGAATCAAAATCGAAGCGACAGCAACAAGGGTATTTTCCTTGTAGAAGCCAATCCGTTCATTGCCCCAGGCATCCTTAATGTGTGCCCATGAGCTGCTTTGGAGGAGATTAATCTGTGGATGTGCTTTGACAAAGTCATCGTGTTCTTGGGCAGGAATGCCCACTTTATAGGAATACATTAGTTTAATACCCACTCTCTAATGGCGTGTGCAACGCCAGATTCGTCATTTGATTTGGTGATATATTTGGCGATTTCTTTCAGTTTGGGGTTGCCGTTTTCCATGACGACAGGATTTCCGACGACTTCCAACATGGACCGGTCATTCTCTTCATCGCCAATGCCCATCGTTTGTTCCAAGGTTAAACTTAATTTTTCAGCTAAACCGATGACAGCTTGCCCTTTGCTAGATGTTTTGGGTGTAATATCTAGGTAGAAAGGCGCTGATTTAGCAATATTAAACCGTTCAAAGAAATAGGCAGGAATTTTTTCAATGGCTGCATCAAGGATTTCTGGTTCATCTACCATCATCATTTTGATAATTTCTTTATCAGCAATTTCTTCTGGCGTACGATAGAAGACAGGAGAGTTTACCAACATAGCTTCATAAATTGTATACTTGCCAATATTGCGATTAGCTGTGTACATGCCTTCTTTTGTGGAGACGTGCATAGGCAAATTAAGTCGACGTGCCAGCAATTCCAAATCTAAATAATCTTCGTAGGAAAGGGTTTCTTTCAGAATATCTTCACCAGTAGCTGTATCTTGGACTAGGCCACCGTTAAAGGAAATCACATAGTCGCCTGGATCTGTCAAATTGAGTTCTTTCAAAAGATGATGAACTCCTGAAATAGGACGACCAGTCGTGATGACAATTTTAACACCTGCAGCCTTGGCTTCTTGTACAGCTGCAAAAACTTCAGGGGTGATTTCTTTTTTACTGTTCAAAAGGGTGCCGTCAATATCAACGGTTACAAGTTTAATAGACATGATTTTCTCCATAGGTAAAATGATCGTTTTTGATAAATTCTTGAAAAAGTTTTGTTTGTTCTGCAAAAATGCCAGTGGTTTCAAGCATTTCTTTCGGGAAATAGAAACGACTATCTCCGTGAATGGTTCCAGCTAATGAGGAAACGATTGGGGACAGTTGAGAGAGCTCGACCAAGCTGTCATCTTTCCGAATCATCTCAATCTGTGTTCGTTTCTTCTCTGCTTCTGGCCGGTAAATGTCGTAAGGCAAGTCAAAATTGTGGTGAATAGCTGTGTAGTATTCAGGGTCAAAACCAACGTCTGCCACGATAGAACGAAGCTGGTCTAATTCTTCTTCATCCTGGCTAGAAAAAGTGATGGATTTGAAGACCTTACGGTTAATATAGCGCTGTGCTAAATCCGACAAGGTTCGATCGGGCCCGTCAATCCAAGTCTGGAAGTAGGTATTCATGACACCATCGTCTAGACCCAGATAGTCTTCCAAAGTCACACGATGCTCGAAGAAAGGCACTAATTTTGGTGATGAAAATTTGAAGAAATCCTTTTCTGCTGTATAGAGGACTTTGGCACGATCCAAGAGATTCTGCAATAGAACTTCCATGGACCGGCTTGCAGGGTGAAAATAAACCTGCATGTACATCTGGTAGCGGCTGAGAACATAATCTTCGACGGCATGCATACCTGATTCACGAAAGGCAATACCATTTTCTACAGGCTGAATGACACGTAAAATCCGTGTCAAATCAAACTCGCCATAGCTAGCACCGGTAAAATAGGAATCCCGTAGTAAATAGTCCATGCGGTCTGCATCAATTTGACTGGAAATCAGCTGCACCACCTGTTTGTTAGGATAAGTGTGGTTGATCACACTGGCTACCTTATCAGGAAAATCGGGGGCTACCTGGCGCAGAATGGCGTTGATTTCGGTCACCGGACTCGTGATAATAGAACAGGTCATTTCCTCATGGTCTGTGTTAAAAAGTCGCTCAAAGGTATGCGAATAGGCACCATGTCCTACATCATGTAGTAAGGCTGCAGACATTGTGAGAAGTGACTCGCTTGAATCCCAAATATCGCTGTATTTTTCATCAAATTTCTGGGTCACTTGGCGGGCAATCTCGTAGACTCCCAGACAATGCGAAAAGCGGCTATGCTCGCCACCATGGAAGGTGTAGGAAGTCGTTCCCAATTGCTTGATGCGGCGTAGTCGCTGAAATTCTTTTGTGTTGATAAGTTGGTAAATGATCTCATGGTCCACATGAATATAGTTGTGAACTGGATCACGAAATACTTTTTCAATCATGTTATTATTATATCAAAAAAGCCATTTTTCTGCTGATTTAGACTGTTTTGTCAGACTTAGAAATTTTTTATTTACGAAAGGAGACATTTCTCGTATAATAAACTAATGACAAATAGAATGATTTTACACGGTATTCAAGCGCTCTTGGTACTGATTATTATTGCCAACTTTACCATGATTTTTCGTTATGCGAAAAAAGAAAAAATTCGTTTAAGTGAGAAATTTTGGACAGGTTTCGGGATTGGGTATGTGACGGATTTGCTGGACACTCTTGGAATTGGAACTTTTGCAACGACAACCACGCTCTTTAAGGCAACCAAGTTGGTGCAGGATGATCGAAAAATTCCCGCAACCATGACAACCGCTCATATCATCCCAGTCTTGGTAGAGGCACTACTTTTTATCACAATTGTCAAGGTGGATTTGGTTACCTTAGTGGCAATGGCTACAGCGGCTTTTTCTGGTGCCTATGTCGGTGCGCGTGTGACCCAAAGCTGGAATACAAAAATGGTGCAACGGATTTTAGGGATTCTGTTGATCATTGCTGCTGGATTTATGGTCTATCGCATGGTAACCAATCCCGGTGCTGACTTGACTGACCAAGTAAGAGGCTTGTCTGGGTTGAGATTAGTGATAGGAATTATTTTTGACTTTATCGTGGGCATGCTGATGAGTATGGGACTTGGAAATTATGCGCCAGAGTTGATTTTCTTCTCGCTAATGGAGATTAGTCCTACAGTTGCTTTGCCGGTTATGATGCTCAATGCGGCCATGATCATGACGGCTGGATCCAAGCAGTTCATCGAATCTGGACGTGTGAGTTGGCCGGGCGTTACAGGAATTATCGCAGGTGGTGTTCTGGGAGTTTTGACAGCTGCTATCTTTTTAACCAATTTGGATATCAACAAATTAAAAGTTTTGGTCATTTTCATTGCGATTTATACCGGTGCTATGCTCTTGCGTTCGTCACTTGTCAAATCTATTCAGAAAAAATAAAAGGAAATTTATGGACATTCGACTTAGAAATGAAATCAAACTAGATGACCAGTTAGAAGTCATCGACCAGCTTTATCCAGTTGAGCTGACGGAAAAAAATGGGCAACTTTATCTGGTGTTTACCAATGAAGAAGGGGAAAAAGTCATCATTAAGGCAGGAATGTCGGATTTGACCATGACTCGTTTTTCCACTCCTAAATCCATCATGCGTTTTGTAGCAAATGAAGAAGCTGTCGTGGTTATTCCCACACCTATGGGTTTGCAACACTTTGTAACAGATACCCAGCGCTACCAATTTAAGGAAGAAACTCAGTCTATTCATTTGTGTTACGATTTGAAATCATTGGGCAGTGATCAGATTTTTGCCAGCTATGATATGGAAATTTCTTGGTTTTAGTTGCAAATTAGAACATCCTCGGATAAAAAATTGTTGAAAAAATACAAATTTTTGCTATAATAAAATGAATCGAGGGAGTAGCTAGCAACTTTTTAGTTGTGACATTGTCGTCAGTACGAAGAATTTCCGGCAATGTATGAAATAGCGAGACTTGTTTTACAAAAAACAGGTCTCTTTTCTTTTGCCTAGTAAATTCAGGGAGAGAAAAGGAGAGACCGCAAGGAGGAAATTTTGTTGAAAGAACAAAAGCGTGAGTTGTACTATACACTCGAAGAAGAAGCTGTTTTGTCAGCCTTGGGCTCTTCTCATGAAGGTTTGAGCAAGGCAGAGGTAGACAAGCGTTTGTCCGAATACGGTCGTAATGAGTTGGCAGAAGGCGAAAAGCGTAGCGTCTTCATGAAATTCTTGGATCAATTCAAGGACTTGATGATTATCATCCTAATGGCAGCGGCCATTCTTTCTGTGGTAACAGAAGGTATGGAAGGTTTGACAGATGCCATCATCATCATGGCGGTTGTTATTTTGAATGCGGCATTTGGTGTCTACCAAGAAGGGCAAGCAGAAGCAGCTATCGAAGCTCTCAAATCAATGTCTAGCCCAATTGCGCGTGTTCGTCGTGACGGCCATGTCGTAGAGGTTGACTCAAAAGAATTGGTACCAGGGGATATCGTGATGTTGGAAGCTGGGGACGTTGTTCCTGCTGATATGCGTCTCTTGGAAGCTAATTCTCTTAAAATCGAAGAAGCAGCTCTTACTGGTGAGTCTGTTCCAGTTGAGAAAGACCTTGCGGAATTGGTTGCAGCAGATGCTGGTATCGGTGACCGTGTCAATATGACTTACCAAAACTCAAATGTTACTTATGGACGTGGGGTTGCAGTGGTCACAAACACTGGTACTTTCACAGAAGTTGGTCATATTGCGGCCATGCTCAACAATGCAGATGAGACTGACACACCACTGAAACAAAACTTGGATAATCTTTCTAAGATTTTGACATACGCTATCTTGGTCATTGCTGCGATTACATTCGCAGTAGGTGTATTTGTTCGTGGTGAAGCGCCACTTGCAGGTTTGATGACTGCCGTTGCGCTTGCTGTTGCGGCTATTCCAGAAGGACTTCCAGCTATCGTAACAGTTGTTCTTTCACTTGGTTCAACAGTTCTTGCAAAACGTAACGCTATTATCCGTAAATTGCCAGCGGTTGAGACTCTTGGTTCAACAGAAATCATCGCATCAGATAAAACTGGTACCTTGACTATGAACCAAATGACCGTTGAAAAAGTTTATACAAATGGTCAATTAATTTCGTCTGCAGCTGAAATTGCCATGGATAATAACACTCTTCGTGTTATGAACTTTGCCAACGATACTAAGATTGACCCATCAGGCAAATTGATTGGTGACCCGACAGAAACAGCTCTTGTACAGTATGGTTTGGACCACACATTTGACGTGCGTGAAGTCCTTGTTAATGAACCACGTGTGGCTGAATTACCATTTGACTCAACACGTAAATTAATGTCAACTATTCACAAGCAAGCTGACGGTAACTTTTTTATAGCCGTAAAAGGTGCGCCAGATCAATTGCTTAAACGTGTGACACAAATCGAAGAAAATGGTAGCATTCGTCCAATCACAGAAGAGGACAAGAAAGCGATCCTGGCAACAAATAAAGACTTGGCCAAACAAGCCCTTCGTGTCCTTATGATGGCTTACAAGTACACTGATGCTGTTCCGACTTTGGAGACTGAAATCGTAGAAGCAGACCTTGTCTTTGCAGGTTTGGTGGGTATGATTGACCCAGAACGTCCAGAAGCAGCAGCTGCTGTTAAGGTGGCTAAAGAAGCTGGTATCCGCCCAATCATGATTACTGGTGACCATCAAGATACAGCAGAAGCTATTGCTAAACGTCTAGGCATCATTGATCCAAACGATACAGAAGACCATGTCTTCACTGGTGCTGAGCTCAATGAGTTGTCAGACGAAGAATTCCAAAAAGTCTTCAAGCAATACTCAGTGTATGCGCGTGTGTCCCCAGAGCACAAGGTTCGTATTGTGAAGGCTTGGCAAAATGAAGGTAAGGTTGTTGCCATGACTGGTGACGGTGTCAACGATGCGCCTTCTCTTAAGACTGCTGATATTGGTATCGGTATGGGGATCACTGGTACAGAGGTTTCTAAGGGTGCTTCTGACATGGTCCTTGCTGATGATAACTTTGCAACCATTATCGTTGCAGTTGAAGAAGGACGTAAGGTCTTCTCAAACATTCAAAAAACGATTCAATACTTGCTTTCAGCTAACATGGCTGAGGTCTTCACGATCTTCTTGGCAACCCTATTTGGTTGGGACGTGCTTGAGCCGGTTCATCTCTTGTGGATTAACTTGGTAACAGATACTCTTCCAGCCATCGCTCTTGGTGTTGAACCAGCTGAGCCAGGTGTCATGACCCACAAACCTCGTGGACGTAAATCAAGCTTCTTCGACGGTGGCGTTATGGAAGCAATCCTTTACCAAGGTGCCTTACAAACCCTCTTGGTTCTCGGTGTTTATGGCTTTGCTCTTATGTTCCCAGAACATGCTGGCAACGATCATATGATGCACGAAGATGCGCTTACGATGGCATATGTGACTCTTGGTTTGATCCAATTGGTACATGCTTACAACGTGAAGTCTGTTTACCAATCTATCTTCACAGTCGGCCTCTTCAAGAATCGTCTCTTCAACTACTCAATCCCAATCGCCTTTGTCATGCTAATGTCAACCGTTGTTATTCCAGGATTCAACAAATTCTTCCACGTATCACACCTTTCAGTGACACAATGGTTGGTTGTTGTAGTAGGAAGCTTGCTCATGGTTGTCTTGGTTGAACTTGTTAAAGCTGTTCAACGTGCCTTAGGACAAGACGAAAAAGCAATTTAATCAAACAGAAAACCAGATTCAGCTGAATCTGGTCTTTAGTGTTTTTTGATGTAGACAGAGGGAAGAATTAGTTCTAAAATAAGGCAGACGATAAATAAAATTTGAACAGTTTTGTAGAGTTGGGCTTGTTCATAGGGAATGAAGATACCAGAACAAGCAACTATCATAACGACTAGAGGCGAAAAAAGCCGATTCCAGGTCGAATCACCAGTTTATCACCGTTTGAAACAGCTACTTTTGACCACCAGATGTTCCCTTCAACATTAAGAAAACTAGGCTCATCATTAAGTTCAATTTCCAGAGTTTGACCATAGCCGATTTTTTCGGTAGGAATTTTGTTTAAAATCAAAGTGTTTTTAAAGAAGCCAGGGTATTTTGATGTGACTTGAATAGACATAAGACCACCTCCTAGCCCGATTATAATCCTGGGAAAATTATCTGTCAATAACTAAAGTATGCTATAATAAACAGAGGGAAAGGAGTAGAAATGACAGAGATAGTTGCTCATAGGGGAAGTCGTATTGACCGACCAGAAAATACCTTAATTGCCTTTGAAGAGGCTGTTCGAGTTGGTGCAGACGGGATTGAGTTGGATGTCCAGTTTACCAAGGACAAGGAAGTCATTGTGTTGCATGACTTAACGGTAGATCGGACGACCAATGGTCGAGGAATTGTGGCCGATTTTCCCCTGGCAGAATTGAAAACCTTAGATGCTGGTTCTTGGTTTGGCCCAGAATTTGCTGACCAGACCATTCCAACTTTGCAAGAAGTTTTGGACTTGCTGCAGGAGTTGGACTTTCACGGTAGTCTCAACATTGAATTAAAAACCGCAGATGTGGCCTATGAGGGTATTGAAAAGGCTATTCATTCCATTGTAACGAGCCGAAACTGGAATTTTTCAGTCATGTATTCTTCTTTCAATTTGCGGTCACTTTATAAGATGCATCACTTAGAGCCCAAGGCTGAAAAGGCTTACTTGGTGAGTAAAAATAATTTCTTGGTCTGGCTTGGAGGTATAGCTTCTTTTATTACTAGTCTTCATCTCAATCGCAACTGGTATTTTAAAGAAAAGAAAAAACCATTGAAACATGTTCGTCTGTGGACAGTCAATGATGAACAGCAGATGGTGCAGGCTTTCGCTCAGAACGTGACAGGAATTATCACAGATAAACCCGCAATTGCCAAAGCTTTACGAGATAAAGATAGACTTCTGTAACTCATTTGCAGGTCAAAGTAAAATATGATAAGGTAGACCCTAAAAAGGAGACCATATGAATTACGCACAAATTTTTTTGATGAACAACATGGGGGCTTTTCCACCTGAGCAGATTCCGCTTATTCAGCGGGAGTTGGAACAGTTGGATGACGAATCCTTTAAAGCCCTCTTAATGACAGAAATAAAGAATCCGATGATTGCCTTGTTGCTCAGTATTTTCCTTGGAGAATTTGGAGTAGACCGCTTTTATGCTGGGCAAAAAGAGATGGGGATTGCCAAGTTAGCCTTGCTGGTTATCTCATTTATTACGCTTTTTATCTTGATTGGTTTTGTCCTCATAATCGGTGTATATGTGTGGAAGGTGGTCGATTGGTTTTTGATTATGGGGGCGACCCGTCAGGCAAATTTTGAGCGCCTCATGTTTACTATTCACCAAATTAAGGCGCATCAACACCGTGTAAAGGAAGCGAACGCAGCTGATGTGGCAGAAGAAACTGTATCGCCTGCAGAAGAAACATCAACTATTGAAGAAGCTGTAGCTGAAGTTGGGGAAGAAGTGGAAGTGACGGAAGAAGTCGAGTTAGATGAAACAGACTTAGTTATTCCCCAGCCAGAATCTAAAGAAGAATAAGGGGAGAAAATATGTCTATTTTTTCAGAATCATATATTGCGGGTAATGCTTCAAATTTCCCTGCAGAATCCATTCCGATGCTACGCCAACGTCTTGCAGGATTGACAGAACAGCAATTTAGCTACATTTTGGCAACGGATTTGAAAAGTCCGACCATTGCCCTTATTTTATCCATTTGTTTTGGTGGTCTAGGTATTGATCGTTTTTATATTGGACAGATCGGTCTGGGCGTCTGCAAGTTGCTATTTGGCTGGCTAACCTTTGGAATTTGGCCACTTGTTGATTTGTTCTTTATCATGGGAGCGACTAAGCGTGCAAATTTAGAAAAAATCAATCAAGCATTGGCTGCAACAGTGCTGTTTTAAGGAGAAGGAGTTGTGAAAAATCACACTCTTTTTTTGTAAAACTTCTGTAATGTAAGAGCTTGATTCGTTATCAGATTGTAACCTAGTCCCTCTCTTTTTCTGCTATAATGATAAAATGCAGTTTAAGGAGGTCTTATGCACTCGACTCGTTTGACGAAGGTCATCTTTCTCTTTTATCTGATTTTCTTGACGTGGGTCATCCTCTTAAAGATGGATATTACGGATATTCTTTATCGGATGCAGTATACTAGCTACCGAAGTGTGAATTTGATTCCATTTGCGGGGACGGCGGTTTATGATGGACATTTGGATTATTTGGAAATAGGGCTAAATGTCTGTATTTTTCTGCCTTATGGGCTTTATTTGCGGGTTATTCATCCGAAAGAAAGTCGGTTCCATGATTTCGTGCAGATTGTGCTGACAAGTCTTTTATTTGAAATATTGCAATTTATTTTTTCAATTGGAGTGGCAGATATCACAGATTTGTTGGCCAATTCTTTGGGTGGTTTATTCGGAATTCTTCTGTTTCAACAACTGAAAACAATCTGGAAAAATAAGTTCATCACTCTGCTCAATATGTGGAGTTTGATTGGCTTTCTTCTCCTTCTTATCTATCTGTGGATAAAACGTTAACAATTGGAAAAAGACGGTATTTTTGCTAGAATAAAGCTATGAACCTCAAAGAAAAAATACAAGAATTAGCAGTTGAAATCGGGATTTCTAAGATTGGATTTACCACGGCAGATAATTTTGCCTATTTGGAAAAATCCTTGCGGGCTGCAGTTGATGAAGGGCGTTCCTCAGGTTTTGAACACAAAAATATCGAGGAGCGAATTGAGCCTCAGCTCAGTTTGGCAAGCGCTAAAACGATTATCTCAATCGCTGTCGCCTATCCGCGTCGATTGCCTCAGCAACCGCAGAAAACTCAGTACAAGCGTGGGAAAATCACACCCAATTCATGGGGACTGGATTACCACTATATCATGCAGGATAAGTTGGAAAGGCTGGCGCGTGGAATTAAAGCCCTGACCGCTGACTTTGAATACAAGGGCATGGTAGACACAGGTGCCTTGGTAGATACAGCTGTTGCCCGACGTGCAGGTATCGGCTTTATCGGGAAGAACGGTTTGGTTATTTCCAAAGAGTACGGTTCCTACATGTTTTTGGGAGAGCTCATTACCAATCTGGAAATCGAACCAGACAGTCCTGTTGATTATGATTGTGGTGCTTGTAATCGTTGCGTGGAGGCCTGTCCGACTTCCTGTCTGATTGGGGATGGGTCTATGAATGCTCGTCGCTGTTTGTCTTTTCAGACGCAGGATAAGGGCATGATGGAGGAAGAATTTCGCAAGAAAATCAAGACGGTCATTTACGGCTGTGATATCTGCCAAATCTGCTGTCCTTACAATAAGGGCATTGATAGTCCACCGGTCGTGGATATTGACCCTGATTTAGCTCATCCAGAATTGATTCCCTTTTTAGACTTGTCAAATGGTCAGTTCAAGGAAAAATTTGGCATAATTGCGGGCTCTTGGCGTGGGAAAAATATTCTCCAGCGCAATGCGATTATCGCTCTGGCAAATAGTCATGACCGCTCTGCGATTCCCAAACTCTTAGAAATCATTGACAAGGGACAAAATCCTATCCATATGGCAACGGCTATTTGGGCTTTGAGCCAGATTGTCAAGAAGCCGACGGAAGACCTGATTGACTTCGTGAAAAACATCAAAAGTCAGGCGCCTGAAGTAGTAGAAGAACGGGCAAAATTTCTAGAGATAGCCAAAATAGCGCAAGTATGATAAACTTAGAAGTAAATAATAGAATGGGGTACTTATGGATACAGCAGAAATTCGCCAAAAAATCGAAGAGCTTGAAACCAAATTGAACTCATTCAGGGGGTCTCTTTGACTTAGATGGTCTAGAGGAAGAAATTGCCATCTTGGAAAACAAGATGACCGAACCTGATTTTTGGAATGATAATTTAGCAGCTCAGAAAACATCGCAAGAATTAAATGAGCTCAAACAAACCTACAACAATTTTCATCAGATGATCGACCTCTTTGATGAGTCAGAAATTCTTTTGGACTTTTTGGCAGAAGATGAGTCTGTTCGTGAGGAGTTGGTAGAAAAACTAGTAGAGCTGGACAAACTCATGACCAGCTACGAGATGACCTTGCTCTTGTCAGAGCCTTATGACCACAATAATGCGATTTTGGAAATTCATCCAGGATCTGGTGGTACAGAAGCTCAGGATTGGGGCGAAATGCTGATGCGGATGTATATGCGCTATGGCAATGCCAAGGGCTTCACAGTGGAAACCTTGGACTATCAAGCAGGTGACGAGGCTGGTATCAAGTCTGTAACGCTGGGCTTTACAGGACCAAATGCCTACGGTCTTCTCAAGTCTGAAATGGGAGTTCACCGTCTGGTGCGTATTTCACCATTTGACTCGGCAAAACGTCGCCATACTTCGTTTACATCTGTGGAAGTTATGCCAGAATTGGATGACACGATTGAAGTGGAAATCCGAGATGATGAGATTAAGATGGATACCTTCCGCTCAGGCGGTGCCGGTGGTCAGAACGTCAACAAGGTGTCAACCGGTGTACGTTTGACCCACATTCCGACAGGTATTGTGACCCAGTCTACTGTGGACCGTACTCAGTATGGAAACCGCGACCGTGCTCTTAAACTCTTGCAAGCGAAACTCTACCAAATGGAGCAGGAGAAAAAAGCCGCTGAAGTAGATGCTCTTAAAGGTGATAAACGAGAAATCACTTGGGGAAGTCAGATTCGTTCTTACGTCTTTACCCCTTATACCATGGTGAAAGACCACCGAACCAACTTTGAAGTTGCACAGGTGGACAAAGTCATGGACGGAGATATTGAAGGATTTATCGATGCCTATCTTAAATGGCGCATCAAATAAAAGAAGAAAGAAAGGCTGTTTATTCTTCGGATAAAACAGAAAATCTTATGGCAATCATTGAAATGAAAGACGTTTCCAAGAAGTATGGAAATGGAACAACGGCTCTTCGTGGCGTATCTGTTAGTGTAGATGCGGGCGAATTCGCCTATATCGTAGGTCCTTCAGGGGCTGGTAAATCAACCTTTATCAAACTTCTTTATCGTGAGGAAAAAATTGATAAGGGAACTCTTAAAGTTGGTAAGTTCAATCTTGGGAACATCAAGAAAAAAGACGTGCCAATGTTGCGTCGTAGTGTAGGGGTAGTTTTCCAAGATTACAAACTTTTGCCTCGTAAGACTGTTTTTGAAAATATTGCTTACGCCATGGAAGTTATCGGTGAAAAGCCACGTAACATCAAGAAGCGTGTCATGGAAGTCTTGGACTTGGTTGGTCTTAAGCACAAGATTCGTTCCTTCCCAAATGAACTTTCTGGTGGGGAGCAACAACGGATTGCCATTGCGCGTGCCATTGTTAACAATCCAAAAGTTTTGATTGCTGACGAACCAACTGGTAACTTGGACCCTGAAAACTCATGGGAAATTATGAATTTATTGGAGCGGATCAACCTGCAAGGGACCACGATTTTAATGGCAACTCATAATAGCCAAATCGTAAACACACTCCGCCACCGCGTTATTGCGATTGAAGACGGTCGCGTTGTACGTGATGAAGTAGAAGGAGAGTACGGTTACGATGATTAGACGATTTGTTAGACATTTTGTGGAGTCTCTGAAGAGCCTCAAGCGAAATGGTTGGATGACGATTGCTGCCATTTCGTCAGTTACGATTACCCTGACCTTAGTTGGGATTTTTGCATCTGTCATTTTGAATACTGCTAAGTTGGCATCTGATTTGGAAAATAATGTCCGTATCAATGTTTACTTGCGGGCAGATTCGACAGACCAAAAAGAAACTATTAAAGATGAGTCAGGTAAAGAAGTCAAGAATGAAAATTACAAGGCTGTTTACAACCAAATTATGGCGTTGAAAAATGTAGAAAGTGTGACTTATTCAAGCAAGGATGAGCAACTGAAACATTTAACAGAGACCTTGGGAGATACCTGGAACCTTTTCTCAGGTGATGCCAATCCACTTTACGATGCCTATATCATTGATACCACAAAGCCTGAATACGTTAAGTCAGTTGCTAAGGAACTGAAAACAATTGATGGAATTTCAGAGGTACGTGATGGTGAGGTCGAGACTGAGCGAATCTTTAAGGTGGCTTCAGTTGTTCGTACGTGGGGTTTTGCTGCGACAGCTCTCTTGCTCTTTACAGCAGTCTTCCTGATTTCAAATACCATTCGAATTACCATTATTTCACGTAGTCGTGAGATTCAGATCATGCGTTTGGTAGGTGCCAAGAATTCTTACATCCGTGGTCCATTCCTTTTGGAAGGCGCTTGGGTAGGGCTTTTAGGTGCTATTGCGCCAGCTTCCTTGGTTTATGTGGTTTATCACATGGTTTATAGCTCGGTCAATAGCAGTTTGGCAAGCCAGAATCTGTCATTGATTCCTCAAAATATCTTTATTCCAGGTATGATGTTTGCCCTCTTTTTAGTAGGGATTGTCATTGGAGCACTTGGTTCAACCATTTCAATGAGCCGTTTCTTGAAAATTTAAGAGAACAAAAAGCTGAGGATTTCCTCAGCTTTTTACGGTTCTTGTTTTTGAATAAATTGAGCAATGATTTCTACGATTTCCTGTCTTTGCTGTTTTGGGGAGATAGTGGATACGGTGTTATTTTTTTGGAGACCGTATTCTCCAAAGCCACTGTGATTTCCACCGAAGATCTGGACAAAATCGGTATTTTTCGGTAAGCGTTTCTTTGCTTTTTCATAGGACGACCAGTTGAGGATATGATCTTGGCTAGCAGTAATTGATAAGACGGCTAGCTGATTATCTGATAAATCTACCTTGTTTGAAGGATAGGAAGCTAGCAAAATGAGTCCCTTGGCTTGGTGAGCTTCCTCCACATTCATACTGGCAACCGCTCCACCTAGAGAATGACCGGCTAGATAAAGAGGAATAGTAGGCTTATCGGGAATCAGCCTAGGGGCTGCTGTTGTGTCTAAAATTGGTAGATTAAGCGGGCTCTTGAGAAGGTAGACAGCAACATTTTTTTGAGATAATTCTCTTGTAAGAGGGGCGTGGGTTCCTGCTTGTACGAGAGCTCCTTGATAGAATAAAATCCTTTGGCGAGCCTTCTGTTTTGCAGGAAAGTAAGTGTAGCTATGGAAGTCCTGACCATACTGACTGACTCTATGAGCAGTTTGAGTGGCTGGATAAGTTTTAAATATAGGAATGTGAAACCCAAACAGGTCAAACTGACCAATAGAATCAGTACATCACGTAAGATCTTTTTAACTTTTTTCATGAATTAAAAGAAAGGATTAAAGTTACGTTCATGAGCAATAGTAGTTTCACGTTCATGACCTGGATAGGCTGTATAGTGACCGGGTAGGGTAAATAGTTGCTCACGAATACCGGATAGGAGATCCTCTAAGTTACCTGTTGGTAGGTCAGTGCGTCCGATAGCTCCGCGGAAAAGAGCATCTCCAGTTAAAACAAGCTCTGCATCTGGGAAAACGATAGATACCCCGCCGATCGAGTGTCCTGGAGTTTGCAGAACCTTGAACCGAAAGCCGTCTAAGTCATAATCGTTTTCATACTGAAAGGTCTTTTCAGCTGGTTGGAAGTTCATAGTTGGCAATTCTGGGTGACGCGCCAAGCCATTTAACTCAGCAGTATAGAGCCAGTGAGCCTCTGCTTCAGCAACATAGACAGGAGGTTGACCAAAAGTTTCTCTGACCAAGTCCAGACTCAAAATATGGTCATAGTGGGTATGGGTCAAAAGAATGGCGCTGATGGGTTTGCCAATTTCTTCAATTTTTTTCCGGATGGTCTCCCAATTACTACCAGGGTCAACAACCAAAAGGTGGCTATCATTTTCCAAATAGTAGGTATTTTCTCCAGCAACTTCATTAAACGAGCGATGTAATTTCATAGTTTCTCCTTTAGCTTGCGAATTCTCTTCTATCAGTGTAACAGAAATAAGGAGATTGGGCATGAATTTTGTTATAATATTACTGTTATGTTCAGTAAAAAAAGAAATAAGTATGCTGTTGTGGATTTGGAAGCAACAGGTACAGGTAGTCAGGCAAAAATCATTCAGATTGGAATTGTTATCGTAGAAGATGGAAAAATCTTGGAAACCTATACGACAGACATCAATCCCTATGAAATATTAGATAGTCATATTAAGGAATTGACGGGGATTACGGATGAGCAATTAGCGATAGCGCCAGATTTCGGTCAGGTGGCACGGAAAATCTACGATTTGATTGGTGATGCTATTTTTGTAGCCCATAATGTCAAATTTGACGCTAATCTCTTGGCAGAAGCCTTGTTTTTTGAAGGATTTGACCTCCTGACCCCACGAGTGGATACGGTAGAATTAGTCCAGCTCTTTTTCCCGACTTTTGAGAAATACAATCTTTCTGTTTTATCGGAAAAATTGAATCTAGACTTGGACCAGGCCCATACCGCCATTGCTGACGCCATGGCAACAGCTCAACTTTTGTTAAAAATTCAGGAGAAAATCCAGTCTCTGCCTCGGCAAACGGTTGAAAAAATCTTGGATTTGGCAGATAACCTGCTGTATGAGAGCCGACTGGTCATTGATGAAGTTTATCCATGCTTGTCCTCCTATTTATCAGAAAAGTTTGAGGCAGTACATGGTTTGGTCTTGCAGAAACCTGTCGGTTGGCCAGTTCCCCGCCGTTTGTCAGAGGAATTTTCGGTTAATCTAGCCTTGTTAGGTTTAGAAGAAAGAGCACAGCAACTGTTCTTTGCTCAGACTATTTCTAGTCGATTGGATAGCCCGACAGGGATTCATTTTGTCCAAGGGCAGGCTGGAATTGGGAAGACTTACGGTTATTTATTACCCCTGCTTTCACAAACAGATCAGCCTCTTTTGCTAGTCCTACCGACCAAGGTTTTGCAAGGGCAGATGATGGAAAATGAAGGAAACAAACTGGCTGAGACCTTCCATATTTCGATGGCCTCTATCAAATCAGCCCGACATTTTATCAAGTTGGATACCTTCTTGCAAGTCTTGGAACGGCAGGATGATAATCGTTTGGTCAATCTTTGCAAAATGCAGGTTTTAGTCTGGTTAACGGAGACAGCAACTGGTGATTTGGACGAATTTCAGCAACAGTATCGTTTCCCAAGTTTTTATGATGAAATTCGCCATGATGGGAATCTCTCAAGAAAGGATCTCTTTCAGTCTTGGGATTTTTGGGAAAGATTGCAAGAAAAATCGAGGACAAGTCGTGTTTTAGTCACTAATCATGCCTATTTCTTAGAGCATTTATCTGACCAAGAATCTCTCTTTACCAATCGGATTTTATTGGTCGATGAAGCCCAGCGGTTTTTACTGGCTGTGGAAAATTTTTCCAGTCAGACGATTGATATAGCGCAACTGTTACAGCTTTTGCAGAGTAAACGAGATAAGGCGACAGGAATCTTGGAAAAAAGATTGTTGGAGTCTACGAGTTTTGAGCTAGAAAAGATTTCTAAGACGAAGGAACACGGCCGTCTCATTCCCTCTCTAGATTTAGAACAATTGCGGCAAAATCTAGGGGAATTAGTAGATAGTGACTTGCAAGAATTGACAGACATGTTGGCGCGATTTGATGATTTTTGGATAGAAGAGAAGCTGGTTGATCAACATCGGATTCGCTACTTGCGCGGTAGTTTTGCTCAGATGGTGCGTGTAGAGGACCGTCTTCCTTTTGAAAAACAGTTTTATATCAGTGCGACCTTGGAGCTGACAAAACGGTTAAATATGGCAGATTTGTTGGGATTTGAACAAGCAACTTTTGATCAGCTACCTAGTTGTAAGTTGGAGAATCAGTTGCTGCTGCTGCCAAAAGATTTACCAAATGTAGTAGACTATAGTGCAGAAGAACATGCTCAATTTATTGCCAATCACCTCTCTCATTTACAGGAATTAAATCAGCCAATACTGGTACTCTTCACCTCCACCTCTCTTTTATTAGCTGTGTCAGAACTGTTAGACCAATTGGAGTTAGCACATGTGGCTCAGCATAAGCATGGGACGGAAACTCAGGTGAAGAAACGCTTTGAACGTGGTGAAGTCAAGATGTTGCTAGGGACAGGTGCTTTTTGGCAAGGTGTGGATTTTGCTCAGCAGGACAAATTACTATTGGTTTTAACTCGACTTCCCTTTGAAAACCCAAAAGATCGTTTGCATCAAAAAATCAACCAGGAATTACGGAAGTTAGGAAAATCACCTTTCTACGACTATAGCCTTCCCATGATGATGATTCGTCTCAAACAAGCCTTGGGGCGGACCAACCGATATCGTCAGCAACGATCAGTTGTTATTCTACTCGATACGCGCTTACTTTCTAAAAAATATGGCAAGCAAGTGAGAGAGTTTTTGAGTAAGGACTATGACTTGGAACGGATTTCTCTAGCTCAGCTAAATAACAGAATTTCAAGATTTTTTAAGTTGGAATGAGGCGGTAGTCCGCCTTTTTTCATATCTTGTTCAAAACTGGATAAAATGTGGTATAATATTCTGAATATTAGCTCGAAAGAGAGTAGATAAGATGACAGAAAAAACGATAGTATTTAAGGTGGGGACTAGTTCGCTGACCCAAGAAAATGGTTCTTTGGACCGTATCAAAATTGCACGGATTACCAATCAGTTGGCACAATTGCACCAAAAAGGTCACCAGATTGTCTTGGTGACGTCGGGGTCTATTGCGGCAGGTTTTCGTCGATTGGGCTTTGAAAAACGACCGACCAAGATTGCGGAAAAGCAGGCTAGCGCTGCTGTTGGTCAAGGATTGCTGATTGAAGAATATACTCAGAATCTCATGAAAGATGGGATTGTTTCTGCTCAGGTTCTGCTGACTCAGGATGACTTTGCGGATGCACGTCGTTACCAAAATGCCTCCCAAGCTCTGCAGGTTCTCTTGCATCAACGTGCCATTCCCATTATCAATGAAAATGATACCGTAGCCATTGAAGAAATCAAGGTGGGGGATAATGATACGCTATCTGCCCAAGTTGCAGCACTTTTGAAAGCAGACTTGCTGGTCTTGCTGACAGATGTAGATGGACTTTATACCGCCAATCCATCCACCAATCCAGATGCTCAACATTTGCCTGTTATTGAGGAAATTAGCCAGGAACTGTTTGAAATGGCAGCTGGAGCAGGTAGCTCAAATGGAACTGGTGGGATGATCACCAAGTTACAGGCGGCACAAATTGCGACTAAGTCAGGTGTTCCAGTCTATATCTGTTCTTCTAAAAAAGATACAGCCTTGCTTGAAGCCATTGACCAAAGGAATCGTGGAACACTTTTCCTTGCGGATGACCATACTATGAACCAGCGGAAGCAGTGGATGGCCTTTTATGCTCGGACAGATGCCGTGGTAGAGGTAGACGCTGGTGCGACGAAAGCCATGTTGGAAAATGGGAAAAGTCTGTTAGCAGCGGGAGTGAAATCTGTTCAAGGTCAATTTGAAGCTGGGGATATTGTTGAAGTGTATAGCCAGTCCATAGGCAGATTGATTGGGAAAGGGAGAGTCAAGTTGTCTTCTACTATTTTGCGTCAAGAATTAGAGGACGCTAATTTAGAGGGGATTTTCATTCATCGCAATGATTGGGTAAGTTTATAGGAGAAAGCAATGACAAGTACACAAGTCTTATTAGACAGTCTTTTGGCGCATAAGTCCGCTATCAATTTAGCCACGACAATAGAAAAAAATCAAGCCTTGGAAGCTATGGCAAGCCAATTAGAAGCGCAGACGGAAGCAATTTTAGCTGGTAATCAACTAGATATGGAAGCGGCTCAGGGGACGATTAGCTCTGTGATGCTGGATCGCCTGCTCTTGACAGCTGAACGGATTTCCGATATGGCTGCTGGTATTCGAGCTTTAATTAACCTGCCAGATCCAGTCGGTCTGACTTTGGAGGAAACTGTCGCTGAAAATGGCATGACCATTTCTAAGAAATCCATTCCCTTTGGTTTGGTCGGTATGATTTATGAAAGCCGTCCAAATGTCACTTCGGATGCGGCAGCCTTGGCTATCAAGAGCGGAAATGCCGTCATTCTTCGTGGAGGAAAGGAAGCCTTCCACTCAGCGCAAGCCGTTGTCCAAGCCCTAAAAGCAGGCCTAAAAGAAGCAGGAATCAATCCTAAAGTCATCGAGCTAGTGCAAGATACTAGCCGTCAGTCTGCTACTGAACTCATGACAGCCAAGGGGAAAATCGATCTTTTGGTGCCACGTGGTGGTGCTGGTCTCATCCAAGCAGTGGTGGAACAGGCAACAGTTCCTGTTATCGAAACAGGGACGGGGATTTGCCATGTTTATGTGGACAAGGATGCGGACTTTGAGAAGGCGCTATCTATCGTTGAAAATGCGAAAATGAGTCGTCCATCGGTCTGTAATTCGGCAGAAGTTCTCTTGGTTCATGAAGCGATTGCCGCTCAATTTCTACCAGCTTTAGAAGAAAAATTAGCTGGTAAAGTGGAGTGGCGAGCTGATGAAGAAGCTGGGCAATTTTTGACAACCTATACACCAGCTGGTGTGGAAGATTTTGATACAGAATTTTTGGACTACATCATGGGAGTCAAGGTTGTTTCAAGCGTAAAAGAAGCTGCCAGTCATATCGCAGCACATTCGACAGGTCATAGTGAAGCCATTGTAACGGAAAATGCAGCAACTGCTGAGCTATTTACCTTGCATGTGGATTCAGCAGCGGTCTATGTCAATGTTTCTACTCGTTTTACGGATGGTGGACAATTTGGTCTTGGTTGTGAGTTAGGAATTTCGACACAAAAAATGCATGCGCGTGGGCCAATGGGACTGCGTGAAATGACGACCTACAAGTACATCATAACGGGTGATGGCCAAGTACGAATTTAGGAGATGAGCATGAAAATTGGATTTATCGGTCTAGGAAATATGGGTTCTGCCTTAGCAAAATCTCTGGTAAAATTGGGACGACACGACCTCCTTCTCAGCATTCACAATCAAGAAAAGGCAAGCCTTCTGCAAGCGGAAATTGGAGGTCAACTAGCTTCAAATGCGGAAATTGCCAGTCAAGCCCAAGTGATTTTTTTAGGTGTTAAACCGCATTTGTTGGGGCAAGTCTTGACAGATTTGAAAGAGGAAATTGCAAAGAATCCAGCAGCGGTGTGGATTTCTATGGCAGCAGGAGTGAGTTTGTCGGATTTACAAGAGTATTTACCAGCAGATTGTTTGGTTCGGATTATGCCAAATACACCAGTCGCTATTGGACAAGGCATGACGACTTATTCGGTGGAAAATCCTGATTTAGCCCCTCTTGTTGAGAAACTTTTATCTGCTTCGGGAAAGGTTGAACAGGTTCCAGAAGACAAGATTGACGCAGCGACAGCTATTGCAGGTTGCGGACCGGCTTTTGCCTATGTCTTCATTGATGCTTTGGTACAAGCAGGCATTCAAAATGGCTTATCAGCAGACTTATCAAAAGAATTGGCAGCCCAAACCTTGCTAGGGTCTGCTCAATTAGTGTTAGAAAGTGAGCAACATACAGCGCAATTGCGTGACCAAGTGACGTCGCCAGGTGGCTCGACCATCGCAGGCTTGGTGGCCATGGAGGAGCACAATTTTCGCTACGCAACCATTGCAGCTGTCAATCAAGCCCTTGCTAAAACTCGGGAACTAGGGAAGAAATGAGAGTGAAACAAAAATCGTAATTTCGTAGAAATCAATTTTCCTTCACGTCTCAACTTCTAGGTTCAGGCTGAAGTAGTCTCTCCCCTCTCATCTCAACCACTGTGTTCAGTATCATATCAATAAAAACGAAAGAACTTGAGATTTTGTCCCAAGTTCATTTTTTTCGTTCTTGTAGCCACTTGCTGACATTGTTGAGAGCAGAAGATTGGCTGACTTTTTCTTGCAGGATATCGGTTAAACCTTGCTGCAAGCCTTGGCGCTGAATGCGTCCTTGCAACTGCGCCCACTTATCTGCCCAGATTTGAGAAGTGCGGGCATAGGCATTTTCGAGAATTTCCTCTTTTGATTTGTAGTTGCGGTAGAAGGCATTGCGCGACACACCGGCTTTCTTGACCAATTCTGAAATAGAGATTTGATTGAGATCTTTCTTTTCTAATAAAAATAGCAGAGCTGTTTCGATAGACTCTTTTGTTAATTGATTGGCTTCCTTATTAGAACGGACTAAATTTTTTAATGAAGTCGGAGAAATTTTACGCTTATTCATTGGGGCTCCTTTCTCTGTCACAGCTGAAATAAGGGGCTTCCAGCTTAGAAGATTCCATGGTATAATTGTAAAAGAAGATATTTTCTCTGTCAAATAAAAGTCTTCAAATTATAGATAAGATAGGAAATGATATGAAAAAGTGGAAAATTGTAGCTGATAGTGGTTGCGATATTGTGAGTTTGGAAAATGTAGCGGCGGATACAGATTTTGTGCGTGTTCCCTTGACGATTCAAGTGGAAAATGAAATCTTTGTTGATAACGATACCTTAGATATTGATCAGATGATGGAGACCATGTACGCATCGCATACAGCAGCAAAATCAGCCTGCCCAAGCCCGCAAGCTTTCCAAGAATCCTTTGAAGGTGCTGAAAATGTATTTGTTATTACCATTACAGGTGGTCTTTCAGGTAGCAATAATAGTGCCCGTCTAGGCAAAGAAATGCTTCAGGAAGAGCATCCAGAGGTCAATGTGCATGTGATTGATAGCCTGTCAGCTGGCGGAGAAATGGATTTAATTGTCGCAGAACTCAACCGCCTGATTGCTAGTGGCTTAGAATTTGACCAAGTAGTGGAAGCAATCACTACTTATCAAAAACGGACAAAATTGCTTTTTGTACTTGCCAAGGTGGATAATTTGGTCAAAAATGGTCGCCTCAGTAAGTTGCTTGGAAAAGTTGTTGGCTTATTAAATATTCGCATGGTTGGTGAAGCTAGTGAGACAGGAACCTTGGAGCTTTTGCAAAAAGCGCGTGGCTATAAGAAATCTCTTAAGGCAGCCTTTGAAGAAATGAAAAAAGCTGGTTACCGAGGTGGTCGCATTACCATTGCCCACCGTCGCAATGAAAAATTCTGTCAAGAATTCGCAGAATTAGTACGTAGTCACTTCCCACAAGCACAAATCGAAGCATTTGCTACCTCTGGTCTCTGTAGCTTTTACGCAGAAGATGAGGGCATTTTGATGGGATATGAAGTGGGATAAAGCTAGTTGAGTTGGATATTGTCCAGCTCTTTTATTTTTGAAAATTCGTTCATATTTTTGCAAATCGCGAGAGAAAGTCGTATAATATAAGAGTTTGACAAAAGGAGAAGACATGTCGTTAATAAAAAAAATAGGTTGGTTTTTCAAGTTAGAAAAACGCCGTTATCTCTTAGGAATCCTGGCTCTTGCCTTGGTTAGTTTGCTGAATTTGGTTCCGCCTCGGGTCATGGGAAATATCATTGATACGATTGCTGGCAAAAGTCTGACCAATTCTCAACTTTTTCTCAATGTATCTTATTTGGTTCTGGCTGGTTTAGCCATGTATGGTCTGCGATTTATTTGGCGGATTTACATTTTTGGGACAGCCAATCGTCTAGCTCGAATCTTACGTTTTCGTCTATTTGAGCATTTTACGCAGATGTCGCCGTCTTTTTACCAAAAATATCGGACGGGAGACCTCATGGCTCACGTCACAAATGATATCAATGCCGTGACTATGACAGCAGGTGGAGGAGTCATGTCGGCTGTCGATGCTTCCATCACAGCCTTTGTGACGCTTGCTACCATGTTTTTCGTTCTCGATTGGCGTTTGACCTTGATTGCCATTTTACCTCTGCCAGTTATGGCTTTTGGAACTAGTCGTCTGGGACGTCACAATCATCTAGCCTTCAAAAATGCTCAGGAAGCTTTTTCTAATCTCAATAACAAAGTGCAAGAAAGTGTCTCGGGCGTTCGAGTGACCAAATCGTTTGGTTACCAAAAAGCGGAAGTTGCAACATTTGCTGAAGTCAATCAAGATGTCTACGAAAAAAATCGTCTGTCCGCTAAATGGAATGCCCTTTTCGATCCGATGACCCTGACCTTTGTCGGTCTATCTTACGTTTTAACGCTGATTTTTGGTGGTCAATTCATCGCTGCAGGTCAGTTGACTATTGGGGAACTGGTTACTTTTATCACCTATTTGGATATGCTGGTTTGGCCATTACAAGCTATGGGGTTCCTCTTTAATGTCATCCAACGAGGTTCTGTTTCCTATGATCGGATTGAAACTCTCTTGGCACAGAAATCAGATATTCAAGAAAATACCGATGCGCTTGACAGTATTGAAAATGGAGACTTGGTCTATGCTATTGAGCGTTTTGCCTATGACCAACAAGAGACATTATCAGATATCCATTTCCAACTCAAGAAGGGGCAGACTCTGGGAATTGTCGGACCAACTGGTTCTGGAAAGACGACTCTGCTCAAACTATTGCTCCGCGAGCGTGATCTGGAGGCTGGGGGAATTTCTCTTGATGGCCATGATATTCGAAACTACAAGTTGACAGATTTACGTAGTCTCATGGGTTATGTTCCTCAAGATCAGGTTCTTTTCGCCATGTCCATTCGTGACAATATCCGCTTTGCGAATCCAGCTTTATCGGACCAAGCTGTGGAGACAGCAGCCAAACTCTGCGGTGTCTATGAGGACATTATGGCCATGCCAGATGGTTTTGATACCATTATTGGTGAACGGGGTGTATCCCTATCTGGTGGTCAAAAGCAACGGATTGCCATGAGTCGTGCCTTGGCGATTCAACCGAACATTCTCATGCTGGATGACTCCTTGTCTGCAGTGGACGCTAAGACAGAGCATATGATTGTAGAAAATCTTAAGTCTGAACGAGTTGGAAAAACGACCATTATCACTGCTCATCGCTTGTCGGCTATTGTTCACGCAGACTTGATTATCGTTTTGGAAAATGGTCGCATTATTGAAAGTGGTAGTCATCAAGACTTGCTAGCTTTGAATGGTTGGTATGCGCAAACCTATCAATCACAACAATTAACAAAAAGTTTGGAAGAATCTTTGCAGGGAGGTGCAGAATGAAAAAACAATCGGTCTTAATGCGCCTTCTGGCCTATGTTTATCGTTATAAATGGCTTAGTTTACTAGCCTTGACATTTATCTTTTTAACGACACTGACGAGAACGCTGATTCCCTTAGTGGCTCAGTACTATATCGACCACTTTGTGGCTAAGGGTGCTGCCCAGGCAGGATTAGGCCTTCTTGTTGGTTACTACGGGCTTTTTCTAGTTCGTATCGGCTTGACTTATCTGGGCTCCTATACTTTTTCAAAAGTGGCTTACAGCATTGTGCGGGATTTACGTCAGGAAACATTTGCCAATATTCAGCGATTGGGGATGGCGTACTTTGATAAAACACCTGCTGGCTTAATCGTTTCTCGTTTGACAAATGACACTCAGGCTGTTGCAGATATGTTTGGTTCAGTCTTTGCTAGCTTTATTTCTTCGTTTTTCATTTTCTTTGCGACCCTGTTTGCTATGCTCAGTCTTAACTGGCAGCTGACTCTCTATGTCCTGCCTTTTGTACCTGTTATTTTTGCATCCGTTTGGCTTTATCGTAAATTTTCAAATCATCTCATCATGATGACACGGGCTAAACTCAGTGATATCAATGTTAAGTTGTCTGAGTCTATCGAAGGAATACGGATTATTCAAGCCTTTGGTCAGGAAAAACGATTGACAGAAGAGTTTGAAGCCATTAACCAAGAACATTTGACCTACGCCAATCGTTCCATCAATGTCAATTCTCTCTTTCTTCGTCCGGCCATGTCTCTCTTGAAGATTCTAGCTTACGGTGTTCTTTTGACCTACTTCGGTCTCAATTGGCAGACAGCTAGCTTTACGGCAGGTCTCATGTATGCCTTCATTCAGTACGTCAATCAGCTCTTTGATCCGCTCATTGATGTAACGCAGAATTTTGCGACTCTACAGACATCTATGATTGCAGCGGAGCGCGTCTTCAAGCTCATGGATGAAGATGCCTATGAGCCGGTGCAAGCAGATAAGGGCTTGGCTATTTCACAGGGAAATATTGCCTTCAAAAATGTTAGTTTTTCCTACGATGGTAGTCGCGATGTTTTGAAAAATATTTCTTTCGAGGTTAAGCAGGGCGAAACCATTGCCTTCGTTGGTCATACAGGATCAGGAAAATCTTCTATTATCAATCTCTTCATGCGTTTTTATGAGTTTGATCGAGGTCAGATTTTTGTGGATGGACAGGATATTAAAGACTATTCTCAAGCAGAACTACGGAAAAATATTGGTCTAGTATTGCAGGATCCCTTCCTCTATCATGGAACCATTGAAAGTAATATAAAAATGTATCAAGACCATTTGACACGGTCAGATATTGAAGTAGCGGCTAAGTTTGTGGATGCCCATGACTTTATTGAAGAATTGCCACTTGGCTATGATAATCCTGTGGCAGAACGTGGGACAACGCTGTCGTCTGGACAGCGCCAGCTTTTGGCCTTTGCCAGAACCGTCGCAGCCCAACCTAAGATTTTAATCCTAGACGAGGCAACGGCTAATATTGACTCTGAGACGGAGGAAATCATCCAAACATCGCTCAAAAAAATGCGTCAAGGTCGGACGACCATTGCCATTGCTCACCGCTTGTCTACTATTCAAGATGCAAACTGTATCTATGTTTTGGACAAGGGACAAATCATCGAGTCAGGAAGCCACGAAGAGTTGCTGACTCTTGGTGGCACCTATCAAAAAATGTATCAACTCCAAGCAGGAATGCTGGGGTGAGGAAAAGCGAAAGAGCCAAGGATATTTCATCCTTGGCTCTTTTCATCTTCTAAATCAAAGTCTCTGGCAATATAATCCAGACATTCTTTGAGGAGTGTTTTATTCAGCTTATATTTTTTATGGGACAAATCAGACAGGTTAAATAGGCCAACATCCATAACTTTTCCGATATGGAAGGAAACATTGGCAGCAGTCGTACCCAGTTTTTCTGCAATATCTTTATGCTTTTGTACATCTTGATAAATTAGTTTTAAAATATCGTACCGAATAGGGTCACTCAATACCTTCAGTGCCATGGTGACGGTGTCCTTATTGATACTTGCACGACTATCAAGAAAAAGTTTTAGACGAGGGTAGATAGTTGCATAGGCAGGGCGACTTGCATCCTTATCATCCGTCATCATATAAACGGAAAGGTGGAAAGGAGAGTGAACAAAGACATAGCACACTTCTTGCTTGTTGGCCTGTAAGAAACCCATCATATCAATATTGGCATCTTGGTAAAGCTTCTCTAAGTCGAGATTATCACTGAAATTTTCTACTTCAGCAGCATAGCGTTCATAGTAAGGGAGATAAAGTGGCAGTGCCTCTTTGTAAAAGTCAATCATTCCCTGGATACAATCGGACAAGTGGTGATAGCTCCAGAAAACCGACCAGCGTAGACTTTCATCCACGACCTCCTCCTCTACCAAGTTGAAAAATTCTTGGTCAGATAGATTAGTTTTTTTACCGTCCGTCAAAAAGTAAAGGTAGGTTTCCTTTAATTCCTCAGCAGGTAATTCTCTTAACAGGTCATAGAGTTCTTCCATATTTTTTGGGTCTAGACCTTTTTCCAGTAAATGGCGGTAGAGATGATCAATGTAGAGGGTTCCATTTTTACCACGGAAATATTTTTTGATTCGCTCAGCAAATGGAGCTAGAAAATGTTGAATTGGAACTAAATCCGCCAAAATATCAGCACAGACAGCTTTTTCAGAATCAGATAGCTCTGCTTGATAATTGACATCAGCTAGGATTGGCAAATGGATAAAATCCATCATGCGATTACGATGTGGGGAGTGTATAAATTTCATGAGATTCACTTTCTAAATCATCTTTTTTTCATAGTATATCCCAAAGTTAGTAAAGAAAGCAAGAGTAAGAAGACGACCAGTAGTTTTGCAGAGAAGACTAGCACCAAACCTGACAAGGTGACCTGCATGATGACCATTCCCAGCTGAAAATAGGTTGTAATGCCGCCCATGATTGTTGCGAGACTTTCTTCTGGAAGAGTATTGTAGATTAGAGTGTTGAATTTTGGATTGAGTGCACCGGACAGCACTCCCAGTGGCAATAGAAAAAGGAGCATCAAATAGATATTTCCAAATGCAAAAGCAATTAGCATGAGACAGGTGAGGAGTGTGGAAGCCTGAATTGTTTTTTGAATGGAAACAACTTTCAAGACATTCATGGTTAAGATACCACCTAGAATACTACCAACCATTATCGTGATGTTGACAGTGGCTAAAGTAGTGGCAGGATTGATGAGAGTGAAGCTAGGAATTTGGTTCATCATAAGCGTGAGGAGAATCGAGAGGCTGGAAGTTAAACCGTTTAAGATTAAGATGACCACCATATTGGCATGGATATCTGGAATCTTTTTGAGTTCAGAAATGGCTGTCCATAAGGTGTTTTTTATGGTTTTCAGCACAGATTGATCTGATTCTGTCTCTGCTAGATTAAGCGGTTTTTCCATGAAATGTTCTTGAATGCGGGACTTATTGACAGTGATGATAAGGAATGTGACCAAAAATGTGATAGCATTGAAGAAGGCCAAGTGAGAAAAGGACATCCAAGTAATTAGGATAGCCCCGCTACTTTGGAAGAAAATATGAGCAGCAAGTCCGATACTCTGACTAAAGCCCATAAATTCTTGACGGTCTTCATCTGTAATGATTCGCAGGGAAATGGGAATGTAGAGCCCATTTTCGTATTGTCCAGCCATATCAGCAAGAAAGTTGAAAATAGCCGCGATCAAAACAATCCAAAGTGCTGGTTTGAACTGCATGATGAATCCAAGTAGGATAAAGAGAAGTATCCGAAATAGCAAGGTTAGCTGAATACCACGGATTTTCTGGAGTGTTCGATCCGCTCAATGGTAGGTAAATAATCTACTAAAAGTTGGTAGACTTTCAGAAATGGAAACGAGGGCTAGGGCAAAATTTGCCTTGGGAAGGGCGACTACATAGGTCATCAAAGCCATGTAGTAGAGGACATCTCCAAAATTAGAAATCAAGTCAGCAATCAGATTGCTGATAAATAATCGATTTGACATTATTTTTCTCATAGAACACCTCAAAAAGCATTTGATTTAAAATAAAGTAATTACTTTTGTAAAAGTATAAATAAAATAATTGTAAAAGTCAATACTGTATTAAAAATAAAATAAACACTAGAATTTCTAGTGTTTATTTTTATATCATTTCCCCCAACCTTCTGATATTATTCGAGAAATTCTTGTTGTAAGGCAAAATGAGGTAGGTCCAGTCTTGACTTTCTATGATTTGTAGGGGGAGTTTGCTGTGTTTGAGGGAGGCGGTTAATTCTTGAGTTGCTAGTTGAAAAGTAACTTGTCCGTGGCCGAGCTGATAAGGGAAAGGAACTTGATTTCTTGAAAGAACAGTTTCCATTTCCTGTTGTCGGATATGGGCAGATTCTTGTAACAATCGTGTGTTACGGGAAAACATTCCATTGTCAATGTAAAGCGACAGCGCCTTTTGCATGATGAGATTGGTATCGTAGTCCATAAGTCCCTTGTGGTGTAAAAATGGTGCGACCAACTCGTGGGGAAGGGCTACGCTACCAATACGCAGTGCAGGAAAGAGGGTGGTCGTAAAGGATTTTAGGTAGATGACGCGCTCTTGGGTGTCTAGATAGTGGAGGGGAACCTGTTTATCTGGATCAAAATCAGCTAAATAGTCGTCTTCGATAATGTAGACATTGTAGGCTTGGGCTAAGCGGACAATCTCCTTTTTTTCCTGGTCAGAGTAGGAAGAGCCCAGAGGATTGTGAAGACGGGGGATAGTATAGAAAAAGGAAATTTTCTCTGTTCGGAAAATCCTTTCTAGCTCTTTCAAGTCAATGCCCTCCAAAGTTCGCTCAATGGTCTGATAAGACAAGCCTTGGCCGTCCAACAAGTCCTTCATACGGTGATAGGTTGGTTCTTCCAAGAGCATTTGGCCTTGTCCATTTCCAATATTGAGTTGAGACAAGATATAGAGGGCCTGTTGACTACCTGCTGTGGTAACAATCTGGTCTTTTTTGGCATACACATCATAGTCGACCAAGAGCTGTTGAACGGACTCAATCAATTCTTCTAGCCCTTCTTGCTGGTGATAATAGTTGAAGAGATAATTTTCCCGCCCGATTAGACTTTCATTGAGACAGAGACGAAAGTCATCGTAGGGTAGATTTTGGAAATCTTGTGGGTTGAGCTCTAGCTTTTCCTCTTGAAACTCCTTGTCCTCTAAGATATAGTAGCCACTTTTTTCCACAGCGTAAATCTTGTTGCGGTACTTGAGCTCCAGCATGGCCTTTTGCACCGTATCTTTGCTGCAGCCGTATTCTTGACTAAGTTTGCGGATAGAAGGCAGTTTTTGCCCACGTTTGAAAGTTTGATTTTCGATACCTTGGAGAATATCTTGGATAATGGTCTGGTACTTGCTGTGCATAACTGTCCCCGTACAGATAAAATTTTCTTCTATTGTACACCAACTTCATTTGCTTTACAATTATTTTTATAGAAGAAGGGAGGAGCTATGCCAAAACGTTTGTTACTTGCTAATGACTTGCCGGGGATTGGTAAGGTAGCCTTAGCAGCTAGTATGCCGATTTTAGCGGCTTGTCAGGTGGAAACGGCCATTTTACCTACCGTCCTGTTATCTTCCCATACAGGCGGCTTTACCAATATTGCGCTTGCGGATATGAGCCAGCTGTTAGTGGATTATTTGGCGCAATGGCAGAGCTTAAAACTGCATGTCGATGGTCTGTTGATCGGTTACAGTCGTAGGGCTAGTCTCTTTGAGCGGCTGGAAAAATATGCTACAGACGAGAAAATTCCAATCATTCTGGACCCCATTTTAGGGGACAATGGGAAACTTTACAGCGGTTTTGATCAGAATGATGTCCTAGCCATGCGTCAGCTGGCAGGGCAGGCAAAAGTGTTGATGCCAAATTTGACAGAAGCAGCCTTTTTGACTGATTCACCCTATCTTGGAAATGAGTATGGTCGAAGCGAAATTGAGCAATTGCTAGTCAAACTGGCTGACTTTGGAGCAGAACAGATAGTCTTAACGGGGATTTCGTTTGACGAAGAACAGATTGGGTTGGCCCATTATGATGTCAAGGCTGACAAGGTTTCCTATCATATGACTCAGCGTTTTCCTCAGCATTTCTTTGGAACGGGGGATATGGTCGCTAGTCTAGTAGCAGCTTTGTATGTGGAAAAAATTGATTTTGATCGAGGTCTTCCGCAAATCTTGCAATTTGTGGAAAAATCCCTGCAGGAAACAGTAGATCTGGCGCGTGATGTCAAGTATGGTGTTTACTTTGAACCTCATTTGGCTGAGTTGAGCCAAGTATTTGAAGAATTTAGGAGAGAAAATGAAAAATAATGTATTGAGAGATTTAGCAGAAACTAGCTTGTTTGCAGCCTTGATTTTTGTCAGTGTCTACGCCCTCAGGATTCCAGTTGGGGCGCAATTTATCCACTTTGGCAATGCCTTGGTTGTGGTCGGCGTCTTGCTTTTCGGTGCAAAAAAAGGAGCCACTGCTGCGGCTCTTGGTCTAGGAATTTTTGATTTGGTGACAGGTTATGCTTCAGTCGCTTGGATAACCATTTTAGAGTCCTTGATTGTTTGCTTAGTGCTTTATGTTGTTTATGAAAAAGCGCTGAAGCAAAATGATAAGACTGCTAATGTCATTGCTGTTGGAGTTCTTGCCGCTGTGACAAAGATTGTCCTGAATCTGATTAAATATACGATTATGGGAAGTTTAGTCGGTGGAACCACATTCGGTGCGGCTTTTGGCCTATCCTTGGTAAAAATTCTAGGTTCATATGGCTCAGCTTTGGCAACTATTATTGCAGTACCAATTTTGTACCCGATTTTCAAACAAATATTGAAGAAATGAGAGTGGGCGTCTGTCTCAGGCTCACATATAAAATACAATGGCCCCATACTGCAGGAGGCTGGCTAAGATGATAAATAAATGCCAGATCATGTGGAAATAGGGCTTTTTCTTTGCATAAAAAACAGAACCAATAGTGTAAGAAAGTCCGCCAAGAAGCATCAGAATCCAGAAAGCAGGCCCTGTATGAAGAATGATTGCTGGGAAAATCAAAACAACCAGCCAGCCCATGATCAGGTAGAGGGCAAGACTGAATTTTTCATTGACTTGTTTCGCGAAAATCTTGTAGAGAATACCAAAAATAGTTGTTCCCCATTGAATAACGAGAATGAGGTATCCCATCCAATTGTTCATCAATGTCAGGATAACAGGGGTATAAGAGCCTGCAATTGCGATGTAAATCATAGAGTGATCGATGATGCGCAAGACATATTTGTGGATTGAGCCGTAGGACATGGAGTGGTAAATGGCCGATGATAAAAACATGAGGAAAAGACTGATGACAAAAATGGACACGCCGATAGACTGGGTCAAGCCACTGTGGTTGAAGGTGTAAGTAGCTGTAAAGGGCAATAGGATAAGCATGAGCAGGGCGCTAACTGCATGAGTAACAGCGTTGCCGATCTCCTCGCCAAAAGAGAGTTGTTGAGAGAGTTTAAGACTATGATTCATGGTTGATTTCCTCCAGAGATTGGATAAGAGCAAGGGTTTCCTGGTAGGCTAGCAGGGTCTTGCAAGCGCTGATGATGAGAGGATGTGTTTCCTCAGTTTTCTGCCCATACAAACAATTGATCATATCATCATAAAGTAGGTTGGCAGCACGATCTTGAGCCAAGAGTTCGATCATGGCGACGATATCAGGGAGCTGAAAGACCGACTTGGACAAACTGAGAATGATGAGCCTTGCCACCTGATTGCGTCCGTATTTTTTCTTGATAGGTTTAGGTAAAATCCCCTGCTTAACATAGTTGTTGATCATGGCAGCTGTTAGGGGCTTTTCTTTTTGGGAAATGGCAGAGCTGGTCACTTGGTTAACATAGAGTAAGACTTGATCCAGATAGAGATCTAATTGGGGCAGGTCCTGCCAATTTGGAAGCTTCATACTTATCACCTTTTGTTTATCTAGTTTTTATAACTAGATAATAACATTCTAAAAATAATAAATCAAGCAAAAAACAAACTGACCGATTTAAAGAAAACCTATGCTATAATCATGTTATGAAAATATTGTTGCCAAATGCCAAAGAAATGAATACAAACTTAGATCCGCAGGCTTTTCAAACTCTGCAACCAGCTAGTCAGCAAGTTTTGGAGAGCCTGTTGACCATGACGAAAGAGGATTTAGCTAAATTTTACAAGATTAAGCTGGATAAGGCTCAGTTAGAATGGGACCGCTGGCAACGTATTGCTAGTGGACAGGCTAAAACCTATCCTGCCTGGCAACTCTATGATGGTCTCATGTACCGCTATATGAAGCGGACTGATTTGACGGAAGCAGAAGTGGATTATCTCCGCAAAAATGCCTTTATCACGACAGGATTTTATGGTGTTATCAATGTTTTTGATCTGATTTCACCACACCGCTTAGACTTCCAAGGTAGTCTCAAAGTAGCAGGCAAGTCTCTAAAGCAATTTTGGCGCCAGCAATTTGACCAAGTTATTGGAGACGACGAATACTTTGTATCACTCATGTCGTCTGAGTTTGAAGCGGTCTTTTCACCCAGTGTACAGGCTCGAATGATAAAGCTAATCTTTATGGAAGAAAAAAATGGTCAGCGTAAAATACACTCTACCATTTCTAAAAAAGGTCGCGGTCGTTTCCTATCCTTGATGGCTGAAAAGAATGTAGAAACTATTGACCAGATAAAAACATTATCCATTGATGGCTTTGTCTATCAAGCTGATTTGTCCAAGGAACAAGAACTGGTCTTTGTTCGCCCAGCTACAAATTAAAAGAGAGTGGGATAAAAATCGTGATTTCGCAGAAATCGATTTTGTCGTCCCACCTCCGCACAGTTGACTAGACTGGTCGAAATCTCTTGCGTAGCAAGGGATGAGAACATTCAGTCAACCACTGCGTCAAACTGTTAAAACTATAGAAAATTAGAGAGCCTGAGACTTTTGTCCCAGACTCTTTATTGCTGGTTTTATATGTTGGAAGTGAGGAGGAAATCCTCCTAGAAACAAGTTCGATCTTCTGATGATAAAAATGACTTGTCAGAGGGCACAAAAATAGTTGCTATTTGGAATGCGACTAAGCAAAATTATTTTTTGAAGTAGTTTTGCCTGAAATAAAGAAGTAGAAATCAATTCTTATATTTTTAACAATAATTATAAATAAATATCTAGCTTAATGGTTATCGAATTTTACATAAAAATTACTTACCACATTTGTTTGTATTCTGTTCTTTTTGTTACTAGATTTGTCCTTCCTGGATCAGAGTAAAAGAAAGAATCATATCTATAAAACTGATTTCCTCCCGCATAATATCTATTTATTTTAACATACATAGTTGGATGTCCCAAACTCTTAAATGTATTAATAATTCCAGCAATAGCAAAGACAGGACCAACATAAGGGACAAAAGATAATAGACTAAGTGCTAACCCTTGAATATCCCCTTGGGTCTTCGTATCATAATATAGAGTATCCAAATATGTATACTTCAAATTTGCTGCCGATCTCATCATTCGAACAGGGCCATCACTGACAGGAGTATCTTCTTTGACAACACGACTATTAAAATCGTCTCTTGATACTTTCAAAATACCATTTAAATAGACATTTCCAATATCATCTATATAAACTTTATTTCTAATTCCACTATTGTCTGTATAAATTGCATTATGATTATCTACAACGTCAATGGTTACAGACTCACCCTTAACTTTATCAATTAAAGTCACTGAGTAATCTGAATTTTGAACTACTTCATAAGAACTATTCAGATTATATTGTTCATCTGCCAAAACAACTAAACTAGGAGATATCGCTAAATTAACCAATAAGGCCAAAAGTAGCGAGGTAAAAACCTTCATTATCTTTTTCATAAATCCCAAACTCCTTTATTATGGCTTCCAGCCAGTTTTTCTCGGAGAGAAAAATGAGAAAACCACCAGCTATGCT